>CAZHNW010000011.1:0-3428 GCA_964534225.1 uncultured Leptospirales bacterium | reverse complement strand
TTACATGCCATGGCCTCTGCGGCGGGGAGCCCGAACCCTTCATAAAGGGATGACATTACCAGTATCGTATGGGTTGAATAGAGGCTTACCAGGCGGCCATAGTCGACCTTCCCGGTAAAGATGACCCGGTTTTCCAGATTGAATTTTTTTACAAATTTTGCAGCATTTAATTTTGACGGGGGCCCCTCATCAACGATGGTAAGGGTTACCTCTTCAGGAAGCAGGGTCATCGCCTCGAGAAGAAACTGGATGCCTTTTTTATAGTCTTCAGTGTTGCCCACAAAGAGAAGCCTGTTCTCTTCCCTTTTTTCTCCCGTGTTTTGAAAGAGTTCAACGTCCATGCCGTTGTAAACCACATGTGCCTTTTCCGGGGCAAGGCCGAAGGCGTTGCCAAGTTCATCGACTCCCTTTGTAAAGGATGTTATTACACCATTGAGCCGGTTGATAACAATTTTCTGCATCCGGATGGGGTAGAAGAGAAGAGTGGTCATCTTCCCCCAGAAACTGTTTTCACGCAACAGGTCAGCATCCCGGTCGCGCGTCAGGGGGTGGTGTACTGTTGTAACCATGGGCACACCAAAGCCTTTCATGGGAATCATTCCCCAGCCAAGAGACTGGATGTCGTGAATAATGTCATACTGTTTTGTCTTCATCAGGCGTCGAACCAGGGGGAGGGCACGCATGCTGAATGTCTCCATTTCAGGAAAAAAATGAAACCGGGTCAGGACGTAATCTACAAAGTTCCATGGGGAGAGAAGGCGCCACAGTTTATCCTTTGAAAGGCTTGATGTTTTGACCATCCAGAGGTGAAGATTTTCGATTTTATATGTTGTAGCCCATTCATCCATGTTATCCGGATAGGGGGGGCCGACAATGACATCAGTTTCTACTCCCAGCCGGGCAAGCTCACGTGTCAGGTTATAGAGGTAAATACCCTGCCCCCCGCAGAAGGGGTTTCCCCGGTAAAGTAGAAAGAGGACTCTCATGAGTTACTGCTTAAGAATCAGTTGTCCCCGGGGAGAGTGGAACGGGTAGTGAGAATGGCAATGCCAACCCAGAAGACTGCACCAAGTATAACCAGAGAGATCAGCGCCGCGGGAATTGCGAGGGCCCAGAAGCTCTTAATGTACATGCCGTAACCGAGAAGCCCCATGAGGCCAAGGGTAATGAGGCAGAGGAAGAAAGCCTGAACTTTTGAAAAATCCTTTTTTTCGACTATTTCTGGCATGGGAGGTACCACCTTTATTGTAAGTATCGTGTATCCTATCCAGAATCCGGTAATGAGAATGGTAAATGCCACCAGGGATATGGGAATCGCAATGGCAGCAAAGGATGCCCTGGAAAGGGTTTCATAGGTGAAGGTGCTTTCTGTGCCAAAACCAAAATATACAAAGCACCCTATACATATGATGGAAATTAAGAGTGCAAGAAAGCCCCAGATTTTTGCTCGTGGCATATCTTTTTGCCTTTTAGTATCTGTAGTGAATAACTCAAGAATTGTATCGTTGCATTTTTTGTCAACAGTTTTAATTTATATTATCCAAATTTGATATTTGATCATAATTTTCTGTTTTTGCTGTGAAGAGACATAAACCTCTATTTAGACTATTTTTAAAATTCAATATCATGATTAATCATTCTAAATGATCAAAGAGAAATCTTTCTTCACTTGACAAATCCGTCAAATGTGGAAAGATGTTAGTGAAATAAGAAAAGGTTATAGTTGATGAAGATAATCAGGGAGACAAAAGAAGAATACATGCTTCTAAGGGTTGAAGGTTCTCTCTCCGTGGAGAACCTGAATCGCTTTGAGGGAGAGCTGAACAAAACCCTCGAAAAGGGCATGCATGTTTTTCTTGATCTCTCAAAGCTTGTTTTTATCGACAGTTCAAGCCTTGGTGTAATTGTTGTTTTTTATTCAAAGCTGCTGGAACAGAAGTGTCACCTCGTGCTTCTCAATGTCAACAGGGATATTGGAGAAATGTTTTCTATAACCGGCCTCTCGAAAAGGGTTCATATGAGCTATTCCATTGAAGAGGCGTTGCAGTTCATCCGGAATACCGAGATTTAAGGTCATCATAATGATAATACTTGCTTTTCTGGGCAATCCCGGCAGGAAATATGCCAGGACACGCCATAATATTGGTTTTATAACAGGAGAAGGGCTTGCTGCTCACGAGGGTATTGCTGTAAAGCAGAAGCAGTTCAAGGCCCTGACAGGTGCGGGGCGCATGGCCGGCAGGGAAGTTTTATTTCTCTTTCCCCAGACCTATATGAACAACAGCGGGGAATCGTTGCAGGCAGCGTGCCGGTTTTATCGAACGGAACCGGGGCAGGTTATTGTCTGTCATGATGAAATCGAGTATGCCTTTGGCCGTATTGAAATGAAATTCGGCGGCGGGCACCGCGGGCATAACGGTATTCGGTCTATTATTCAGCATACCGGTTCTGCGGATTTTTACCGCCTTCGTTTCGGGGTGGGAAGACCCGAAAACCCTGAATTCTCTGTGGCAGACTATGTCCTGGGACGGTTTACTTCCGAAGAAGAAAAAAAACTGGAAGAACTCCTCCCGCAGGCATGGACCCTTATGAGGGAGACCCTTGAAACCATGAAATGAGGCGTGCCGGGAAGCGTCTTTTTATGCAGAGGTTGTTGACACCTTCCGCCTCTTCTTTCTATATTATTGGTGCGCGAAAATGCCGGCTCTCTCTGCCGGCAGAAACTATATTCAGACCAGGGGACCAGTCTATGAAAACCAGAACACTCCTTTCGTTTTTTTCCGGAATTGGTATATACATTCTTTGCAGCAGGGTGTTTTTTCTTGGCTTTTTTCTTTCTTTTATCATTGCCATCCTGGGGCTTATTGCCATTCGAAAAATTGTCAAGTGGATACAGGGCAAAATCGCTTCATCAGGAGAGGATGATTTTGTTGATGATACCAATGAGAAGGCCCAGAAGGCCGTGAAAGAGGGCATGGAAAAACTGCGAAAAATCCGTAACAATACACGCATGATAAAGAACAACGAGGTGGCGCAGAAGATCCAGGAGATCTGTCACATCGGCGTGGAGATATTCGACAATATCAAGAAACACCCCGAAGATCTGCGGCGGGCTAAACAATTTCTCAACTATTACCTTGATGCTACCGAGAAAATCGTAAAACAGTATGTTGAACTTTCCCAAAAACGGGAAATGAATGAAGATGTGCAGCAATCCCTTGCCAATGCCGAGGAGGTACTTTCAACAATTGGTGAAACCTATAAAAAGCAGCTTCATAATCTTCTTGAGAATGACGTCATGGACCTCAACACGGAGATTACGGTTCTGAAAAAGACCATGAAACTGGAAGGGTGAAAAAAGGTAATTACTTATTTTTTTCGACCAGCCTGTTTTTCAATATTCCTGCCGCCTTTTGAAATCCCTCCCG
>CAZHNW010000010.1:56835-62674 GCA_964534225.1 uncultured Leptospirales bacterium | reverse complement strand
ATAACAATTACCATTTCCTGAGAGTTGAAATAATAAGCCTTTTATTCTCATCCTTATATTTAATTCATCTGTATCCGTCATTTTTTCAGTAATATTCAAATTTTCTTGCCAGTTTTTTTCAATATGCTCTGAGCCATATGTAAATCAACTCTATAAATTACCACAAGGCTCTGAGCCATATTTTAAAAAACAATTAATTGTTGCATAAAAGCCTCAACAATGTCAATCTGACATCGAACAGCAACAAGGGGAGACATAGACGAATGAAACGCACCATACCTGCACTACTCATCATAGCAATAATGATCACATCCGGTGGCCTTTACGCCGCAAAAAAAGCCCCTGGCTTTGCCCTTATGAACAATAAAGGAAAATTTGTCTATAAATCACGCCTGAGAGGAAACCTGCTCATCGCTTTCTGGGCCAGTTTCTGCGCACCCTGTAAAAAAGAAATGCCCCACCTGATCCAGTTTGAAAAAAAATATGCTCAGAGCAAAGGCCTGAAACTTATCCTTATCAACGTTGACAAAAACGACACTTCCGGCAACGCCAAAGACAAGGCAGAGAAAACCCTGGCAAAACTCGGCATCTCCCATGATTACCTCATAGACCTCTATCACATGGCTCTACAGAACTATAACCCGAAAAAAACCGTCCCTGCTACCTACCTGGTCAACCGGTACGGCTACATAGTCTTTTCAGCAACAGGGAACAGCACTAACACCATCAACCGCCTTGAGGCTGCCATTAAAAAACTCCGCTGAAAATGGATTGACACCTTCATACACTCTCCCTTAATGACAGCAGACCCCGGCAATCCGGCGGAGCTCCGTTCCTCTACGCAACTTCACACCAGCCGGTACTATGCGGGATAAAACATCATTACTTAATGCGAATAGATCGACGACAGGGATAACAGTATGGAACTTCCTACTTCTTTTGAGCCGAAAGAAGCTGAAAAAAAATGGTACGAAATCTGGGAAAAAGAGGGCTACTTCCACGCCGATGAAACTGATGGCAGGCAACCCTACTCAATTGTAATCCCCCCACCCAACGTGACAGGCAACCTGCACATGGGTCATGCCCTGAACAACACCCTACAGGATATTCTTGCTCGATGGAAGCGCATGGAGGGGAAGTCCACCCTCTGGATGCCGGGAATGGACCACGCGGGCATCGCAACTCAAAATGTTGTGGAACGCCTGTTAAAAGAAGAAGGAAAAACCAAGGATGACCTGGGACGCGAAAAATTCGAAGAACGAGTCTGGGAATGGAAGGAACACTCCGGTGGACAGATCAAGGGGCAGCTCAAACGACTTGGCTGCAGCCTCGACTGGGACCGTGAACGCTTCACTTTGGATGAAGGCCTCTCTAAGGCGGTTCATAAAGTCTTTAAGACCCTCTACGACGAGAATCTCATCTACCAGGGCTTCCGTATTATCAACTGGTGCCCCCGCTGCACCACCGCCCTCTCTGATATCGAAACAGAATACAAAGACCTCGAAGGTCACTTCTGGCATATAAAGTACCCCGTTGCGGGCAGCGATGAATTTATCACCATCGCCACCACGCGGCCTGAAACAATGCTGGGAGATACCGGCATCGCCGTCAATCCCGATGATGAACGCTATACCGACCTGGTGGGAAAAAAGGTCATACTTCCCCTCATGAACCGTGAAATCCCGCTATTTGCCGACGAGTATGTTGATAAAGAATTCGGTACCGGCCTGGTAAAGGTTACCCCCGCCCACGACCCCAACGACTTTGACATGGGCAAGCGCCACGGCCTCGAAGAAATCAACATCATGAATGAAAATGGTGTCATCAATGAAAACGGTGGCCCCTACCAGGGCCTTGACCGCTTCGAGGCACGCAAAAAAATCGTCGAAGACCTTGATCAAGAGGGACTCCTTGTCAAAATTGAAAAACACGATCACAGCGTGGGACACTGCTACCGCTGTCAGACCATCATTGAACCCTATCTCTCCAAGCAGTGGTTCGTAAAAATCAAGCCCCTTGCCGATGAGGCAGTCAAGGCCGTCGAAGACGGGCGCATACGCTTTGTTCCAAAAAACTGGGAAAAGACCTACTTCGAATGGATGTACAATATCCGAGACTGGTGTATATCCCGCCAGCTCTGGTGGGGTCACAGGATCCCCGCCTTCTACTGCCAGGATTGCGGTCACATCAACGTCGAACTTAAAGACCCGGAAAAATGTGCCAGATGCGGCTCAACGAACCTGAAACAGGACAGCGACGTTCTTGATACATGGTTCTCATCAGGGCTCTGGCCCTTCAGCACCATGGGATGGCCCGACAACACGGAGACCCTGAAAAAATACTATCCCACGGATGTACTGGTTACCGGTTTCGATATTATCTTCTTCTGGGTGGCCCGCATGATCATGATGGGCATGAAATTTATGGGAGACATCCCCTTTAAAGATGTATACATTCACGCCCTTGTCCGTGATGAACAGGGCCATAAAATGAGTAAAAGCCGGGGCAACGTTGTCGACCCCCTCATCATGATGGACCGTTACGGCACCGATGCCTTCAGGTTTACCCTGGCTATCTTTGCCGCCCAGGGACGCGATGTCGTCTTTTCAGAAAAAAGGGTAGAAGGCTACCGTGCCTTTATCAACAAGATATGGAATGCTACAAAGTTTATCCTCATGAACCTGGGTGATGACTTCACCCCGCGTGATATAACCCCCGATGAACTTGAAAACTTTGACCGATGGATTCTCCACCGTCTTAACCGCGCTATCGAAGGCATTAACTCTTCTCTTGAGACATACAAGTTCAACGAAGCAGGGCAGGAAATCTACGAGTTCTGGTGGCACGAGTTCTGCGACTGGTACATTGAGCTCACCAAACAGAGAGTATACGCAAAAGAAGAATCCGCCGGCTCCTCTTCAGAAACGGCAAAACAGGTCCTCTACCATGTTCTTAAAAAATGCCTGCAGCTGATGCATCCATTCATGCCCTTTATTACCGAAGAGATCTGGGACAAAATTACAGGGGGGAAGGAAGGACGCATCATCATCTCCCAGTGGCCCCGCACCAGTACCGTCTTTAATTTTCCCGCTGAAGCAGAAGAGACCGAAACCTTTAAGGAAATTGTCTACAAGATCAGAAACATTCGCGGTGAAACGAATATTCCACCTGACAAAAAGGCAAACGTTGTCTTTAAAACAACAGACACCGGCATTTCAGCCCTTATCGAACGGGAGGCTGTTCATATCCAGGCACTGGCACGCATCGAGGAAGTTATTATCAATGCCGCCTATACCCCGGAAAAAACTGACGCGTCAGCGGTAATGCGCGACGTTGAAATATACATTCCCCTCAAGGGACTTATCGACATCGATAAGGAAAAGGCCCGTCTCGAAAAGGAAATCGGCAAGGTTGCGAATGACCTTTCCCGGGTTGAAAATAAACTTTCCAATGAAAACTTTATCGGCAAGGCACCTGAAGAAGTCATAGAAAAGGAAAAACAGAAAAAAGAAGAATTCAGCGAAATTCTTGCCAGCCTGAAAGAAAGCCTCGCAAAGCTGGCCTGACCTTTGCATCACCCCCGCCCGCGGGGGAAGCGACACTGAATGCGCGAAAGCGCTTTCGCGCATTCAGTGTCGCTAAACAATTTTATGCATCTTTCCTTTTTCATTTTCAACGATGGCAGAAATCTGGCGCAGCCCCTCTTGCCCCATTAACTGGGCCGTTGCATGAACAAGTTCTTCAATAACTTCCCTGAAAAGATCCGCATCATCACAGTGCCGGTCAAGGGCCTCATCGACGATTGTTCTAATAGTATGCCTCATAACCTCCCCCGTAAAAATAATTTTCAAAAAGGACAGTATTCCTGTTATTCATTTTCATCAGAGACAGCCTCAATGATCCGGTCCCGGTACCGGTGGTAGAGAAAGGATGCCCCCACCAGGAGTATCCCTACAATGAGAAATGAAACGATCCTGTAGGGTGTTGAAAATTCTGCGGTATCATAAAAAAAGACTTTCAACACGGTAACAGCAAAAATAACCATGGCGGTTCGTCGAAGCAGGCTGCTGTTAAAACGAAAACCCGCTGCCATAATACCTGCCGAATAGAGTGCCCAGTAAACTGAAAGGGCCCCGTTACGCGCATCAGGAAGATACTGGTGAAAAAAAGCGAGAACTTCGATATGCAGAATCACGAAAAGCAGAAAACCGAAGAGGGCATAATAAACACCTTTATCACCGGAAGGATTAAGCAGGGAAAGTAACTTCCTTTTTGCGACTACCGCCGAAACAAAAAGGAGTATGAGCAGAAAAATCTCAAGGACCAGTCTCTCTCCCATCATAAAGGAATATCCCCCGCTGTAGAAGATTTCCTCCGCAAGGCCGAAAATTTCACTGAAATCATAAAAGAGAAACTTCCCCAAAGTTATCCCTGTAAGTATAAGGGAACTCGTATTCAGGGAAGGCCGCTTCAATTCCGCCCCCAGGAAAAGAAGAAGCAGTGCCTGTGCCCCCCAGAAAATGGTAATCCAGGGCCCGCTGAAAAAAAGGGGCACCGTTATCACAAAAAACAGTGCCGCGTGGGCAACCAGTACTGCAAAGACGATACGGCCCATCATGCCCTTTCGATACATCCAGAGGGCCATGAGACCAAAAATCACCCCGTAGAGAAATGTCACAAGGGATGCCCATTCCCCGTCATAGAGAGAAACAATAATACCGTAACTGAAACCGAAGGCGATAAATGAATTGGGAATGGTAATATAAAAACCCTTTACTGATTCGTCTTTTCCCCTCTTGAGCAGGTAGTAGGCAAAGGGCACGATGCTGTACATGAGAAAGAAAAGACTCACATAGAAAAGGCTCAGGGCAAAGCTTTCTTTTGCGTAAAAACTTCCGTGCCATCCCGAATAGAGAATCCAGGTTGCCAGGAAGCCAAGGACATTCAAAAGTGACCAGCGTCTAAAAAAGGCGATACCCAAAATGCCCCCGTTGAGAAAGACCATGTAGGTCATGAGAAAAACCTGGTTGTTTTCGCCGGTAGACAGAAAAAGGGGCGTGAGAAAACCGCCGGCAAGGCCAAGCACGGCAAGCCACTTCGCATCATTGAGAAGAGAAAGCGAAGCAGACAAAGCCGTTATGAGAACCATTATTGCAAAGGTTGTGCCCTGCCCGAAAAGACCATAGATACTGAAAGCGGCAAAGGTGGCAAAATAGAAAACAGCAAGTCCCCCGCCCATGATACTCAGCCCAAAGGGAACAAAACCCTTTGCCTTGGAAAAACGACCTCCCCCAAGCAAAAGTCCCCCAAGCATGTAGGCCATGACGACACGGGCCACGGGGCCAATCCATCCCTTCTCGAAAGAATATTTCAGAAAGTATCCCACCCCGAAAAGGAGAATAACAATCCCCGCAACGAGGAGCCATTTCTGCCCCAGCTTCTCCTCGGTGAGCTGTCTCTCCCCTTCCCTTTTCAGGCGTTTCATGGGGGAAGTTCGGGCCTCTCTGGACAGTTCAACGGTTCCTTTACCCTCGACCTCCCCGGAGATAACAGGGACTTCTGCAGTTCTGGAAAATTTTTTTATCAGGTCGCGGCATCTCTGTTCGGCCTCCTGAAGTTTCAACCGCAGGGGCCTCCTGCGCAATGTTGCCGAATCGATAATGGACCCGAGAAAGGCATCTTCTTCGAGGCATTCAAAATAGGAATCAAAGCTGCGCCTCAGCTCTTCGGGAAAAGCATAACCGCAATGGGAACAGACGGAACCTTTTTCATTTACCGTTTTTCCACAGGCGGGACATGTCAGTTTATTTTCCATTCTACCTCACATTATCTCACAGGC
>CAZHNW010000010.1:55253-56825 GCA_964534225.1 uncultured Leptospirales bacterium | reverse complement strand
TTTTTTTTACGCACCCAGTACCAGAACCAGATCATCATTTGAAATTGCTGCAAAAAGACTCAGTGCAGCTACAATCAGCATATCATCAGGTACCAGCAGTATAGTTAAGGGTGAAACACTTATAGACACTGTAAAAAAAAATACAACCAGAATTTAGAGGCAAAAAAAAGGAAGTTTACCCGCGGTTACAACAGCTTCCCTCATCGGTACTGCAGAGCATTTCTGTTTCAAGCTGCAGGGTGGTATGACTGATACCGTATTTTTTTTTCAGCATGGCATTGATTGCATCAATAATGGCATCAGTGTTTCCCCCGTGGGGATAGTCCGGGTCGAGACAGACGTGGCAGGAGAGAAAAATTTCCACAGAATTGACTGACCAGACATGAAGGCCGTGTACCGTTCCCACACCGGGGACATTCTCAATGTTTCCGAGAACGCGGTCGAGGTCAAGGTGACGGGGCGCCCCCTGGAGAAAAATTCTCAGCGACTGCACGATGATGGAAAGAGAACTTGCCACCATCATGATAACAATGATAATACTCACCAGGAGATCAAGCCATGCCCATCCGGTATAGTAGAGAACAAGGCCGGTAACAATAACGGCAGCAGAAGATATGGTATCATAGAGAAGATGAAGAAACGCGGCCTTCATGTTCAGGTTATCATCACGGTTACGGGCCAGTACCAGTATTGAAAAGGCGTTGCCCGCCAGACCGATGAGCGCCACGGGCACCATTATGAAAACATCAATGGCAACGGGATTTATAAAACGCTGCACCGCCTCATAGACAATAAATATACCTATAAAGACAAGGGTAACCGCATTGATCAGGGCAATGAGAACCTCGAACCTTTTGAGACCAAAGGTGTAATGAGATGCCCCTTCTTTTTCAGAAACCCTTTCGCCGGCATAGCCCAACATCAGGGCCAGGACATCGCTCAGGTTGTGCCAGGCATCGGATACCAGGGCAAGACTTCCGGAGAAAAGTCCCCCGATGAATTCAGCAATGGTAATGATAACGTTAAAAAAAATGACAGCGGCAAGACGCCCCTTTGAGGCGGGCCGGTGATGATGCGCATGGTCATGCAGTGAACCATGGCCATGATGATGGTTGTGATCATGGCAGTGATCATTTTTTTCGTCATGACTATGATCATGTGATTGATTTTGTTTCTCTTTATTTTTCATTGCCTGTCTCTCTACTACAATTCCTTTACATGTTCGAGTCCAGCATTATTGAAGGTGCGAAAGCGATATTGAAGGCGCGAAAGCGCTTTCGCGCCTTCAATATCGCCATGTTTCGACCTTACATCAGGTCTTTATACTTCCCGTCACCGCCGCGGGCATTTTCACGTTTCTCCATCCATTCCTTTTCATTGCGGGGAATCTCAGGGGCCGTCTCCCGCTCAACCATGGAAAGGGCTTCAGTGGGGCATGTTGAAACACAGAGGCCGCAGCCGATACAGCGGTCATTAACGCGGGCATAGTCTTCGAGATCAATGGCCTTAGCCTGGCACCGGTCGACGCATACACCGCAGGCGGTACAGAGATCTTCATCAACAACGGCATAA
>CAZHNW010000010.1:4866-55243 GCA_964534225.1 uncultured Leptospirales bacterium | reverse complement strand
GCCTGGATTGCGAGCATGCTGCCTGGATCACCGGCTCTTTGACCGGCAGAGATCTTCGTCTACCACGGCATAAAAACGTGACGGTGTCACGGCATTGAGCCTGTTCAGTTCATTAAAGGCGCGCAGCATACCGCAGCAGCACTCACAGCAGTTGCAGATAATGAACTGTCCCTTTTTCGTATTCTGTGTCATATGAACAAGGCCCGCCTCTTCCGCCATGTCCAAAATTTTAAAGGCTTCTTCTTTTGTAATGGGGCGCCCCCAGAAATAGTCGTCATAAAAATTTTCCATGGGGGCAAGGGAGAGGCATACCTCGCGGGGATTGTCACAGCCCTGGCCGAGCATGGCCTTTTCGGTTTTACAGATACAGTTCCCCACCGCCCATGCCTTGGCGTTATCGATGTGCCATTTAAGACTTTCATAGGGTTCAACAACAGTACCGGCGGGAACATCATTTTCAATAGGAAGCACCCGCATAAAACTCGGGTTATGTTCCCCGATAACAGGGGCATAGGCGATTTCCATGTAACGTTCAGCCAGGTGCACAAATTCATCATCGAGGCGGTTCAACTGGAACTCGTAGATGCCAATAATATAGGGCATGAGCTTGAAAAGCTTTACCGCCCCAAGGTTTACCGCGGCGATCTCTCCCCTGGTGTGCATGTCCCAGAGTTTCTTCTCCAGCTCTTTCGCGTCATCACCGCTGCGCGCGGCAATAGTATCTGCGTTTTCCCACTTGAGGCGCAGGTGGGGCATCAGGGCCGCTTCTTCTTCGGTAAATATCTTTTTCAGGATATCAATTTCAATCTTTTCTTCGGTTTCAGGAAACCCGCTGGGCATTGTATCCAGCAGTTCCCTTAAATTATTATAGACCTGGTCGCTCATACTTCCCCCTCCCTGCTTTCGAATGGCGAAAACAGACTAAAAAATAACACTGTTACGCCAAATTTAATCATCACTATATTTTATGCAATAATTTTTTATCATACCCCGCTGCAGCATGAGGCCATACTTCCTTGACATATACCTGCTGAAAACATAATTTTCATTTTTATTGCAGGAAGTTAAAAGGAAAAAAACCAGATGCCTGAAAACAAAACCCTCACCGCCCTTGAAAAAAAGACCCGCCGCTGCCGCGCCTGCCGTCTCGCCGCCACCCGCACAACAGTTGTTTTTGGCGAAGGCTCTCCCGGGGCGGAAGTTTTCTTTATCGGTGAAGGCCCCGGCAGGCAGGAAGACATCTCAGGCCGCCCCTTTGTGGGGCCTTCGGGAGAAATACTCACCCTGCTTATCGAAGAGGACATGGGACTCTCCCGTAACGACGTCTATATCACCAGCATTGTTAAATGCCGCCCCACCCACGACCTGCTGATGCAGAAGGACCGCCCCCCTGAAAAAGACGAAATCAGTGCCTGCACCCCCATTCTGCTGAAACAGATCGAGATCATAAAACCGCGAGTCATCGTAACCCTGGGCAATCCCGCGACACATTTTATTCTTAAAACCCGGCAGGGGATAACTTCCCTTCACGGCACCTGGCATGAATTCATGGGCATCCCGGTGATGCCCGCCTGCCATCCCAGCTACATACTGCGCAATGGCGGGGCATCCTCACTGAAAAGAAAAGAAGCGGCAAAAGACCTTAAAAAAGTCACCTCACTGCTGAAAAAACAGGGCAAAAACAGAAAGTAGAATAACTTCCCCCCATAAAAAACTATTGTACCTGTTTGCCGGAACCATCCGGTGCATCAACGGTGAAAACCTTTTCACATCTCTTTTTACACTGCCGGTATATTCTTTCACAGCGGGCTGAACACTCATCAAAGGCTCTGCCGGCACCGTAATGAAACCTGTCACGATGTTCTCCCTCGGAGAGGGGTATCCTCAGGCCCTGGCAGGTACCGTTGCACTCGCGGTTGCTTTTCCCGCATTCCCTGAGACAGGCGGGATTGTACTGCGTGGTTGAACAGGCAAGTATAAAAAATATCAACGCGGCGGGCATAAAAATTATTTTTTTCATAAAATCTCCTTTAACAGAAGTCACCCGTGGAGCTTACGGTATTTTCCCGGGGTGACTCCCGTCAGCTTTGAAAAAACAGTATTAAATGTCGTGTTTGAATTAAAACCGACGGCAAATCCCACGGAAAGTATAGACCGGTCCTTTTCTTCAACGAGGAGTTTCCTGGCTTCCCTGACCCGGAACTCGTTGACAAAGGTATTAAAATTTTTCTTCAGGCGTTCGTTGAGTATCTGCGACAGCTGGTGAGAGGTTATGCCCAGGTCTTCCGCAAGGCGCCCAAGGGTCAGTTCCTCATCGGCAAAGGCCTTTTCTTCCTCCATGATTTCAAAAAGGCGTTCTACAATCTTCTGCCAGTCAAGGCCCTTGATGAGGGACCGTTCGTAGCAGGCGCGTCTCGTCTCGTTTCTCAGGAGGCGGTTGTAATCACCGTGACGCTGTGTTACCAGGTAGAGGATGGTCATCTCCGTGTTGGCAAGTGCCAGTGAAATTTTTACCAGCTCAATTGAAACGAAGTCTCCCAGTGCGGAGAGGGCGTTGCAGAAACAGATAAGGGCAAGAAAAACATAGCCCGCCCGGGAAAGGGTCAGCCCGCGATTTGAGGGGGCCTTCTTCCAGATGGCAGTCATGGAAACGAGGGTGGGCAGCATGGTAATTACAAGAAATATCTTTGACAGGGGAAAGAGAAGATAAAGGCCTTTGAAATAGGGGGGAAGTTTATCGAATTCTGGAGAGAGTACCGGTTTACCCGCAAGATAAAGGTGATTCACCTGGATACTTTCAAAAAATAGAGGCAGAAGGACATAAAAAGCAGAAAAAAGCGCCGGTATAAAGAGAAGCCAGAAACCGCGATGAAAGGCCAGGCGATGAGTAATAATCCACCGGTACCGGTACGCCATCAGGGGAGGCACCCCGAAAGCAAAGGGTATACACGCCGCCTTGACATGGTAACTGAAGGGATGCGCATCATAGACCCCGGTTGTGTAAAGGCTCATCTGAAGCAGCCAGAAGGCAAGGCCGAAAAATGAAAAGGCATAGATATAGTTGATGACTTCTTTCTGTTTTTGAAGAAGCATCCCGATAGAAATAACCAGGGCAAAAAGTGCCCCAAAAAAAAGATAAAAATGCAGGGCTGTTTCCATACCGGTACACCTGAAAAAGTATTATGCCTTCACATCTGATTGGGCCCCATCCATGCACTGATGTCAATAATTTCACCTGAAAAAAACTTCAAATTTATAAAATGGTACTTTCGGCACAGCACCGTTTTATAAAATCGAAGGACATGCCTCACTCTAAACTGTTATTTTCATGACATGATGATCATTTCGACAGCACCTTTTTCCGGGAAAGAATGCGAAAAGATCACCAGACCAGAATATTATTTAAAAAAAACGGGGATATCGCTATGAACCAGAAAACAAATCATGAGAGTCACGGCGTCGACTATGACGCGGAGTTCAACGTCTTTCTCAATGAAGAGAAACACCTGGCACAGGTGGTAAGACGCCGCGTAGAAAAATACGGCAACAGTAAAATTGCCGTGCGCCACAAGCCCTATGGAGAATGGATCGGCTACACCTGGCAGGAGTTCGGTGACGCCATAGAAAACTGTGCCCGGGCCCTTCTTACAGCCGGAACCGCTGTAGGAGAAATGGTAGGTATTTTTTCAGCCAACAGTGCATGGTGGGCCATTGCCGACCAGGCATGTTTTCATATCAGGGCGGCATCAGTACCCGTCTATGCCACCAACTCGGCAAAGGAACTGGAATATATCATTAAGGATGCAGGCATTGAGACACTTTTCGCGGGAGATGCGGAACAGTACACAAAGGCCCTGCAGGTAAAAAAAGAAACAGGAATCATTAAACGCATCATTGTCTTTGACAACAGGGTAGAACTGGCGGGTAAAGATTCTTTCTATTTCGACGACTTTATCGCGTCGGGGAAAGACACCGAAGGAGAGGAATACAACAAACGCTTTTCAGAAACTGCCCCTGAAGACCTCTCCACCCTGATCTATACATCAGGAACAACCGGAGACCCAAAGGGTGTCATGCTCACCCATAAAAACTGGCTCGCCATGCTTTTCGGCACGGGCTACCATATTCCCATCATGGAAACCGATGTCAACCTTGCCTTTCTGCCCCTCTCTCATGTCTTTGAGCGCGCCTGGAGTTACCATATCCTCTGCGGCAACGGGCAGGTTGATTACTGTCATGACACAAAGGCACTTCTTGATTTCCTGAAAGAATCCCGCCCCCATTACATGTGCAGTGTTCCCCGCATGTGGGAAAAGGTACACTCTCAGGTAATGGAAACTATTAACGAGGCCCCGCCGGCAAAACAGAAACTCTTCAACTGGGCCCTCCAGACAGGGGGACGTGTCGGCCACCTCCGTAAGGAGGGAAAATCCCTCTCACCGGGACTGGCACTGAAACACAAAATTGCCGACACCCTTGTTCTGAAAAAAATACGCAACCTCTTCGGGGGACGCAACAAGGTCTTCAACTGCGGCGGCGCCCCCTTCTCAGGGGAAATTGCCGAGTTCTTTTTCAACACCGGCGTTCTTCTCCTCCAGGGCTACGGCATGACAGAATGTTTCGTCATCTGCGTCTCCACTCCGGAGAAAAACCGTTTCGGCACCTGCGGTCCCGTTGTACCCCTTGTGGACATACGCATTACCGACGAGGGAGAAATTCAGGCAAAGGGCCCCAACATGACACAGGGCTACTACAACAAGCCTGAACTGACAAAAAATCTCTTTACCGATGACGGGTGGATTCGCACCGGTGATATCGGCCACCTTGACGAAGACGGTTTCATCATGATTACCGACCGTCTCAAGGACCTTTTCAAGACATCGGGGGGGAAGTATATAGCCCCTCAGCAGATCGAAACCCTGCTGAAAGAAGATTACTATATTGAGCAGGCCGCAGCCATCGGAGATAACAGAAAATATGTCTCAGCCCTGATTGTCCCCGCCTTCGAGCCCCTTGAGGCATGGGCGAAGAAAAACGGCATCGATTACTCAAACAATGAGGACCTTCTGCAGAAAGAAGAAGTACTCGCCCTCTACAGGGAACGCATCGATGAAAAAACAAAAGACCTTGGACAGGTAGAAAAGGTGAAAAAGTTCACCCTCCTCTCTGAAGAATTCACCCAGGAAAAGGGCGAACTGACTCCGACACAGAAACTGAAAAGAAAAGCTGTCAACAGCGGTTACGCCGATATCATTGAAAAGATGTACAAGGAGTAATCAACAAATCTCTGCTGACTGCCCCGTGGGCAGTCAGCACAAAAAGACTTACCTGCATTCGGAACAGCATTTGTCATAGCTAACAGTACAGGCGGCAATCCTGGCGGCGTTGCCTTTTGCATCTTCTTTGCATTTTTCAAGAGCGGATTTACAGGCCTGCTTGCATGCCGCCACCTTTGGGTTCATGCCCGCGCATGAGAAAAGAACAAGAACAGCAGCCACAGAAATCAATGAGATGATAATTCGTTTCATAAAAAACTCCTCCCTGGTATTTAATAATAGAAAACCCTTTTCAGAATTATGCACCCTTTTTAACGTAAGGTCAAGAGAATAAAACCTGATCATCCCCTTGATTCGAATACAATCCCTCGGCAAAATTACTCCCGGTAATTATTCAACGGTAATTAATTATTGACGCCACACATTAAAAATTATGATATCCTCGGATACGTTATTCAAAGGCAGAAATAATGAAAAAAATACCGACTCTTATTGTCAGCCTTGCAGCCCTTTTTTTAATTCCGGGATGCGGAGAAATTCCCGGCGCCTTCAACATTACGAACTGGCAGGTAAGAGTTAAAACTTCCCCGAAAACAGAAAAAAAATCTGCCCCCTGGAAAAAGATAAAACTTCCCTATATCATCAAACCTGTTGCTGCTGACAATGATACGATCTGCCGCAGGAGACTGCGGGCAGAATTTATTCTCCCCCGTGACCCGCACCATTTTTACGGACTCTTCATTGAGGGGATCAGCTCCTTTGAAAAGGTCACTCTCAACGGGATAGAGATCGGTGGGCGCGAAAAGTTTGAATACAATACCATGTTCATCTCCCGGCATTACCGCGTCCCCGCGGGAATACTCAAAGAAGGAAAAAACATTCTCACCCTTGATATCGGCATGCTCAACAGGGAAAACGGTGGACTCGCCGGGGAGGTTCAACTCCTGCCGGAAAAGGCCTATATTAAAAAACGTATATTTACCGACCTCCTGTTTCTGCAGGTACCCTTTGGCATTATCTTTCTCGATGCGGGTTTTATCATTCTCCTTTCACTTTTTTATCTTCTCAACCGTAACCAGAAACAGTCCCTTTTCTGCGCCTCCGCACTTCTTCTTTACGTGATTTACCTGGCGACACTCTTTTCCCCCTACAAGTTTCTGCCCGTCACTATTTCATTTGCCATACAGCTGGTTATATCGATTGTCCGTCCCTTTTTGCTTATTATCATTTACCAGGCATTCTATGGCTTCTATCTCTCAACATTCAATAAAATCAGCAGTATCGTGACTTTCTGCCTTGCCCTGCTTCTTTTTATTGCCGCTGCATTTTCCTTTCACCCGACCCTTCTGAGGGTCATACATGTCACTGCCCTCATCTACCTGGGGGGGATCTTTATCTACACAATATCGCAGCTCAATTCCTTTCAGCGAGACCCCTTTCTTTTCAGGTTCATTATTTTCATTTCCGCCACAGCACTGATCATGGTCTCCACGGAAATCGTTACTTCCCTCTCCGGGGGCATCTACTCAGAGCTTGTCACTGTCTACATTTCGCCTCTCTATATTATTGCCTTTTCGCTTCTCTATTCACGCTACATGACCAGTAAAGAAGTTGAAATTCGCCTCCTCTATCGCAGGCTTGAAGGAGAAAAGTCCGGTGACGAAACAACTTCCCCCCTTTCCGACGCGGCGGAAAAAAAGATGCAGCAGGTAATCACCTTTCTCAAAGAAAATTACACATCAGATATATCACGCGAGGGCCTTGCCCACGCCATTGACATGAACCCCAACTACATGAGCCGCATTTTTAAACAATATACAGGCGCAAAGCTCAACGATTACATCAACACTCTCCGTATTGATGATGCGCGGGAACGCCTCACCGGCAGCAACAGCAAAATCATCGATATCGCCCTTGAAACGGGTTTCGAAAGTCTCGCCACCTTCAACCGCGTTTTCAAACAGATCACAGGTAAAACCCCGAGCCAGTACCGCACCTCACTGTAAAGAACTTCTCAATTATATACCTGCAGAATTAATTATATCAATTCTGCACATCTGTTCCATCGGGTAGAAGAAAAGTCTCCACTATAGTAAATTTTCAGTATTCTATTATAAATACCAGAGACGGTGCATTCAGGCTGCCGTCTTCATGATTCGAGGCAAAACATGAAATCATTAAATCTCAAGTCAATCATCAAGAACTTTCTGCCCTTCGTTAACATCGGCGCCATCCTGCGCCTCGTCGCCTCCCTGCCGGGAGTAAAAAACAGGACCTTCATCATTCACAGCAGCGACAGCTACAGCTTTAAAGATGTTCTTAACGAAGCTGAAATCTATGCTCGTTTCTTTACTGCCCTGAGAGAAGAGAAACAGGGGAAAACCCGCGAAGGCGACAACCTTACCGTGGGACTCTACATGAAAAACTGCCCCGCCTTTATCTTTGCCGTTTTTGGTGCTTCCCTGTCACGAACATCTATTTTCGGCATCAATACCGGTTTCAGGGGAAACACACTGGCTGAAGTGGTAAAACAGTCAGATATCACCACCATAATCACTGACAGGGACCACCTGAAAGAAATCGAAAACATTTCAGAAAAGATCCCCACTCTATCCCGGGAGAATATATACATCTGCGAAGAACCTGGCACAGAAACATCCACCGGTCACTACCCTGACCTTGCTTCATCCCTGGCAAAGACCGCTTCTGATAAAAAAATAAAAATCGCAAAAGGTATCGACAACAGCGCTCCTCTCATCGTGATCTATACATCAGGAACAACGGGAATTCCAAAAGCGGTCCCCGCCTCTCATCAGAAACTCATCGGTGCCGCCTTTGTTACCCTGAGCCGCCTGCACCTCAGAAAAGATGACCGGGGTTACATTTCCATGCCCCTCTTTCATTCCAATGCATGGTATATCGGCATCACACCCCTTCTTATTGCACGAAGCAGTTTCGTCCTGAAAGACAGGTTTAGTGCATCCGCCTTTGAGCATGATATCATGGAACACGGTATCACCTACATGAACTACGTAGGCCAGCCTATTCATTATATACTCAAAAGCCTCGAAAAAAAATATGGTGACGAGGAAACAATCATTGCCGCGGTAGCAAAAGATCCCCGCAACCATTTCAGAATCGCCCACGGCAACGGGGCCACAACCATAGACCGGCAGAAAATGATGCGCTATCTTAACATGGAACATGTCTATGAGCTCTATGGTTCAACCGAGGCAGCTGTCACCACTGTTGTCAAGCCCGGCGATCCCATTGACTGCGTGGGCAGGGTGAAATCAAAAAAAATCGTTATCCTCGACGAAGAATGCAATGAATGTGACCCCGGCCGTGTCGATGACCAGGGCCGTCTTATTAACTATGACCGCGCCGTGGGAGAAATCTGCAAGTACACGGAACAAAACAACGTGGTCTTTGACGGGTACCTGAACAACGACAAGGCCAACAACGACAAGTTCCAGGACGGCATCTTTCACTCCGGGGACCTGGGCCATATCCGCATTGTCAATGGCAAACGCTACCTCTACTTTAACGGACGCACCGATGACTGGATCAGAAAGGATGGAGAAAACTTTTCCGCGGAGAATGTACAGGCCTATGCCCAGGGCCTTCCCGGGGTGGAACTCGCCGTTGCCTACGGCGCCCCCGGAGAAGTGGCAGATGAAAAGGTCATGGTGGCCCTGCAAATGAAAGAAGGTTCCCGCTTTGACCCGGTTGGGGCATACCGCTGGTTTCAGGCACAGCAGAGAGAAGGGGGCATGGACCCGAAATGGATGCCCGATTACATCCGTATCATTGACAGGTTTTCTGTGACAGAAACCCAGAAAATACTCATCAAGCCCCTGAAGAAAGAGGGCTTCAACCTTAAAAATAATCCTGCCATGACTCTCTATTTTCGTGAAAGGGGAAGTAACTGCTACGACACCTTCTGCCCTAACTGCTTTGAAAAAATGCAGGAACGTTTCCGGGAAAATGGAAGAGAACATCTGCTGTAAATCAAAACGGGGTCGCTGCAATGCGGCCCCGCTTTGATTTACATGATTCTGAAAAACAGCTTTACAATCCCCCTGCCGCAGTGATTCCATAGACAAAAAACAAGAAGGAGAAACATTCCATTGATAGGATCAAAGGTATTGTTCTGGGACTTTGACGAAACCCTGGGATACAGGGAGGGGAAGTGGACACAGACCGTCCTTGACATACTGGCGAAGAAAAAAATCAACCGCCTCGCCTATAACGACATCAGTCCCCGCCTGAAGGAAATCTACCCCTGGGGTCGTGCCGACGAATCACACAACGCCTACATGAAAAACAAAACCTGGTGGCATTACATGGAAGATGAAATTGCCCGAATACTCTCCGAACTGGGCCTGAATAAAAAAACAGCAACTGAAACTGCCTCAGATGTACGGGAAGAATACCTGCGCCCCGAAAGATGGCATCTCTACGATGATACTATCCCGGTACTGGAAAGGACCAGAAAAAAAGGATGGCGCAATATTATTCTTTCAAACCATGTACCTGATCTCCCCCTGGTTCTTCACCATCTCGGCCTTGATCCCCTCCTCGACGGCATCATCACCTCCGGCGCCGTGGGCTATGAAAAACCAAATAAAAAAATTTTTCTTTATGCCATTACCGCGGCGGGATTCCCGCGCCATGCTGTAATGGTGGGGGACAACATCACCGC
This sequence comes from uncultured Leptospirales bacterium, assembly GCA_964534225.1. Taxonomy (GTDB): domain Bacteria; phylum Spirochaetota; class UBA4802; order UBA4802; family UBA5550; genus CAZHNW01. The sequence continues at coordinate 45,262 of CAZHNW010000010.1, read as the reverse complement.
CGACATTCAGGGCGCCACAGTCGTCGGCATGAATGCCATACTGGTCCGCAAACCCAACACCTTCTCCTGGCCCCACTACGCCAGGGAACTTACAAATGTAATGGATGCACTGGCCGCGCTGACAGGTTAAAGTTTAATCTAAAACCTGCTGTTTTACACATGCAGTGAATCTTAAAATATCTGTTACACTGCTTACGCCATTATATCTTTTCACCCTGCAAAAAATCTTGACTCACGTATGAAAAACAGCTACACTTTTTCCATCTTCACCGGTGCGGCACATACAGTGTGCAGCTCCGGTGAAGATGGATATTAAAAATTTTTTTTTACAGTATAGACCATTTGGACAAAAAATTCAATCGTCACAATGACAATGCAGTAAACATCCTGATAATCGTGAACAAAACTTTTTAGGATAAAATAACAAATTCAGTATAAAAACAGAAAAACAAAATGAATGATCTACAGCGACTTCGAAACCTTATCCATAAAACCTGTTCCCTGCAATACTTCGGTGTTCTTGCCACCGCACACGATAACAGGCCCTACACCACCCTTGTCGCATTCGCTCTCTCAGATGACCTGAGCAGAATGATTTTTGTAACGCCCAGAGCAACAAGGAAATTCAACTATCTTATGGAAAACAATAAAATATCCTTCATGGTTGATAACCGCACAAACCAGTCTACTGACATTATTGAATCAGTAGGGATTACCCTGAGTGGTACGGCTCGTGAGCCTCAAAAAGAGGAACATGACAGCATGCTCAATCTTTATCTAAAAAAACATCCGGACATGAAAAAGTTCGCCGAATCCCCCAACAGTGCCTTGATTTGCATGGATGTGGAACGTTATGATGTAGTTCAAAGATTTCAAAATGTCCTGGTTCTGGAAATAAACTGAACCGGGAACAGGGAGGAACCCCTTTCCCATGATTTACAGACTTGAAGAAATAAGTCCCGACATGTCCCCCCGGGCAGGAGGAAAGGCCGTCAACCTGTCAAAACTTATTGCCATGGGTTTCAAGGTCCCTCCAGGAATATGCATTACCACTGACGCCTATGATGAATTTACCCGCAGCCAGGGAATCACGAAAAAAATACAGATGGAACTGGCCCGTCGCGACCCCGCAGATATGCGATGGGAAGAACTCTGGGACGCTTCAATTCGCATACGTTCATTATTTAACCATGTAGATTTACCCGAAAATCTCAAAGAGAAATTGAATCAAAATATTGAACCGATGAAAGAAATACCGGTGGTTGTTCGTTCTTCCGCCCCTGGAGAGGATGGAGGGGATAATTCATTTGCCGGGCTTCATGAATCGTATGTTAACATACGCGGCATGGACAGCATTACCGAGCATATTAAGCTTGTCTGGGCCTCTCTCTGGTCAGACAGGGCTCTCATGTACCGAAAAGAACTGGAACTTAACCCTTCCTCTTCACGCATGTCCGTCATTATCCAGGAGCTGATAACCGGAAACGTATCAGGTGTTGGTTTCAGCATGAGCCCTCTCAACACCGGCAATGCGGTAATAGAGGCGGTAAGAGGCCTGAACAAGGGCCTGGTAGACGGAGATGTATCACCGGAACAATGGGAAATAGATAAAATAACTGAAAAAATTACATTGCAACAGGAGGGTGATACTGCCATGACAGTGGCACATCCCCTTGAAGGAACCACCATACAGAAAAAAAACAACCATGGTTCAGTGGTACTGGGGAAAAACGAGGTATCAGAAATATATAAAATTCTAATCAATCTTGAAAAACAGCTTGGTTATGCCGTGGATGTTGAATGGACCATGAAAGATGGAGTCTTCTACCTTCTCCAGGTTCGACCAATAACCACTCTCGACAATGACGGGGGAACCATTAAACCCTGGGAAAAAAAAGATAAACGTAACTGGTACAAAAGCCTTACACGAAGTTACAGGTCACTGCAGTCCCTGAGAAACCGCATCGAAAATGAACTGGTTCCCTCGATGATTGCGGCTGCCGATAAGCTCTCGGTTTTTAAACTGGAAAAACTTGATGATACCGCCCTGGCTGATGAAATCATCCGGAGAGAAAAAATTTTCCTCGAATGGAAAGACATATACTGGGCGGAGTTCATTCCATTTGCCCATGGAGTCAGGCTCTTTGGTCAGGTGTATAATGACATACTGGGACCTGACGACCCCTACAGTTTCACCCTCCTGCTTACCTCTGACGAAATGATAAGTGTTAAAAGAAACAACGCCCTTGAAAACCTGGCATCCATGATTAAACGAAGCCCCGCAGATGTCTCCTCGATAGAAAAAGAAAATTTAGAAAACATCTCCCCTCAGTTGCTTGAACAGACCGAATCTTTTATGGAAAATTACGGGAATACAACATACAGAGGGCAGCGCTTGTTTAAAGACCGCAAACAGCTGCTGAGACTGCTTTTATCCATGGCAAAAACCGACAAAAAACCCAAAAGTAATAATGAAGCCAAAACCAGGCAACAGCTCGAAAAGGAATACTATAACGCCTTTCCCCCTGAACAAAAAAAATTCTCAGAAGAGTTACTTGATCTCGGCCGTGCAAGCTGGAGCCTGCGGGATAATGACAATCTCTACCTTGGAAACATCGAAGCAAAACTTACTGACGCGATTGAAGAAGGCCGCAAAAGACTTGCAAAGAAAAACGAAATCACTTCAAATAAATACAATCCCGCAGAAACCGCCGCTTTACTCAGGGGACAAAAAGTACACCATGAAAAACAGGAAGAAACAGACATTGATGAACCGCGAAAAAATGATATAAGGATAAAACCGTCTCCACCTGTCCTTAATCTGCAGGAAGGAAAATATAAAATGCGTATAAGGCAGCATACAGGCCAGCCTGCAGGTCCCGGAATCGGTTCAGGCCCGGCACGGGTTATCAAAAATAATGATGACCTTTTCGAGTTCAAAGAAGGTGAAATAATTATTTGTGATGCCATCGATCCCGCCATGACTTTCGTGGTCCCCCTTGCGGCAGGGATCGTTGAACGGCGTGGTGGAATGCTCATTCACGGTGCCATTATCGCCAGGGAATACGGCATTCCATGTGTCACCGGTATTGAAAATGCCACCCAAACATTTCAAAACGGGAACGAGGTGATCGTAGACGGGTATCTCGGCATCGTTACTATACGCGAGTTATGACCAGCACAATGTAATAAACGAAACACCCTTAAACCTGAATGTAACAACCCGCGATAAACCCTACAGCCGCACCACCTCCCCCGGGGCCATGACCTTTGCCAGGGCCGAGACCTTCTCCATGAGCAGGGCAAACTTGTCAGGGCGAAGTGACTGGGGTCCGTCACAAAGGGCCTCATCGGGCCTGACATGGGCCTCGATCATCAAACCGTCGGCACCCGCCGCCAGGGAGGCAAGGGCCAGGGGTTCAATAAGCCTCCAGTCACCTGCCGCGTGAGAAGGGTCGACAATAACAGGCAGATGTGTCTTTCCTTTCAGTACCGGCACAGCGGAGATGTCCAGGGTATTGCGCGTCGCTGTCTCAAAGGTGCGGATCCCCCTCTCACAGAGGATTACCTTCATGTTTCCCTCTGAAAGGATATACTCCGCCGACATGAGAAACTCATCAATGGTCACCATCATGCCCCGCTTGAGCAGAACCGGTTTATCGATACGCCCCGCCTTTTTCAAAAGGGAAAAATTCTGGCAGTTGCGCGCACCGATCTGAATGATATCGACGTATTCAGCAATAAGGGGCATGTCATCTGCATCCATCACCTCGGTAATAACAGGCAGGCCCACGGCGTCCCCCACCCGGCGTATCATTTTCAACCCTTCGAATCCGAGTCCCTGGAAAGCATAGGGGGAAGTTCTTGGCTTAAAGGCACCCCCACGCAGCACCGTGGCGCCTGAAGCCTTTACCGCCATAGCGGTTTCGTATAACTGCTCCTCTGATTCTATCGAACATGGGCCGGCAATGATGGAAGTTTCCTTCCCCCCCACGGGAGGCCCCTGGGGAAGTTCGATAACCGTGGGCGTATCCTTGAGACTGCGCCCCGCGAGGATAAAAGGATCTTTTACGGAAAGAAATGAACAACTGCAGGACTGATCAAAAAAGGAGCGGCACTCCTCTTCGTTGACATGCAGGGCGGTGCAGACATCACCGCGGCTTGTTTTGATTGAATAGGTACGGTAACCCCGCTCCTCCAGCTGTTCCCTGTTTTTCTGAAGCTTCTGACTCTCAGACTCCTGCATTACAAGTATCATTTTTTTCTCCTTGATGTAAAGGCCGGGAGGGAGAGACGGCCCCTGATACCTGCTGCATGAGCATTAAAAAAGGCCGCCGGCTTCCCGCCCGCGGCCTTTTGGTATTACACTATCCATCAAAGCTACGAACGAGCTCTGTTAAAATAAAAATACCAAAAATAAAAATAGCTCTGGTGGATGGTGTAATTAATTGTATTCATAATATTTTTTACTTTTTTACTGCATTGATACTATAAAATTTTCTCTCATAAAATGTCAAGAAATAAATTTATCACTACAGTATCACATAACAGGCAGAGCTGCTGAAAATTTTTCAGGTATTCTTTTCCCCCTCTTCTTCCTGCTGGAGGTAATCACGAATTTTATTGTAAATCGCTTCAGGTATCTTTATCCCCAGAGACTTCAGGCGCAGCTCATACTTTTCAAAGCTGTTTACGTGCTGAGAGGTATTGACAAATATCTTGAAAAAGGCGGCGATACTTCCCTCTATCTCTCTTCTAAACTCGATGTCACGATTAAGCATATCTTCAACAGGGGCAATAACGCGATAATTGATGGGCCGTCCCATGGACCGGTGAGCCACAAAGCGCTGGGTCATTTCGCACTCGAAATCCCGCTCCTCGATACTCTTTCTTACCTTCGAAAGGTCAACACAGTCGACGATTTCGAACTTATATTTTCCCGCGAGACGTTCAGCAATAAGGCTGCGAATTTTCTCAAGGTTTTCACAGGTACCCATACTGTTTTCACAGTTACGCCCGCACTCCAGGTAAAGAACCATGTCAATGTCAGACTGAGACTGAGAAAGGCCCACGTTGACTGAACCCATAATATCCATGGCAACGGATTCAACGTACCCCTCGAGAAGGCGTGTCACCTTTTCGAGCATGTCAAGGCGCTCATCGGTTTCCCTTGTTTGGAAAAGCCTGAAAAACTGACGCAGATCATTAAAAAGCTCGATCTCACGGATATGGGAATATTTCTTCATCTCCAGGTCAAAATTTTCTCTTCGCTTCAGGGCGTCCCACCGTTCCTGGTCAACAATCTCCTCGCGCCATATATCACCGTCGGGAATGTAATCAGCAATATCATGAATACGGTTCTTCACCAGCTTACGAAAACAGATATGACTGATTACGGGGCCATCCATGTCAATCTGAAAGAAGAACCCTCCCTCGCGAATATCTCCTGAAGCGGTGGTGACCTCTCCGAAATTTGACGGGTTCAGGTAGATGGTACCGTGCTCCCGGGCAAAGCCGAAGTCTTCATGGATATGTCCTGTGAGACAGAGCAGTACAGGATTATTGTCGCAGTAGGTACGCAGCGCCGGTGAACCAGAAGGCCCCTTGTAGGAAAGCCAGTCGTGTATACCATGGGCGGGCTGGTGGGTCACGATAATACCGGGCTTCACCGCCTTAAAAAATGAGTACATTTCATTGCGCCGGTCATCCATGCCGATGCCGGCACGGTACTGAACGATATAGCGTTCCGGTATTCCTGCCGTCCATGACGCGGCACCGCCGTAGCCGGCAATCTTGAGGCCGTTTAGGTTATGCCAGTGCATGTGAAGATCACGTTCATGAAGGGCCGTAAACTTGAGATCCATGTCATAGTTACCGGGAATGGTAAAAAGGCGTGCTGAAGTTTTATAGGCCATGACATTTTCAAGGACCTTGTACTTCTGCTGCATCACACGCCGGGCCCTGATTGTCAGGTGCTGGTAATCCATCCCCTTCTGGCAGTTCTCGTCATCACAGTCAGGCTTTCCCAGGATATCCTCAACGAAGTCTTCCAGCACTTCATCTTCCCTTTCCATCTGGCGCCTGAGGCCGTGAAAATGCGACTGAAGCTCATGATAGCGTATCGCCGTGTCAACATTGTAAAAGGGGATATCAATAAGATCCCCGGAGATAATATAAATATCCGCCACTGTTTCAAGGAGCAGGTCCTTCACCTCGTCGAAACTTCCGTGTACATCCGTGAGATATAGTATACGCATACTCTTTTCCTGCCAGCCCTATCTGGCGTTTCTTATAAACCTGTCAATGCTCATACCCGCAGGAGAACACCTCGCGCAAAACCCCGTCCCGCAGGGGGACGACTCTCTCCGCCCTGTTTTTCCGATACCCGCCCCGGTTACCCTTTCACTGTAAAACAGGGGATAACTGCCGTCAAGATAAAAGCCGCTCCCCCCGGGCAGGTCCGGAGCCCGGCTCAGAGCCTCGATAAAAATCATAGTAAAATCGTAGAAAAAGGTGTGAAAGTACTTGTCATCTGAAACCGGCAGCGTACTCTTCGTATTATGAATATCAGGCGCGACAACAGGGGGCAGATTCCATTGAAAAAGCCCCGTAAAGGACTCAAGCTGAAGGAAAAATTTTTTGTCATCGAAAGGCCTTCTTCCCTGGATGACATTTATCTCTTCCGCTATGCCGGCACCTTTTTCGGACAATGGCACATCGAAGGGTGCTTTCTCCTGGTGGATAATATCTTTCTCGATACGGGCAACCCGAACTTTGACCCGAAACCCTTCAGCCGTTTCGTTAAAACCCTTGACCGCGCCAGGGACTGGACCATTCTCAACACACATATGCACGAAGACCACTGCGGCAAGAACCGGCTCCTTCAAAAAAAACTCAACTGCCGGATCTATTCTCCTGAAATCGTCAGTGATTTCGGCTTTGTTTCCCCTCTCATGGATTTTGTATGGGGCAGGCCGCGCATGTTTACCGCCGCTCCCCTTGACCGAGATGTCTACGAGACAGACCGGGGAAGAAAAATCGAGGTGATCCCCACACCGGGTCATTCACCGAATCACACCGCCTACCGCATCATGCCCGATGACATTGTCTATTCAGGGGATGCCATTCCCGTGCCGAGACGAAAGCGCTACGTCACCATGGGCGAGGACTATATCAGCGAACTGGAGAGTCTCCGCAAACTTCTTGATTATGCAGAGAGGGGAAGTCAATTCATCTCCGCCCACCACGGCATCGTGGAAGACAGTATCTCCCTCATAGAAGAAAGAATCACCGGTATGACCGATATCGTAAAGCAGGTGAAAGAACAGGCCGCTTCTGGAATAAGTGACCCCGCAAAAATCTGCCGTCATGTTTTTGGCGCGCCTGAATTCATGTACCGGCATTTCGGCACCAGTCTTCGCTGCCGCGAAGACTGGACCGTAAAATCGATTATTCAGAAATAAAACCACACCAACATATCAAGCTGATTCACGGCGCTGCTTTTACTCACCGCATTCCTTCGGAATACCCTATCTTCAAAAAATCCCGGACTAACCTCAACCGTGTAAAACCACCTTATCCTTTACAATGTTAAAACTGAGCATCACGAAAAGCACTTCTTGACAGAAATCAAATAGTAAAAACTATGATAATTACATATAAAAAAACAGTATTTATTCCTTAAACATATTTACTGCACAAACACAATAATAAGGAGCGCCCCTCCACCAACAGCGGGTGGGAACGCCATTACTAATGTAACTTTGCACTACATTCTATATTTAAAAATAATTACTGAAATAAAAAACATTACTACATGAACTGTGAGGAGGTTCAAATGGCAGTAAATCAACTGGCAGACTCAAGAGACGTTAAATTTATTCTTTTTGAAATGCTCGAAGTAGACAGTATTACGCGACACGAAAAATTTGCAGATTTTGACAAAGAAATTTTTGAAGAAATTGTTAATCTCGCAGAAACAATCGCTGTTGAGCAGGTATACCCCTTTGCCCAGGAAGCAGACAAAGAACAGGCCCAATATAACCCGGAAACCAAAAGCGTCACAATACCCGGTGTTCTGAAACCGGGACTCGATGCCTATTACGAGGCGGGTTTTGCCGGCATAAATATTGAACAGGAATACGGTGGAATGGGTATGCCCTTCATCATCTTCCAGGCGACACTTGACTATTTTGCAAGCGCAAGCCTGGCATTTTCCATGTACCCTCACTTAAGCCTCGGAGCCATGAATCTTGTTAAAAACTTTGGCAGGGAAGAAGACAGACATATTGTCTGTGAAAAAATTATTTCAGGGGAATGGGGCGGCACCATGTGCCTGACAGAACCTGAAGCAGGGTCAGACGTGGGCGCCATTAAATCGAAAGCTGAAAAGATTGAGGGAAATACATACCGCCTTTCAGGCCAGAAAATCTTTATCTCATCCGGCGAGAATGACTATTATAAAAACATGATACATCCAGTACTTGCCAGGGTAGAAGGCGATCCCGCAGGCACAAAGGGTATTTCAATATTCATGACACCCAGGTACAGGTTTGATTCCAATGGTACGCCGGGAGAGACCAATGATGTAATCTGCTCAGGAATAGAACATAAAATGGGCATAAAGGCATCCGCGACCTGCACCCTGAACTTCGGGGATGAAAACAACTGTCACGGATACCTGATGGGAGAGCAGCAGCAGGGAATGAAAATCATGTTTAACATGATGAACGAGACCCGCTTATATGTAGGCCTTCAGGCCGCGTCAGTTTCAAGTACCGCTTACATGCACGCACTCACATATGCACGAAACAGGGTCCAGGGCAAAGACCCAATGAACCCGAAAGGTGAAGATACGCAAATTATAAACCATCCTGACATAAAACGTCTTCTCCTCTCCATGAAATCAAAAGTTGAAGCAATGCGTACACTTGTTTATTACAATACATATCTTTTCGATATGCATGAAATACTGAACGGAGAAGAGAAAAAAGAAACACAGGCTCTCATTGACATTTTTATTCCCATTGTAAAAGCAGGCAACACTGATACATCATGGGAAGTTACCGGCGATGCCATTCAGGTCTATGGAGGGTATGGGTTCTGCAGTGATTATCCCGTAGAGCAGTTCGCAAGAGACTGTAAAATACTTTCTCTCTATGAGGGGACCAATGGAATCCAGTCAATTGACCTGGCCATGAGAAAACTCCTCATGAACAAAGACCAGTATAACTACAGTATCTACAGAAAAAAACTATTAGAAACTGTTGCCGGGGCAAAAGGGGTAGTAGAAGAAAAATATATCAGCACTATTGAAAATGGACTTGAGCGCCTTGATGAAGTTGTTGAGACATTAAAATCAAGGAAAGAAAAGGGACAATTCGCTGAGATTTTTGCAGATGCCACCCCGCTTAGAGAAATATTCGTAATGATGACATATGCCTGGATGCATCTCTGGGCCCTGACCCTGGCGATACCAAAGGCGAATGAACTGACAGGAAATACCTCCGGTATAGAAAGGGAAAACATCCTCAACGAAAATAATGAAGCGGCATATTATTACGGTCGTGTTCTTTCAGGCAGATTTTATATTGTTTCAGAGTTTCCAAAATTTTTTGGGAAGGTGGAGTGTATTCTCGCCGACGAAGGAGCCGTAACCGATGCCGTAGATGCAGCATTTACCGGGGCACCACTGTAGTAACATGTTAAATATTGAAAAAGGGGAAAAGCCTTCAAGCTTTTCCCCTTTTTATAACATAAAAGTGCTCCATCCTGCATTCTGCAGGACTTCATTATATTTTCTTCATCTCACAAATATACATGATATATTTCTATTTGTATTAAAATCAAAATCCCTGCAACCCCAAAAGTGAACAGTCATTCAGGCAACAAAAACACCTGCAGACAAAAAAGATGTATTTACAGATTCTGCAAAACAGCTATAATAATTTATAAAATCACCGGTTTTTTTATTCAGAGCACCTCCTTGACTGCATTTCGACAGGTTTTCTTTCCTGTTGTTGCGGCACCCCGCAACAGGCATCTCATGAGGCGCTCAAAACAGAAACAGGAGAAATACCATGAACGAAGAAATTCTCAACTATATAATCCTCCTTGAAAAAGCCCTTGCTGACTTCTACGGTGGCCTCCAGAGAGAAGACCACATGGAGAAAGTCAAGGCAACACTCGCTTTCCAGGAAACACATTCCCGGGAGCATGCAAAAAAAATTACAGAATTAAAAGAAACGCATCCAATGCCAACGCTTGAAAATTCTCTCCTCCTTGATTACCACAACAGTCTCATTGACGAAATCAGGGAAACAATCCAGAACGAAAATAATTTAAAAAAAATACTCCAGGTTCTGGCACAATCAGAAGAAAAGATCGGTGATGCATATAAAAAACTGGCTGCTTCAATGCGCGAAAGGGCCGCCTTCTACCAGGCAATTGCTGAAGAAATCGATGCAATCGGGGACGAGGAGTATCAGCACCGGGATCTGCTTCTCATAGAAAAATCATGAAAAAACTGAGGAGGAAAACTCCGCAAAGAGATGACAGGCAAAAAATTTCCTCCTTCCTGGGGCACAACTTTTCACTTATGGCGGAAAACCTTGAATGCGGTTTCGAAGCAATATCGCGCACAGACACCTGCGAAGAAATCTTTCTCAACCGCTTTACCGAAGATGATATTTTTGCCATCCTTGAGACAATCAGACTAAGCAGTGCCCTGAAGGAACGCGGTTTCCAGCGCCTTCTCCTCGACATCTCCCGCGATGAGGGAGGCCGGCATCACCTCAGCATTTTTTACGATCGCATCAAACATGATAACATGCTCATCAACCTTCGCCTTTCCGAAAACGTTTATATACCTGAAATTCGCCTTCCCCTCTTAATGAAAAAACGAAATTACTCAATGATAAATGTTGAATGGGCGCAGGCAGTCAACCCGAAGGCAAAATTTGCCGCAAAGAAACCACAGCTTCCGGGACAGGGAAAACCGGGACTGGGTGTTCTTTCTTATCTCTTTGCACTGATGAAAGAACTGGGACGGCAGATGAGCAGGGACGGTTTCATGGAGGTTCCTGACCATTTTCACCTCGCCGCCATGTATGCCCCCGCGTTCCGTTTCTTTGATCCTGAAAAGGAGGCCCTTCTACGGGGAGTTCTCCGAGACCTTGAGGGCACCGGTATTAGAGATATCTCATGGGGCTTTATCACGGGTTCCATCACCGAAAAGAAAAAAGACCTCACCGTTGAATATGTACCGGGTACACAGGTGCATCCCCTTGCCGGCGATCTTGTCTCTTACTTTGACTCTCCCTGGTACCGCAAAAAAATTTCTCGTCATCTGAAAGAAAAGAGGTACCGCCTTGACAGGGGTACCATGGAAAAACGCCGCGAGGAGATACTTGCCAGCAAAGACCACGAAGAAGTTTAAAAAAATCCTTGTAAATTTCTTCTCTCCCCTCACTAATGCGGCATGATCTCAGGAAAAACACTGAAAAAAATCACCTCTCTCCTTCTGCTTTTCTCTGCCTCCACCATACTCCACGGCGAAGGGAAAAAAGAGGCCAGAGACATTGCCGTTGTGAAGGGACGTTTTGACCCGATAGAAAAGGTCCTGCGCGCCTACCGAATCAGCTTCGAAACAATCTCCTATCCCGAACTCCAGGATCCTGCAATATTAAAAAAATACCGCCTCATTTTCTTCCCCTGCGGCATGGAGCCTCCCCTTCATGAACATATCCGGCTGAAATCACAGGGAAGGAGTATCCACTCCGTGGCTATCCGAAAAGAAATCGCCTCCATTTCACAGGATAAAATCACAAAAAATATCCGCTCCTTCATCGATGAAGGGGGGAAAGCCTACTTCTCAGGCTATACCGTAAAATTTCTCAACCAGGCCTACAATGACTTCACCTTCTTCAATGATTTTCCCTACATGGGAATGCCGGGACGCATTGTCGCCCGTCTCAAGGGAGACATGGCCCATTTCTCCATTAAAAACGAGATGGCCCTTTACATGACTCACAGCGGATGGATTACCCTGAAAGAAGTGAATGACGCTGAAATTCTCGCCTCGGCATTCTTTGAAACACCCCGCGGGACCCGGGGAGGCCCTGTAGCCCTCTACATGGAAAGGGGCAAGGGGGAAGTTATCTATACCAGCTACCATAGTACCGTCTTTAGTGATTACCGCCGCTTCAACATCTACCGCCTCGCGGGAAGTCACCTCATTGCCGCCCTCCGGGAAAAGATAGACCGCTGGGAACAGGAAAAGACCGCCTCTCTTGCCGATTCCTTTCACCGGGGAGAAAGGGTCAGAACCTACAGGATCCCTCTCCGCATCGGTATGAATACACTCTATGTTCTCGCGGAAAATGCCCCCCTCCAGGTGGATATCCTGGACCGGGAAAGCAGAATAATACTTTCCAGGGATATGCACCGCCGCTATGAAGAAATCGATATCCCCTCCCCCCGGGACACCTACTGTATCATACGACTTTTCCCCGATACCCGGGAGAGGCATGGACTTCATGCCGTGGCAGCGGCACGGGGCAGACGCGTCATTCCCCACATGACACCAATAATGATTGCTGCCGGCATAATCACGGCAGCAGGCATCTTTTTAATCATGGCCCTCTTCTTTGACCGAAGGCGTTACAGCCCCCCCGGTTTCGGAAAGGGATAGCCCCTGTTCTTCGGGGGCTCAGGTTTTTTTAGGAAAAATAGTTGCATTCAAAGGGCTTTTTTGTGTGTAGTTGAGCAAGATTATAACGGGAGTTGTTGCATGGGCAGAATAATCTCAGTATCAAACCAGAAAGGCGGTGTTGGCAAGACCACCACGACAGTGAACCTTGCGGCCTATCTCGCTGAAAAGGGTAAAAAGGTACTTATCATCGATATTGACCCCCAGGGAAACGCGGGATTCGGCATCGGTGTCAACGCCGAAGAGATCGATACCACCATCTACGAGGTAATGATTGGCGAACTTCCTGTTAAAGAAGCCATCTTTGATACTGACGTGGAAAATCTCTACCTGATTCCTTCAAATATTCACCTTTCAGGTGCACAGGTTGACCTCCTTGACTCAGATGGACGGGAATTCATTCTCAAAAAATTCCTTGATGAGGTAAAAGACAACTTTCACTATATCTTTATCGACTGCCCGCCCTCGCTGGGAATCCTGACACTCAACAGCCTGGTTGCCGCTGATTCGGTACTAATCCCCCTGCAGTGTGAATACTATGCACTCGAGGGCCTGAGCCAGCTCCTTCGCATTATTGCCATGGTGCAGGAAGGCCTCAACCCCTCACTTAAAATAGAAGGGGTCGTGCTTACCATGTACGATTCACGTACCAACCTTGCCAACCATGTTGTCGATGATGTACGCGACTATTTCAAGGATAAGGTCTTCAAAACCATAATTCCCCGAAATGTCCGCCTCTCCGAGGCACCCTCTTTCGGGAAACCGATAAACATGTATGACCGCGGCAGCAGCGGCGGTGTCACCTATGAACAACTGGCAAATGAGGTAATGAAAAATGGCTAACCAACAGAAGAAAAAACTGGGAAAGGGCCTCAGTGCCATCATCTCCTCATCACCGACACCTGTTGAAAGCATGGAACAGGCCGTCATCAGGGACGGCGAACGCATCGTTGAACTGAATATTGAGCAGGTCATTCCCAACCCTGACCAGCCGCGTCAGCACTTTGACGAAGCAACAATCGCTGGCCTGGCAGAATCAATTAAATCAGTCGGGCTCATCGAACCAATCATTGTCAGAAAAGACATCGAAAAAGATGACTGCTACATTGTTGTTGCCGGTGAACGCCGTCTCAGGGCGACAAAACATATCGGTGCTGAAAAGATCAGGGCCATTATCATTGAGGCTGACGAAGAAAAAAACTTCACCATCGCCTTAATCGAAAATATACAGCGCGAAGATCTTGATCCCATCGAAGAGGCAAAGGCCTACAAGATACTGGTGAGCAAATTCAAGCTCAAGCAGCAGGAAATTGCCGCCCGGGTGGGAAAAGAACGTGCCTCCGTGGCAAACTCCATGCGCCTCCTGAACCTGCCCGAAGATATCCAGGAGGCCATTTCAGAAGGCACCATCAGCACAGGTCATGCGAAGGTTCTTCTTTCCGTTAAAGGCGAGCGCCCGACGGAACTCTTTGAAGAAACCATGGAAAAGGGACTCTCCGTACGGGCCCTTGAGACAATAATAAAAGAAAGTAAAGAAACAGCCGGCACGGGAGAAACCGGCACTCCATCTAAACCAAAGAAAAAAGATGCACACATAAAAAAAATGGAAGAAAAGTTGAGGTCACTGCTGGGTACCAAGATCGAAATCAAACATTCAGGTTCCCGGGGCCGTATAGAAATCAGCTACTATTCCCTCGATGACTTCGAAAGAATACTTGAAATGATATCAAAATAATTATTCAACCAGGTTCTGTTCATCAATCACGTTCGATTCTGATCATCTCCACCCTGTCCGTGCTGGTATCGAGAATGGCGACAGAAAATTCATCATCGGCACCGTAGAGCGCACCGGGATTTATAATACGAGAACGGTTTCTCATGTAATTTTCAAATTCGTGAGTGTGCCCCTTGATGATATAGTCATATTTCCCTGACGCCACCGCCTCACGGTAAAGAGGAACATCATTACCATGAAAAACCATGAACTCTTTTCCCTCTATCGCAAAGGTACAGTAATAATCAATTTCACCGAAACCATACTTTTTACACTCTTCGTTAAGAATTTCAACATCGAGATCACCATTTCCCAGGACAAAGCGGCATTTGAAATCCTTGAAAAGACGCAGCATACGGGGAGAGGTCAGGTCTCCCGCATGAATGAGCATCTCCACGTCCCTTTCCCTGAATATTTCAAGGGCCTTTTCGGTCATCTCGATATCATTGTGCGTGTCTGAAAGTATACCTATTAACATGATTGTTTTAACCCCGGGCGGGGGTAAAAACTTCCCGCCCCGCGTTACATTACCCCAGTTTTGCCCCCGCTGGGATTTTCTCATCCACCTCGATGAGCACCGGGACGTCTTTTTTATCCTTCTTCGCCGCCAGAAGCATGCCGTTTGATTTTCTCTTAAAAATAGTAGCGGGTTTGAGATTGGCCACCATGAGAATCTTTTTCCCCACCAGGTAATCCGCTTCATAATTCTGTGCGATACCGGCGATAATGATCCTCTCATCGATTCCCGCATCAACTTTCAGTTCCATGAGCTTGTCAGAGCCTTCCACCTTTTCCGCGGTGAGGATCTTTGCTACGCGGATGTCCACCTTCGCAAATTCAGATATATCAATGAGGCCGTCTTCTTCTTTCTTTGCTTCTTTCTTTACTTCTTTCTTTTCGTTATCCCTTATCTTCTGCTTATTCTTTCCCTTTACCTTTGGTTCCTCTTTTGTCTCTTTCTCCTTTTCGAGGCGGGGAAAAAGAATTTCCATTGCACCGAGACTGTTCCCATCAGAAAGACTGTTTAATGAAGCAAGAACCTTCAGCTCTGCAGAGGGATTCTCGACCCCGAGGTCGGCAAGAATTACCCGGGAGGCATTGACCAGTACCGGCTGGAGAAGCACGGCAATACTGCAGATCGCCTCCAGGAGGTTACGCATCACTGATCCAAGCAGGGCAGTATCCTCCTCCTTAGCCAGCTGCCAGGGCTTATACTCATCAATATACTTGTTCAGGGAACGTATGAATTCCCAGAGTTTTTCGATACCCGCACTGGTCTGGAAACGGCCACAGAGATCAAAATACTCACCCGCCGCCACTTCAAGGGCACGCTGCAGGGAAGAACGCCCCGCCTCATTCTCCCCGTCAAAGAAAGGAACCTTCCCCTCGAAATACTTGTCAACCATGTTGAAGGTACGCTTCACCAGGTTGCCAAGGTCATTAGCCAGGTCATAGTTAATACGGTCAATAACGACATTCTCACTGAAACGGGCGTCATTGCCAAAGGTCATTTCCCTGAGAAAAAAATAGCGCACCTGGTCGATACCGAATTTCTCCACCAGGGACGAGGGGGTGATCACGTTACCCAGTGTCTTTGACATCTTGGCGTCTTCCATCTGCCAGTACCCGTGAACATTCAGGTTCTGGTAGGGCTCGATACCCGCCGCCTTGAGCATGGTGGGCCAGAATACCCCGTGGGGTTTTACAATATCCTTGGCAATGATATGCTGGGCCCGGGGCCAGTATTTTTTAAAACGCTCATCATCGGGATACCCGATGGCGCTGACATAATTGATCAGGGCATCGAACCAGACATAGGTCACATAGTTCTCATCAAAGGGCATGCTGATGCCCCAGGTAAGACGGCTCTTTGGCCGTGAAATACAGAGGTCTTCGAGTTCTTCGCCTTTCAGCAGGCTCATGACTTCGTTCCTGTACCGCTCGGGGCGAATAAACTCAGGATTCTTTTCGATATAATCGATAAGCCAGTCCTGGTATTTACTCATCTTGAAAAAGTAATTCTTTTCCTCGATGTAATCGGGCACCCTGTCGTGTTCAGGGCACTTGCCGTCCACCAGTTCCTTTTCTGTAAGGAACCTCTCACAGCCGACACAGTAGTGGCCGCCGTAACTTCCGAAATAGATATCTCCACTGTCATAGACCTTCTGCAGAATCTCCTGCACCACCTTTTTGTGACGGTCTTCAGTTGTCCGTATAAAGTCATCGAAACCGATACCGATTTCCTCCCAGGCGGTGCGAAACTTACCGCTCACCTGGTCGGTCAACTCCTGGGGGGTCATTCCCTGCTTGAGGGCGGCATCATAGATCTTGTCTCCATGTTCATCAGTGCCGGTAAGAAAATATGTATCGTAACCGCGCATTTTATAGAAACGGTTCATAAAATCAGCAAGAATTGTTGAATAGGCGTGCCCGATATGGGGCTCTGCGTTTACATAGTAGAGAGGGGTGGTCACATAAAATATACTGTCCATTCGTACTGGTAACTCCTTGGGCTTAAAAAATTATAGAAAATTAATACAGCTTCTTTTCAGGAGCCGACGGCTGAGGGAACAGGGCCTTTCAGCTTTTTGTGCCTGCTATTGAATCAGGTATGACGTAATAGTCATCTTCCTCGACCTCATGGTCTTCTTCGTTACGCTGTATCTCCTCGAGGGTCTCCGGCTTGAGGCTGTATTTTCCATTACGCAGGTCAAGATCTTCACGGGCGATTTCAACAATGCGGTCCCTGTTGCGAATTTTCATGGCCTGTTTGAGAACATCTGTTGAAATAACCGTGTAGACTTCATCGCCGCATTTCACTTCAACGCCGGTTGCGGGGAAGTCGACATTCAGTTCACGGTAAACATCATATTCATAGCCGAGACAGCAGAGAAGCCTTCCGCACATGCCTGAAATTTTCAGTGAATTCAGGTTCAGGTTCTGTTCCTTGGCCATCTTGATCGATACGGGAGCAAACTCATCACGCTGGTTAACACAGCATTGTATCCTCCCGCAGGGACCATAGCCTCCCACAAGGCGTGCCTCGTCGCGCACACCGATCTGGCGCATTTCGATCCTGGTCCTGAAAACAGAAGCAAGTTCACGTACCAGTTCCCTGAAATCGATACGGTTTTCCGCCACGAAATAGAAAATGATCTTTGTCCGGTCAAAGAGTGACTTCACAGAGATGAGTTTCATATTGAGGTTCTTCTTGCGGGCCTTCTCTTTGCAGAGCCTGAAGGCCTTTTCTTCAAGGGCCTCGATGGCGGGTATCTGCGCCAGGTCCTCTTCCGTTGCCTTACGGAGAAGCTTCCCCGTAACCTGGATATCACTGTTGTTCTGATAACGGGAGCTTTTAACTACACGCCCCAGGTCGACACCATGCTCGGTTTCAACAACCCCGAGGGTATTCTGGTTAAGAAAAACATTATTCGTATCAATGTAATATATCTGGTAACTGTTGCGCAGGCGTACAGCTGACACTTCCATGATTGATTCCTGTTAAAAATATTTCTAATGATCCCGTCAGGATTTCTCTTCGCAGAAAAGCGCTCCTCTCAAAAAGAGATAAACTTCCCCGCAAAACACTGAAAAAACCCATACTACAAAGGAACACTACTTTCTTTGAATACATTATGACCAAAGGCGCTTATTTTAGCAACTAGTTTTCAGTCTCTCTATTACAGGGAGCTCACAGGTATCACGCCCCTGGCATGGAGGGAAATTCAAGGAGGGAGTGATTCTCCATGGCATAGACATAGGCCTTGATCATAGCGGGAAGATTGAGATTAAAGGCCTGTCGTTTTTGAATTTCCATCATGATCTTTATCAGCTTCTGCAGGTCTTCACGGCTGATACGGGGAAGCGAGGAAAGAAGAGGTGGCATCTCTGCCTCCCTGAGGTTCAGCATGAGAATCTCCCGCAGGGCATTGACCAGGAGAAAAAGCAGGTTGGCAGAGCCCACCCGCTTCAGGAGGATATCCGCTTCAAGGTTAATCATCCCCCCTCTCTCGATGGCGGTAAAAATCCCCTCGAGAAGGGCGACCAGCGCCCCCAGGTTGTCCTCCTCGGTGAGCATCACCGCCAGTTCAAAGGAGCCACCGGAAAATGCAGCAATGAGGTCAGGAGAAGGGGTTTTAATATCGTGATTGCGGATAATAGCGCTGATTTCTTCATGTGTCAGGGAACGAAAGGAGAACTCAGTGCTGCGCGAAAGGATCGTTGGCAAAACCTGGCTGCGGTTCGACGAGAGAAGAATAATCACCGCCCCTGCGGGGGGTTCCTCCAGGGTTTTTAACAGGGCGTTCTGTCCCTGTATGGGTATATTGTCGATACCATTGATGATCACACCATAACGGCCCGTAACCGATGTCATGGAAAGCCGGCCAATGAGCCAGCGCACGGTCCCTTTTTCGTCACTTTTGCCGATGGGGATGGTACCCTTTTCATTGGGAGTCAGTTCAAAGGCATCCGGGTGGGTGCCCCCGGCACACTGCACGCAGGAGGAACAGGTCCCGCAGGGTTTCGTAGCGCCGGTACAGAGGAGCGACTGGATAAACCAGCGTGCCACCCGGTGCTTGCCAATACCGGGGATACCGTGAAACAGCATCACCTGGGGAATCCTCTCCCCCGCAAGGAGACGGGAAAGCTGTTCCCGGCGGGCTTCATGTCCGATTATGGGATGATCACTCATATTGTACTCTTTTCAGGCAGAGGGCGTGTCAATGCAACAGGTCGAGGAGAAGGCCGCGGATTTCCTCCATGGTTTTCATCGTGTTAAAGGCGGTATTGCCCCGCGTCAGGGCCTCGGACATTTCAAGAAGTTTACCGTTGATGACTTCCGCCACGGTCCAGTCCGCACGGTTGTCCCGGCGCCGGCGCTTTATGGTACGCACGGCAATGGAATCATCCAGGATCATCCTGAGAATTTTCTGCACCATGGCCTTGTAGCGGTTCATCTCCCAGGGTGTCTGCTGATCCATGAAACGCCGCTCCTGGTCCTGCAGTTCACCGAGGATTTCTTCCAGTGACCCCTGCAGGTCCACGGAGATCACCTGTTTCAGCTCTGCCTGGAAGGTCTTTTCCTTTGATTCGACCCTGCCGGAGCCTGTTTTCTTTTTAATGCGTCCCCGTTCTTCCCGTCGTGTTCCTGTTTTTGAAATTTCCATTAACGCTGTGCCGTTTTATTTATCGTACAGTTACCCTCGAAGGATACACCGTCTTCCATGACCAGGCTGGGGGTAATGATGTTGCCGGTGATCCTTCCCGTGGAAAGGAAAATGACCCGTTCCGTGGCAAAGATGTTGCCCTTGACTTCCCCCCCCACGACAACAAGGCGGGCGTGAATATCCGTGAGGGCCTCGCCCCCCTGGCCGATGAGCACTTTCCCCTCGGTCTCGATGGTGCCCTTGAACCTGCCGTCGATTCTCAAAAGGCCGTTAATCTTGAATTCTCCCTTGAACTCGGACCCCTCGCCAATGATACTGTTAACTATATTATCTTCTGCCTGTCTGCTCTGCTTTGCCATAGTATCTTGTTTCCATTTTATGTCACTGAAGCTGACATAGTGCCGAGACCGTTAAGAAAAAAATTAAATGAATCGGCACTATCGCACTTTAACCTGAAGAGCCTGCTTTAAGTATATCAATTAAACATTACAAGTAGTTCAAATTCATGCGGTGAAGGCAATAGTATGATGTCAGACAGCATTTGCAAGTAAATTTTCTGCAATTACCCGCGATATTCTCCCTTGACACCGCTCCGTATGAGGATACAATACGAAAAAGAGTAATTATTACAAGGAAAACAACATGAAAAGAACCACCCCTTTGACAGCAGTACTTTCTCTTCATCTCATCGTGGCCCTTTCTCTCATCAATGGTTGTGGATTCGGGGAAATCAACAAAAAACTTTCTGTTTCTGCTCCCCCCAATGGATCTCTCCTGGAGAAACAGCTTCCCCCGACTGAGCTCCCTGCCTGGTACAGGGGAAAAATCACCAGCATCAACCTGGGAAACTACCGTGGACAGTGGCTTATACTCTTTTTCTACCCCGGAGATTTTACCTTTGTCTGCCCCACTGAACTGAAAGAGCTGGCCGACTACTATAAAGAAATAAAGCGCATGGGGGGGGAAGTTGTCAGCATCAGCACCGATTCAGCCTGGGTGCACCGCGCCTGGCACCGTCATGACACGCGCATAAAATCAATCACCTATCCCATGCTTTCTGACCGAAACGGGAAACTTGCCCGCGCCCTGGGGGTCTATAACAGCAAAAAGGGAAGTGCCCAACGGGGAACCTTTATTGTAAATCCCGACGGCCGCATCATGGCCTGCGAAATACACCATGACGCCATCGGGCGCAGCGCAGATGAACTTCTCAGAAAACTTTCCGCCGCCATCGCGGTACGCGGCGCCGGTGGCTCCTACTGTCCCGCGGGATGGAAGGAGGGAGACAAGATGATTCATGAAAAATAACCAAAACAGAACGAGGTAAAAAATGAATATGAAAAAAACAGGTCTTTTTTTTATAATTACCGCCGTCCTTATAACACCTCCTGCAGGCAGCACAGCCAAAAAAGGAACACTCCATTTCTTTAAAAGCGCTGTCTGCCCCGCATGTAAACGTGCCACGCAGGAAATGCCCTCATTTAAAAAAAAGTATCCGAGACTTCGTGTCAAAACCTACATGGTACGCAACAAACAGAACCGGGTAACACCGCAAAACAGGCGCAACATCCAGCGTCTTATTGCCCTCCTGAAGGGCATCGACCGCCGGCAGGGAGGAAAGCCCTTCATTATCGAGTCACGAAAGGCCTACCGCCTCAGAGTTGAAAGGGGTGTCCCCTACTATATGAAAAAAATTTCATCATATACTACAATCAAGAAGGAAGTGCCCATACCGGTATTCATCCTGGGAAACCATGCCTATGCCGGTTACAGACGTCATGTTCTCTCCCGTGCTCTGCGCAACTATTTCAGGTAGAAAAGCGGGAAAGAAGGCCATGATACCACACTAAAACTGTTTGACAAGATGAGCCCTTCCCTGTCATCTTAAATCTGTTTTCCTGGCAAAAACAGGAAAACATAAAAACGATACCGAAACTAAAATGCGGGTAAAAGAGGTATATACAATGAAAAAAGCATCAGTGGCAGCTATTTGTGCATTATTCTTTATCACCGGCTGCGGCCTTTTCAGTGAAACCATAAAGATGAACCAGGTTATCGCTGAAAAAGAGAAAATTGACAAAGAAATAAATCCTGCGAAAAAACAGCTGCTGCAGCTGGACCTGCGGGACAAAAGAATCATCATGGACAATGTCCTCGTCAACGACGTCACGGTCTCGACCAATATCGACTACGACTTCTGCGTTATCTCTGACATAACCGTGGGAGACAAAAAGGTGGAATGCTTTATCTACACCAAGAATATCAAGACGGTGGCATCACTGGAAAAGGGAAAATCACGCATTAATGTCAGGGGGACCTTCAGCCGGTTCTTCTCCATACTTGACGACTATTACACCAAGATGGACATCATCAAGGCCCGTATCCGCCTTGTTGAAGAAGAAACAGCCGAAGCAACAACAGATAAAAGCAAAGAAAAGACCGAAAAAAAAGAAGAACCGGAAAAAAACGGCAAAGAAACAAAATAATCACAGTACTAACAAAAAAGGAGAAAGAAAAATATAATTATGGACTCTTATATTCAAGAACTGATCGCCGAACGCCTCGGCGGAAACAAATTCGGAAAAGAAGACAAGATATACAAGTTCGAAAAAATCAAGCGTGCAAAAAGGGCCGCGCTTAAAGAAAATCCCGGCGTTGAACTCATTGATCTCGGCGTGGGCGAACCGGATGAAAAGGCCTTCGAAATTGTTATAAAAACACTGCAGTCCGAAGCGGAGAAACATGCAAACCGTGGCTACTCCGATAACGGTGTCGAAGAATTCAAGGCAGCGGCGGCAGATTACCTGAAAAAGGTTTTCGGCGTGGAAGGTATCAATCCTGAAACAGAGGTTGTTCATTCAATCGGTTCAAAACCGGCACTGGCAATGCTCCCCTCTGCCTTTATCAATCCCGGTGATGTTGTTCTCACCACCGTTCCCGGGTACCCCGTCCTGGGGGCCCACTCGGCATGGTATGGCGGGGAAGTTTACAGCCTCGAGCTCAAAAAGGAGAATAACTTTCTCCCTGACCTGAACAGCATTCCCGAAGATGTTCTTAAAAAGGCAAAAATACTTCTTCTCAACTACCCCAACAACCCAACGGGAGCCAATGCCACGGAAAAATTTTACCGTGAAGCCATTGAATTCGCAAAGAAAAACAGTGTCATCATTATCCAGGACGCCGCCTATGCGGCGCTGACCTATACAGGGAAACCACTCTCATTTCTCAGTATCCCCGGGGCAAAAGATGTAGGCATCGAGGTACATTCCCTTTCAAAGGCATTTAACATGACAGGCTGGCGCCTTGCCTTTGTGGCGGGCAACGAGCTCATTGTTAAGGCCTTTGCCACAGTCAAAGACAACTATGATTCAGGACAGTTCAAGGCGATACAGTTCGCAGGCATAAAGGCACTGCAGAACCCTGATATCACGGAAAAAATCAAGATAAAGTATGAAAGAAGAATCAAGGCACTGGTTGACCTTCTCTCACGCCTGGGATTCGATGTGACCATGCCTGACGGCACCTTCTACCTTTACGTGGAAATCCCAAAAGGGATAAAGGGCGGGCGGTCCTTTGAAAACGGCGAAGATTTCTCCCAGTTCCTCATCAAGGAAAAACTTATATCCACGGTTCCCTGGGATGACGCGGGGCATTTCGTCCGTTTTTCAGCCACTTTCGAGGCAGACGGCGAAACAGGAGAGAAAAAAATTCTCGACGAAATCGAAAAGAGGCTTTCAAGCCTTCAGTTCGAATTCTAAAGTTGTAACCGGTTTTTATTAACTGACTTCGGCAGGCTCATCTCGAACAGCTCGATGCTGGCAGAGCAAAGCTCGAAGGGGACTTAAACAAAAACAATCTTCCTCGAAATCCCCCCACTGGGGGATCAGGGGGAAGACAGAAAAAACAATAACAGCAGAAACAGACAACAAGTGAATGAGAAACTAAAATAAGAAATTAGTAACAGAGAAAAAAATGACAAAAAAACGGCTTATCTTCCTGCTGGTTCCCCTCGTCATCGTATGTGCCATAGCGGCTGTTGTGGTCGTTTACTTTGTGACACAGCGAGTCTCCTACGATTCAAAGATAACGACCCCGGGTCTAACCGGGAAAATCGTCATCCATCGCGGCGAAAAAGGGATACCAAGCATAAAAGCACAGTCCAGGGAGGATATCTGTTTTGCCCTGGGCTATTTGCATGCCCAGGACAGGTTTGCCCTCCTCGAATACTTCCGCACCATAACATCCGGCTCGGTAGACACAATTATCGGCCCTGATGGAGTCATTTTAAAAAGGCTCGTAACCGCTGCGGGCATCCGCAGTACCGCCGATGCCATTGCCGGGGAACTAACTTCCCCCCATAAAGAAATGCTTCAGTCTTATGCCCGGGGCATCAATCTCATCCGACACCAGTGGTTTCAAAAACTCCACGGCACCATCAGCCAGAGGGACTGGAACATGCGTGACGTTATTGCGGTTCTTGTTCTCCGGGACTGGGTCCATGCCTTTCTCCAGAACCGTGAACTTCTTTTTCCCGTGCCCCTTAAAAAAAACAAATGGAAGCTCCAGGAAATAATTCCCGGGCAGCTCATTGCCACCTACAGTGAAGCAGAAGAAACACCCCTTCGACAACTTGAAAAAATCAGGGACATTCTTCATCGCTATATCGGCCCCTTTAACCGCGGATTCGCCTTCAGCCTGCCGCCCTACAGGAACAAAAAGGGCCTCACCCGCACCGCCCTGAGCCTGAAGTCAAACATGAACATTTACCCCGGATGGTATCCCGTTCACATAGTCCTTGGTGATATCAGGATATTCGGTGTCACCCATGCCGGCCTCCCCTTTATCTACTTCGGCAATAACCAGAACATCTCGTTCTGCGGGTTTAATCTCAATGTTGACACCCAGACCTTTCATACCGAGCAAACCAGGGATTTCAAGGGCATTCTCCGTTATCTCGATACCAGGGGCTGGCAGGAATTCAAATCTGTAAAAGAACCATATTTTGACAGTACCAAATCTCACCGTCACGATGTTGTCTGGCACAGCAGCAACGGCCCCATCATGAACGCTATTACCGGCTCTTCAACAGAAAATGAAATAACCTTTTCCATGAAATTCATATCACCTGATGCCGGCTATATTGTCTCCCTCCTTGAAATCCCCTTTTCTGAAAACATCGAGAAGGCAGTACAGAAAGTTAAAGGTGTCACTTCCCTGCCGCGGGTATATCTTTTCAGCGGCAGCAGAAAAACGATAAAAATTTTCAGCGGCCGCATGCCCCTTATCAATCCGGCGAGGCCCCTGTTTCGCCGCGGGACCAGGAACGGATGGCGCGGCACCATGGATCTTTCAGCCTACCAGGTCAGAGGATTCAGGCAGGTAATAGCGGGCAGTTCCTTTATGAAAGACGCCCCCTTTGCCCTCACCCTCCATGGCAATAACGAAAAAGACCGGCACCAGCGTCTTGTTTCACTCCTGACAAAACACAAGGGAGTCATGCCCCGATCCTTTATTAAAAAAATTCTCAAGGATATACATTCTTCCCGGGCTGAACGTTTTCTCCCCCACTTTATCAAGATGCTCCAGCCGAATCCCGTAACATCAGCGCGTCTTACCCGTATCTATTTCAAGGAATGGGACTTTACCGCGGATAAAAACAGTGTAGCTCCCGCTATTTTCGAACGGCTGATGTATAATTATATAACAGAAACCGTCAGTGATGAGCTTCCTTTTCTCAACAGAAATATCAGGCGTAACTATCATCTCCTTGAAGATAACTTTTACCGCATGGTGACAGCAAAGGGATCAATGTTTTTTGATGACACCGCCACGGAGAATATTGAAAGCAGGGAATTTATCTTTGACCGGGCCTTTCTTAAATCGATGCGGTGGCTGAACCGCCAGAGGGGCCCCATTATGAACGACTGGACATGGGGAAGTATTCACAAAGGGCACTACAGGATACCCATCGAGGAAAAGACCCTTGCCAGCAGGTACATCTATGAAATAAGCGACCGTGCCATTTCCGGAACATACGGAACCATCTACAATGACAGCGCGGGGCACTCACTTGTCCCTGGTAACAACACATCACTTCTCGGCGTCCTTGACAACGAAAAAATCCATGCTGCGGCAGACTTTAGCTGCTCCGTCAATCCCATGTCCCAGTTTTACTATGGACGGGAACAGTCTCCTGAATTCAGGGACATCACAATACCAAAAAGCAGGTATAAAACCGTTATTTCACCCCTTCCATAATAACTGAGATCATCCTACTGTCGCCCTGGCCGCCCGGCATTAACCGTGCCAGCGGCCTGTATATTTTTTACTTGCCAACACAGCCAATTTCCCGCACAGTTGCCTTCTTCAGGCTGCCTTTTTTCACCTGCGACAGCCGCCTTTCCGGGTATGCCATTCCCGCAACAGGTAATACTATCCGGAAAACAAAAAAACGGTACGGGGTAAAACAATGATCTTCAATAAAGAATTCGAAACCATGCCCGAAAAGGAGATGAAAAAGCTCCAGTTCGAGCGCATGAAATGGTCGCTGACCCATGCCTACAACGGCAACAAATTCTATCACGATAAATTCGATGCAGCCGGTTTCAATCCTGATAAATTCAAATCTCTTGACGACATGAAACATGTCCCCTTTCTCACAAAACAGGAAATGAGAGACAGCTATCCCTTCGGCCTCTTTGCCGTACCCCTTGACAAGGTCGTCAGGGTACACTCCTCATCAGGGACGACAGGCAATGCCACGGTTGTGGGCTATACCAGAAATGATGTCGATGTTTTCGCGGAAGTAGTGGCCCGCTGCCTGGGATGCTACGGCGGCACCGAAAAGGACATACTCCAGGTAGCCTACGGCTACGGACTCTTTACCGGCGGTCTGGGCCTTCACTACGGCGGAGAGAAACTCGGCGCCCTTACGGTTCCCATCTCCGGGGGAAACACGGAGCGCCAGCTCATGCTCATTAAAGACTTCGGCACCACAATGCTGGCATGTACACCATCCTACGCCCTGAACATTGCCGATTACATTGAGAAGAAAAAACCCGATTACGACATGAGTTCAACCAGCCTGCGTGTCGGCATCCTCGGCGCAGAACCCTGGTCAGAGGCGATGAGAAATGAAATCGAAAGCCGTCTCGGCATCGAAGCCTATGACATCTACGGCCTCAGTGAAGTAATCGGCCCGGGGGTTTCCGCGGAATGTTCCGCCAAGTCAGGCCTCCACGTTTTCGAGGACCACTTCTATGTTGAAATAATCGATCCCGAAACGGGAGAAATTCTCCCCGAGGGAGAAAAGGGAGAGATTGTCTACACTTCCCTTACCAAGGAGGCCTTTCCTACAATCAGGTACCGGTCAAAAGACATCACCCGTCTCTATCATGACAACTGTTCATGCGGCCGCACACTGGTCAAGATGGAAAAAGTCACCGGCCGTTCAGATGACATGCTCATCATACGGGGAGTCAATGTCTTCCCATCACAAATCGAAACAGTTCTGATGGAAGTAGAAGGCACGGAACCACACTACCAGATCATCGTTGACCGCAAGGGCGCCCTTGATGATATCGAGGTTATGGTGGAAGTCAATGAAAAACTTTTCTCTGACGAGGTAAAGGTTCTCGATACCCTGAAGAAAAAGATTACTGACCGTTTCAGAAGCGCCCTCGGCATTTCAGCTAAAATTACCCTTGTTGAACCCATGACCATCGCCAGAAGCGAAGGAAAAGCACAGCGGGTTATCGATAAAAGAAAAATCTAAAAGGTACACGGGAGGAACAGCATGAACGTAACCCAGGTCTCAGTATTCGTGGAAAACAAACCGGGACATCTCCAGAATGTCCTGAAAATTCTCGGCGATGAAAGTATCAATATTATTACACTGACCATCGCGGAAACCACTGACTTTGGCATTCTGCGCCTTATCGTCAACGACGCAGACAAGGCCGTTGCCGCTCTCAAGAACCAGCACATCACCTGTTCCATTACTGATGTACTGGCCCTGGAAATCGATGATACACCGGGCTCACTCTACAGGGCAATAGAGGCCTTCGCAAAGATGAACCTGAATATTGAATACATGTACGCCTTCACGGAAAAACGT
Organism: uncultured Leptospirales bacterium; assembly: GCA_964534225.1. Classification (GTDB taxonomy): domain Bacteria; phylum Spirochaetota; class UBA4802; order UBA4802; family UBA5550; genus CAZHNW01. The sequence goes on along the minus strand of CAZHNW010000010.1, from coordinate 17,495 downwards.
GGCGACAGGGCGGTCATGATATTCCGGTTCGATGATATTGAAACAGCCAAGACGGCACTTAAGAAAGAGGGATACAATATCGTCAGCAAAATAGATATAATCGGAGAATAATTTAATGGAGAAAAAAGTACTACTCGGAAATGAAGCTATTGCCCGGGGTGCCTATGAGGCGGGCTGTCATGTTGCCTCAGCCTATCCCGGCACCCCCAGCACAGAAATACTCGAAGCAGTAGCCCGTGACTATAAGAATATCAAGGCACAGTGGTCTCCCAATGAAAAGGTCGCCCTCGAGGTTGCTGCCGGTTCATCAGTGGCGGGAGCACGTTCCCTTGCGGCGATGAAACATGTCGGACTTAACGTGGCGGCAGACCCCCTTTTCACATTCAGCTATACCGGTGTTAATGGCGGCTTCGTTATTATAAATGCCGATGATCCCGGGGCATGGAGCTCACAAAACGAGCAGGACAATCGTCATATAGCCCGCGCGGCAAAGGTTCCCATGATCGAACCCTCTGATCCCGCCGAAGCAAAGGAATTCACAAAGATGGCCTTTGCGTTATCAGAAAAATTTGATGTTCCTGTCATCGTACGCATTACCACACGCATCGCCCATTCACAGGGGCTCGTCGAACTCAAAGAACCAGAGACAATACCGGTAAAGGATTTTAAAAGAAACCCGAAAAAGTATGTCATGATTCCGGCACATGCCCGCCCTCGTCACCACTTCAAGGAGACCGAACAGATCCCTGCCTTAAAGGAATACTCAAACACCTCAGGCATCAACCGCATGGAGATGGCGGGAAAAAAGCGGGGCATCATCACTGACGGTGTCGCATACCAGTACGTCAAAGAAACATGTCCCGAAGACTCAGTTCTCAAAATCGGCATGGTATGGCCCATGCCTGATGACATGATCCGTGAATTCGCCTCACAGGTCGAAGAAATCTACATCGTAGAAGAACTCGACCCCTTTATCGAAGACCATGTCAGATCCCTCGGCATCAAGGTAACCGGCGGGAAAAACATCATTCCCAATGTTCTCGAACTGACTCCTGAAATTGTTGATGCCGCCCTCAACGGTTCTGCCCCCGGGCGCAGTGTGCCAGACTACGAAACTGAAAAAATCCCTCCACGGCCTCCCGGGCTCTGCAAGGGATGTCCCCATGGATTTGTCTTTAACGTTTTAAAAAAACTCGACCTCAACGTTAACGGCGATATCGGGTGTTACACCCTGGCGGTACTTCCTCCCTATTCTGCCATGCACACACAGGGCTGTATGGGTGCCAGCATCGGTATGCATCTGGGAATGGAAAAAGCCCACGGCCCTGAAATAGCACGAAAATCAGTAGCGGTCATCGGCGATTCCACTTTCGTTCACTCCGGGATCACTCCCCTCATAGACCTTGTCTACAACAAAGGTACGGGAACCGTTCTGATTCTCGACAACAGGGTTACTGCCATGACAGGTCACCAGGACCATCCCGCAACAGGAAAAACCATTTCGGGTGAAGAGACCCATGAGCTCGACCTTGCCATGATGGCACGGGCATGTGGTGTCAAACGCGTTGTCACCGTCGACCCGAAAAATACAGAAGAATTTGAAAGAGTGGTGAAAGAAGAAACCGCCGCAGAGGAACCCTCAGTGATTATTTCATTGAGAAAGTGTATACTACACAAGTAGGAGAAGAAAAAAATGAACGTAATTTTTGCAGGTGTCGGCGGCCAGGGCGTAATCCTTGCAAGCAAGGTACTGATGGAAGTGGCCAAAAACGCCGGATACGACGTAAAAGAATCAGAAGTACATGGAATGGCCCAGAGGGGGGGCTCTGTTGACTGCCATGTCCGCTTTGCGGAGAAGGTCTATTCTCCCCTTATCGAAAAGGGAACTGCAGACTATATTGTCAGCTTTGAACTGCTTGAAATAATGAGAAAACTTGATTATCTTGCCCCGGAGGGAATGGTAATCGTCAATGACCTCCAGATCAATCCCGCACCGGTGGAGACCGGTGCCATGGAATACCCGGGAGACCTGAAGACCTGGGTCGAAAAGAATACCGGGAAAAGCATGATTGTTGACACTGCACCTGTCCTCAAAGAAGCAGGCAGCCGCAGGGCCCTCAATATCGTCATGCTGGGCATACTTTCGAAACACCTTGAATTCTCTGAAAATCAGTGGGAAGACGCCATCACCGCACTGGTTAAAGAAAAATTCATTGAAATGAACTTAAAGGCATTCAAGCTTGGAAGAGAACTTTAAGCCGCAATAACAAATACATCAACGGAAAAAATGAGGCCGTCCGGAGACATGATTCCAGGCGGCCTTTTTTATAAAAATATTCCCTGCAGCAGCAACAAAAATATTTTGACACAAAAGGATTCATCAAAAATACCTGTCGATAACTACTGACAGAGAAGGAAGACTATAATGGTTGAAAAAACAACTACCGCAGATACTCATCTCCACACGGATAAACAAAAAAAATACAACCGCATCAAAATTCGACTCTCAGTGGCTGACATCATAATCACCTTCGCCGCCCTTTCGATCATCGCTTTCAGTACTATTGCACCCGTTACCGAATCATTTGCCTTGTCTCTTACATCAAACCCCTACCTGCAATTCTTAATCTTTGCCGCTATCCTGGGAGGGGCCCTCTCCATTGTGGGATTTCCCCTTGATTTCTATGGCGGCTACATTCTGGAACATCGTTTCAACCTTTCAAATCAATCTCTTTTTCGATGGCTTTTCGAAAAGGCAAAGGCCTCCCTCATCGGCCTCGTAATTGGAATACCCGTGGCACTGGTCTTTTATTATTTTCTCCGTTCAACGGGGGATTTCTGGTGGTTTTACTTCAGTATTTTTATTTTCTTCATTTCTGTTTTCCTCGCGCGCATTGCTCCCGTGGTTATCTTCCCCCTGTTCTATAAATTCCGGGAACTGGACAACGAAAAAATAACCGCGCCTCTGAAAAAAATTTCAAAGCGTTTTAATATACGAATACAGGGGATTTATTCTTTCAACATGAGCAGGGATACTAAAAAAGCCAATGCCGCATTTACCGGCCTGGGGAAAAGTAAAAGGATCATCCTCAGCGATACACTGATAGAAGACTTCCCCCCTGATGAAATAGTTACAGTCTTTGCCCATGAGGTTGGTCACTACAAAAAAAACATATAATCAAAAATCTCATCTTCAGTACTGTCATTATTTTTCTCTCATTTTATATTTGCAGCATCGCCTATGAGAACACCGTTGCCGCCATGGGCTATTCGTCTATTTCACGACCGGCCGCCATACCGGTTCTCCTGCTTTATCTTTCCATATTCAGCCTTTTTCTCATGCCCGTTACCAATATAATCAGCCGCCACTACGAGGTAGAGGCCGACACCTTTGCGCTGGAGGCAACAGAAGACAGCGAGTCATTCATCTCCACAATGGAACGCCTGGCCGAGATGAATCTTGCCGACCCGTCTCCCCATCCTCTGGTAGAATTTTTCTTTTACAGTCATCCATCCATTAAAAAAAGAATCGAATTCGCACGTCACTATAATAAAAACGGTAATAAAGGATAAAACAAGCGAAACCAGACATCTTCAGGCCAGCCCTGCCTCCATGGAGAAGGTTATGGCTAAAAAACCAGGGATATATCATGAAAAATTATTAATTTTCGTTGAACAATGTGTGACATAACAATATACTGCATTCAGATTTCTTTATCACGATGAAACAAACAGCTCTCCTGGAGAAAAACAACCATGATTAAACAAATCTTTTTTGTTGCAGTACTTTTTCCATTTTTCCTTCTGCTGACATTCTGCTCATCCCCCGCAACACGCATTATACAAAATCCAGGCTGTCCTGAACCGGTTAAGGGAGGAGACTGTCTTGGCAGGGGATTCATCGTTCATATCTGCAGCAACCATGGCCATCGTTTCACAGGAAACATGAAAAAAAACAGGGCAGGAGATTATATCATAAAAGGCAGTGCCGACCATGAGCATATTGTAATAATTAACGGGGGACACTTTTTCAAACTTGAAAAGAACCAGGGGATTCAGATCATCAGCACATCAACAAAGGGACACAACCACACGGTAACCATTAACTGTAAAAAATAGTTTCTCTGCCGCTTTCACGAATAATCATACATGAGGTGCAGATACTCTCCTGCATAAAAAAGGATCAAATATCTGTCTCCTCACTGAGAAAACCACGAAGAGAAATGGGGAAATCTGCAGGAGAAATGCTTTCTGCAGCATCAGAAAGATCAACGGAGCTGTAGGTATGCCAGTAGAGCACCCTGCTCCCGGGTTCTATCCTGCATCGTTCTTTTACCCCCGCAAAGGCCTTTGCCGTATAACAGGGATCAAGCTCAATGCCTGTTTTCTCCCTTACTTCTTTAAGAGCCGCAGCCCCCTCAGGGGTAACACAGCCATAACCGTCTCCAAAAAAATCATCAATTATCAGGGGCTTCTCTTTAAGGGATAACCGTAACAGGGCTGGATCAGCCTTTCGCATAATCCTGTAAGTTTCACGCATAAGCTTCAGTACTACGCCGGGTGTACTCGCTGGCAGAGGACCAAGATGGGGAGCGGTGACACGAACACCAATGACTTTTGACTTAAGGCCTGCGAGACGAGCCCCCAGGGTCAAACCTGCCAGGGTACCGTTTGATCCCAGGGGACAGTAAATATAATCAGGTTCAGGAAGTTCTCCATCCTCTACCTGTTTTTTTAATTCAAACGCGGCATTGACAAAACCAAGAGTTCCCCGGGGAGTCGAACCACCGGCGAAGATAAAAAAAGCTCCGGGATAGCGAAACCGTGCAGAGGTATAAAAAGAAAGTGCTGTTTTGAAAAGAGATCCCTGGTAATCAAGGTGTGCCCCGAAATGCCGAAAGAGGCGAAGGTTTTTCTGCACATAACTGGTTACAGGTTGTTGAAAAAGAAGCAGGCTGCAGTTCAGTCCCACCCTCTGACAGAATGCTGCCGTGGCAAGACCATGATTGGTGCCAATTCCTCCCATGGTAACGACGTGACTTTTATTCTTTGTTTTTGCCTCGGCGAGAAGAAACTCGAGCTTACGTACCTTGTTCCCCCCATAGAGGGGCGAACTGAGGTCATCCCGCTTAATCCAGAGATTCTCAAATCCGAGACCATTCATCCTTTCAACGGGAGTCGGGTAATCTCCAAGACTGATCCAGGGAATACATTTCTTTAAACCAGGATAATCGGAAAAAATTTGAGGATATCGCATACTGCCCAAAGCCTGGTCATCCTTTTCCTTATAGACTGGTGTCTTTTTTCTTTTCATTCAACCGATTACGACCTGTGTGTAGCCACCTCATTTTTAAGCTGATCAGCAATAGATGCTATCTCCTCGGCATTACCAGCAATCTCCTCTGCGCCTGATGCATTAGCCTGGCTGGCCTCGTTAATTGAACCAATGGATTTAACGATTTCCTCAGAAGCGGTTTTCTGTTCCTCGGTAGCAGCCTTGATGGTATCTGACTGATCCTTAACGCTTACTGTTTCACTCTGTATCTGCTTATTTTGAACAAGCTGCTTTTCGATTTGTTTTGAAATTGTATGCATCATCTCGTACATTCCCTGTACCCCTGAGATAATTCTTTTTAGGGTATCAACTGTTACCTCGACATTTTCACGCCCCCGGTTTATTTCATTGTTGTTGCCTGCGATAAGTCCACTGATTTCATTAACACTCTGGGACGTACGGTCCGCAAGCTTGGAAATCTCATCGGCCACTACGGCAAAACCGCGTCCCGCATCCCCTGCCCGGGCAGCTTCGATAGCGGCGTTAAGAGAAAGAAGATTAATCTGATCTGAGATATCATTTATCATGCTGATAATGTTACTCATCTCTCCGGAACTTTCACTTATGCGCTGCATGCTGTCGCTCATCCATTGAAGATTATTGTCCCCCTTCTGAGCATAACCGGTAATTTCCTCTGTCTGCAGCAGCATTTTTTTTAGATCATCCTGTGTTCGGGTCACTTCTTCTGAAAAAGCTCTCATCTGGCTGACCAGACTGTCCATACTGGAGGTCTGCGAAACAGTACTGGAGGAGATATTATCCACCCCGGCTGATATCTCTTCTATAGTGGCGGTAATTTCTTCTGCCGAAGCGGCCTGGTTCTGGGCATTCGATGAAAGAATATGCGATGCACCGGAAAGTTCTTCAGATGATTGGGCAAGTTTTTCCGAAGTCTTTTGCACCGAACCCAGCAAAGCAGAGAGAACATTATACTGCTCCTGATTTTTGCGTGATTCCTCTTCGGAGCGCCCCAGGGCCCTGTCGTTGATATAATAAATCATATAGGTAAGGATAGAAATGATCACCAGGGACACCCCGTTGTCCATTGTATAATCCTTCAGGACTGTCCCCGAAACATTGTGTGTATCGACAAGAACAACTTTAATAAAAATCCCATAGAGAAGAACATTTATTACATTATAGACGACAATCCCCCTTAAATTCAAAATAAGGGGGATAATAACCTGGATAACCATAATATAAACAATTGTGTCAATTTGAGTATAGACGTCTTTACTTGTTCCGAAAAAAAGCGTTGCCCATGCTGCCATCTCACAGACAGCAACGACGAGCCATGCAGAAAGGGCCAGTCTTTTCTTTTTCAACAGGTATAAAATTAAAAAGGAACTTGTTACAGCGCAGAACATCGGCAGGGTCACGGCGAGCATGTTTCCCCTTTCCTTGATAACGAATATAACGAGAAAAAGAATAATGGAGAGAAAAGTAATAATCAGGAAAGTCAGGGCAAAAACTATATTGGCCCTGATTCTTGTAACAAAATCATCTTCCCTGTAACATCCCAGAAAAAAGTTCAGCAAACCCTTCATAGCCAGGCTCCTTAAAAATCAAGATACGCCTGCTCCCGGCAAAATTTTTCGACTCTTTACAGGCAGGTGACAGGAGTCCGGTCACCAGGGACAATAATGACAGGACTCTTCAATTATATTCACAATAATCAGTAAAAAGTTGAAAATAATTTTTTCTTCATTTCTCTTATTAAGAAGAAACCTTTGCATTATCTTAAATCACCATGAGCAGAACAGTTTTATTTTTCTGCAAATATGGTTAACACAGTTCATTTATGCAACCACATTTTTTAGCCTGATGAAAGGGCGACATCTGATGAGATGAAACCCTCTTAAATCAGAGCATTTTCACAGGGAAAGTGCGAGATTCTTACCCAGTTCCGTACACCTTTCAAGATCATCCTCTCCCGGGGCATGTTTTACTTCCGGTGAGGGCTCAACCATCTCCCACTTTGACTTTTCGGCAAATTCAACAAGTCTTTTGAGAGCACCTCCACTCCAGCTGAAAGAGCCGAAAATCCCGAGCTTCCTGTTTTTCATTTTTGCAGACTCGAAGAAATCAAGGAGCATTTCCATGGGGGGAAATATCTTCATGTTATAGGTGCAGCTTCCCAGGACAACCCCGCTGTACCGCCAGATATCCCTGATAATATATGAAATATGACTGCGTGAAATGTCATGAAGTACCACTTTTTCTATACCGTTAACAGCAAGGGAACGTGCCACCTCTTCTGCCATTTTTTTTGTATTACCATACATGGAAGCATAAACAACAACTGCCCCCTTTTCTGTTTCAAAGGCAGACCAGCGGTCATAGTCATTGACAATCTTTTGAGGGTCTTTTCTAAGAATCGGGCCATGGGTAGCAGCAATGGTTTTGATCTCAAGGTCTTTAAGCTTATTGATTGCCTTCTGCACCATGGGAGAAAATTTACCAACGATATTGGAAAAATATCTAAGAGTTTCATCTCCATAAAAGGACATATCAACTTCGTCATCAAATATCCCCCCGTCAAGGGTTCCAAAACCTCCGAAGGCATCACCTGAAAAAAGCAGGCCAGTGCTTTTCTCGAAGGTCATCATCGTTTCAGGCCAGTGCACCATGGGAGTAATATGAAACTGAAGGGTATACTTACCCAGGTTGAGTTCATCACCGTCATCGACAACAAGAAAGTTATCGTTGACACCGTAAAAACCTTCGAGAAACGTCTTGGTCTTTTTATTACCGACAATGACAAGGTCGGGATAGATTTCCTTTAAAACAGAAATAGCCCCTGAATGATCCGGTTCCATATGATTGATAACAAGATAATCAACTTTTTTACGCTCCCCGAGAAGTTTCTGCACCATATGAAGAAAATCTGTCTGGTACGGTGCCTTCACTGTATCGATGAGAACAGTCTTTTCATCATCGATAAAATAGGCATTGTAGGCAATTCCCCGCGGAAGGGGCCAGAGTGATTCAAAAAGAAAAGTTTCCCTGTCATTAACTCCTATCCAGTAGATAGAGCCTGTTATGGAAATGGGGTCTTTCATAATGATCTCCTTTTATTTCATGTCAAAATATTGTCATTCGTCACAAACTCTGCCACAGTAAAACCAGGCAGCAGACAACACGAAAAAGCCTCATCTGAGGGTTAAGATATTGACAGATAGCACAGGCCATGCAAGACTTTTTTCTATAAAATCAATAAGCTGGATCCATACAAGGATAGAGATATGACAAAACAGCCCCTCACATCAATCCTTGTCAAGCCTGCAGGGCCTGACTGCAACATGGATTGCGGCTACTGTTTTTATTCGGGGAAGTCAGAACTCTATCCTGGCAGCGCAACTCACCGCATGACCGATACTGTTCTCGAGGAAATGATGCGGCAATTCATGAACCAGCCCTCCCCTGATCTCTCCCTTGGCTGGCAGGGAGGAGAACCCACGCTTATGGGCCTCTCTTTTTTTGAAAGGGCTGTAGAACTCGAAGAAAAATATGGAGAAGACAAAACAGTAGGTAACGGCCTTCAGACCAATGGTATTCTCCTTGATCATGAATGGGCCACATTCCTGAAAAAATATAATTTCCTGGTGGGGCTCTCCATAGACGGGCCGCAACATGTACATGACTGTTACCGCCACATGCGGAGCGGCGCAGGTACCTGGTCCCGAATCTCTGAGACAGCCCGCATGCTCCTTGATGAAGGAGTCTCCGTAAATGCCCTTACCGTGGTAAGTGACTATTCAGTGCGTTTCCCCGATGAAATCTATGACCACCACCATGAAGCAGGGCTTGATTACATGCAGTTCATCCCCTGCGTGGAAACAGACCCGCAAAATCCGCAAAAGGCGGCGCCTTTTTCTGTTTCCGCCCGGGACTACGGCACCTTTCTCTGTCGCATATACGACCGCTGGAGACAGGATTTTATTGATGACATTCCCCAGACCTCGGTACGTTTTTTTGAGTCTCTCCTCTTCAGCTATGCGGGTTTCACTCCGCCGGACTGCACCCTCGGTGAGACCTGCGGCACCTATCTCGTGGTGGAACACAACGGTGATGTCTACAGCTGCGACTTTTTCGTAGAACCGGCGTGGCATCTGGGCAATATAATGGAAGCCTCGCTCACGTCACTCTTTACCTCTGATCAACAGAAAGAATTCGGCTTAAGAAAGGTCTCTCTCCCGGAAACATGCCTCTCCTGTCCCTGGCTCGCGCAGTGCCACGGCGGCTGCCCCAAGGACCGGCAGCGTGACCCCCGTGACAGGGGCATAAACCACTTCTGCGAGGCCTTTAAAATATTCTTTCAGCACGCCGATGCTGACCTTCGGGCCCTGACTGATAAGTGGCGGGAAAAAACCGAAAAAGAACGGGAACGCCGCAAACGGGTTGCCCTTGCCGGCACCGTGAAAAGAAACGATCCCTGCCCCTGTGGAAGTGGTCTCAAATACAAAAAATGCTGCGGCCGGTGACAGGATCAAGAGCCTTGAAGACATCTTTGTCAGACATGCCCGGGAAAATGCAGGGTAACCCTGAAATATCTCATCTTCCCGGGATGCATGAATTCTTCGTCACTGATTCTTTTCAGTTCTCCTCGTAGAGCCGGTCTATCGCCTCCTGGTATTTTTTCAAAACTTCCCTTCTTTTTAATTTCAGGGTCTGTGTCAGCATTCCGTTTTCCACGGTGAACCCTTCGCTGAGAAGGAGAAAGCGCCGCGGCATCTCATAGGTTCCGAACTTCCCCTTTAGCTGATCAGCAATTGCCCCTTCGACAAGATCTCTGACAGAGCGCTCTTTGACCATCTCGGCCGGTTCCATGGGCAGACCCTTTTCAGCGGCAAATTTTCCCAGGACATCAAAGTCAGGATAAATGAGACAGATGTTATAGGCCCTGTTCAATCCATAGATCATGGCATGCTCAACATAGGGAATAAGCTTGATCTCTTCCTCAATAGCAGCGGGATAAACAAATTTACCGTTCTCCAGTTTAAACTGTTCCTTGATGCGGCCGGTGATGAAGAGATACCCGTCATCATCAACAAAGGCGCGGTCCCCGGTACGGAGTCCCCCATCCACGGTGAGGGTATCTGCTGTCGCCTCCGGCTTGTTATGGTATCCCTTCATTACGTTGGGACCGTAGACGATAAGTTCACCGTCGCGGCTCTCCTCCCCGATATTACTCCTGTCTATGACCAGGCGTACCTTGTCCAGGGCCTTTCCGCAGCTTCCAATTTTATAAGCATCAGGAGCATTCATGGCGCCCCCGGGAGAAATTTCCGTCATACCCCATGCCTCGTATACGGGGATGCCGATATCAAAGAAAAATTCCGTAATATGGGGGCTCAGAGCCGCGCTGGAGCTGACGGCACATTCCATGCGTCCTCCGAATTTTTCACGTATCTTTGAAAAAACAATTTTATCGGCAATGGCTAACTTCAGGTTTACCCCGAGGCTTGACTTCCCGTCATCTGCAAGCCTTCTTTTCTTCGCGGCACTTTTCACCCCCATATCGAAAAGAAACTTTGCCAGGCCCCCGTCCTCGTTCATTTTTGCATTAAGGCCGTCATAGACACGGTTGAATATACGCGGTACCGAGACCAGCATGGTCGGTTTCACCAGGGCAAGGTCATCAACAATGGTGGTGGCATTTTCCGCGAAACCGGCGGAGCCCCCCACCCTCATAATCGTGTTCAACTCAGCCGTCTGTCCATAGGAATGGGCCCATGGAAGAAAAGAGAGAGTCCTTGTTTCTGTACCAAGAAAGGGATATCTCTTTACCACGGCATGGACATTACTGCTGAAATTGCCATGACTGAGAAGAACCCCTTTGGGGTCTCCCGTTGTGCCTGAAGTATAAATAAGACCCGCGATATCATCAGGGCCTGGGTATACCGGAGTTACAGGCTTTTCACGGCCCCTGGACTCCAGTTCATGCATGGTCCCTTCCCCCTCACCCTCTATAAGGAAGACATGTTCCAGTGTATCGATTTCGTCTTTCCATGGACTGATCACAGCAAGGATATCCCTGTCGGCAACAAAGAGTACCTTGATGGCGCTGTCGATAATAATGTAGCGCCAGATCTTTTCAAGCTCCGCTTTGTACATGGGGACAAAACGTGCCCCCCTGCCATAGGTGGCGTAGCAGGTTACGGCCCAGGCGACACTGTTGTTATCGATGATGCCAACAGCATCACCCTTATCCACGCCGAGAAGTGCGAGGCCCGCTCTGCAGGCATTAACCCTTTCAGCTCCCTCGTCGTAGGTTATCCAGTTGTAACCGTCTTTTTTACTGTTTTTTTCTCCAAGCCACTGCCTGCTTCCATGGCGGGCAATGGTTTCCTCGAACATTTCGACCAGGTTATCCGGTTTGTCCAGTACATAGTGTGTCATAGTCTTACCCCGTATTATTTTATCTATTGACTGAGCAGTTAATCATTTATCAATTTTTTCAATACATGAAGGGTCTTTGCAAGATTTTTTTGACATTATTTTAAAAATTTACAGAAATTATTGAAAAGAAAGTCCAGGGGCATGGATGCCGTTCTGGTAGTCGAAGTATAGATCGAGAAGTCCCGGGAACACCAGGGCCCCGGCAAAATTCTATCCCGGCGAAAAACAGGAAAAACTTTCGATATAAATATCGGCATACTGTCTCATATCAGGGTTGTTATATCCGTAAAAGGCAATGCCGTTTTCCCATGCCGCCTCCCGGTCATTGATCGAATCCCCGATCATAACGGTTTCCTCACGGAGGCAGCGGTGAACTTCCATCACCTCACGAACCCGCTGCGGCTTCAGGGTGGGACTGCCATTTATTGAAATAAAAAGTCTATCTATTTCAAGCTGCCGGCAGAGCCACTGCAGTTCTTTTTCTTCTGACCCGGAGACGACATGAACGTGGTAACGTGACCGGTTCTGTCTGATAAAGGCAATGGTTTCATCGATAAGATATTTTTCATTTACCAGTTCACGTTTCATGATGGCGGAAAACTTCCCCGCATACTCATGAACCATTTCTTCTGAAATATGACGGCCCAGGATCTCGCGGTAGAAATAACGGATCTTGTCAAAACGCGGAATCCCGCCGTTGTATTCGTGATAATGTATCAGCTCGTCAACCTGCTCACAGGGAAAATTCCTGAAGAGTTCCCTGAAGCCCGCGGTGCGAATCGGGTTGGAATCCATGATGACCCCGTCGAAATCGAAAAGCAGGTTCCTGATCATGACAGCCTCGTTGAGAAAATCAAATCGTCGTAAACATCCTTATGGCAACCAGAAGGAG
>CAZHNW010000010.1:0-4856 GCA_964534225.1 uncultured Leptospirales bacterium | reverse complement strand
AAAACGGCAAAGACCATGCGCAGCTTCTCCACGGGGAGACGGTGCGCCAGGCGCGCCCCCAGGGGAGCGGCGAAAATACTCAGTGAGACGATACCCGCCAGCGCGGGGAGATAGACATAGCCGAGTGAATGGGGGGGAAGTCCACTCACCCCTGAGCCGTTAATACAATAGCCCAGGGCCCCGGAGAGAGCTATGGGGAAACCGATTGCCGCGGAGGTGCCGATGGCGCGGTGAAGGGGCACGTTACACCAGAGCATGAAAGGGACCGAGAGTGACCCTCCCCCCATGCCGGCAAAACTGGAGATCATGCCGATCAGGTTCCCTGCCGCGAAAAGGCCGGGGGCCCCGGGAACCTGCCGGTGGGGTTTCGGGTTCTCACCGCGAAAAATCTTGAATGCCATCATCATGAGAAAAACGACAAAAAATATTTTCAGATGTTTTGAGGGAAGTTGTGACGCCAGTGAGGCGCCGAGAAAAGAACCGATGAGGACACCCGGGGCGATGCGGAAAACAACGGGCCACACAACGAAACCGCGGCGGTGATGGGAATAGAAACTCGATATACTGGTAAAGACGATACTCGCCAGGGACGTCCCCAGGGCCATATGCATGTGAAGGTCAGCATTCAGGCCATGGGCGCCAAAACAAAAGAGAAGCATGGGCACGATCACCATTCCCCCGCCGATACCGAGGAGCCCCGCCAGAAGACCTGCCAGGGCGCCTACCCCGCCGTACATTGCTGCAAGCATCATCATTGTTTTCTCTCCCTGTTCTTCTTTGCGGCAGAGTATGAAATGACGACCCTATCTGTCAATGGAAAGAATCGTTTATTGCCCCTTCTTTTCGGGAATCACATTATTCCCGGCAAATTCCTGGGCATTAAAAACGATTACAAGGGCATTACTGTCCACGGCCATGACATGTTCCTTGAGGAAAACCACCTCCCGCCGTGTCAGGGCCGTAAAGAGTACCTGTCCCGCACCACTGCCGTTCCCCAGGAGGGTATAGACACCGCGGCCGATATGGTCTTCAACCCTTTCCCTGATCTCTTCATGTTTATCAGAAACGACGATGACACCCTTGTAGAAGGAAACCCCTTCGAGAGAGGCATCCATTACCTTCGATATGGCGTAAACGGCCACCACGGAGTAGATGACCATTGTCATGTCCCCCAGAAAAAAAACACCCGCGGCAATGATACAGACATTCATGGCAAGAATTGAGCGCCCCGGTGAAAACCCGAAAGACGTGGTCAGAATCTGGGCTACAATTTCAACTCCCCCGGTAGTGGCGCCGGTTTTAAAAATCAGGGAAACCCCGTAGCCCACAAGAACACCGCCGATGATAGCCTGCACCATGAGATCATCCGTCAGTTTCGGGATACCAAAAAGATAAATAATGATATCAGTAAAGGCGGAAGTCAGGACGATACCCACAATGGTCCGTATGCCGAAGCGGTTTCCCAGGACACGGATTCCCCAGAGGATAAGGGGCAGGTTCATAAAAAAAACCACCGTCCCCACGGGAAGAGAGAAAAGATGGTAAAGAACCGTGCCGATACCGTAGAGCCCCCCGGGAATGATTTTATTGGGAATCAGAAAAATGGTATACCCCGCCGCCTGGACCAGGGACCCCTGGACGATGAGAAATATATCACGGGGAAGTGTTCCCGGCATGGTCATGTCGTTATGAAAAGATGTGAAGAACCGGGAGATGGCGTTTCTGTTTTTCATGACGCAACACTACCCGATGAGAATAATCGAGGCAAGCATAATTCGATGCCATCACTGCCAGGCGGGCGCCCATACGGGGCGCCCCAGAAAAGGGCCGTCCAGAACTCTGCTTAAAGACGGCCCCCTTTTTATACTGTCACCATGCTGGCTTTCACCTTACTATCCCGGCGAAAACCTCTCACAGGAGAAAGACTGCCAGATAACAGCAGGCTCAAAAAGACCGGAAAGCGCGAACCTTATAGGAACGACTCTTCGGGTCGCTGAAACAGACTCCGTTACCTAAAGACTGAGCATGTGCATTAGTCCCGGTGTCTTCGGACGAATTCCAGTAGTCGCCTGACAAACCTCCAATTTCGGCCCTGTTCCAGAATAAATATTTCAACTCATCCTGTGACGGCAAATACCAGTCGCTGTATCCTCCGCCATCATGTTTACGGGCAAGTCCTGCCGCATATGTGATGAGCCCTTCTTTACCCGGGTCATTCTGATCGATGATCTTATCGGTATTGGCGGAACCGGTTCCGATAGCAGTTCCTGTCCCGGTCACTTCTGTTGACTGATTTCCAGCCAAAGCCCAGATAATACCTGAACCTGAATTCAGGTCTTCAGATGAGACAATGAGCCCATGGGGTACACCCGCCTCATATCCAGGTTGACTGCTTTCGAGTATGTGAACTATTTTCCCGCCAAGATAGTCCATCCCGATAGTCAGCAGCCTGTAGACCACCGCCGTCTGCGGAGAACCTGTAATGGCATAACCCGCAGGGCTTGTTACCGTAACAAAAACAGTTGCGCCATTGGCAACGGTAATGTTTGATATTGCAAGACTTTTCGTGAGTCCATTATCCGTCAAAGTCCCCTTTGTCGCACCGGTTACTGTAATGTTGTCTGCTGTCAACGTAGTTGGATCAACATCAAAGGTCAGGACTAGACTCGTGGAATTGGCTGTACCCGAGGTGCCGTCACACTGAACCACGCTTTGAAAGGTCACCGGCGCATTATATCTATACACCACCGCCGTCTGCGGAGAACCTGTAATGGCATAACCGTCAGGGCTTGTTACCGTAACAAAAACAGTTGCGCCATTGGCAACGGTAATGTTTGATATTGCAAGACTTTTCGTGAGTCCATTATCCGTCAAAGTCCCCTTTGTCGCACCGGTTACTGTAATGTTGTCTGCTGTCAACGTAGTTGGATCAACATCAAAGGTCAGGACTAGACTCGTCGAATTGGCTGTGCCAGAAGATCCACCATTCTCGATGACGCCTTCGAAGGTAACATCTACATCAGGCACTTCGCCTGTTGCCGGGAAAACAGCACTCACCACACCGGAATTGACCGCGTTGGAAACTGTTACCGCCCCTGCCACGGTGAAAAAGTCAGCGGATACGCCGTTAAGAGTAAATCCATCTTTCGCTGTTAAAACAATATTTGCGGTATATTCCGTCGTCGCGGCAAAAGGATTATCAGCAGGCGACCAGGAAACAGTACCCGTATATTGCGCAGTATCTATTGCAGTTGTATCAGGCACGGCGTTTCGTACCGGCACCACGACTCCAGGTATCGCCGATATGGTAACAACAGTATCGCCTGTCCCGCTGCCACCGTCACAGGCGGTAAAGGACAGCAAAGTGGTAAAGACAATTAAAAAAAACACTCCCGTCATTAAAAACTTTCTTTTACCCATTTTGACCCCCATGGTCTTGAATATAGATTATCATCATTGCCTGAACAGACAATGCCGGCATTCGGTAACAGACCTGCCATCTGCTATAGAACCTATAATATGTCATAGTAATTGTACAGCATTTTTTATAGCCATAGACAGGGCCGAAAGTTTCTTGAGCTTTATTCCTTTCAGATGGCACACAACTTCACGCCTGTTACGAGAAAAAAACAGGCAAAATTATCTATTTCTCTCTGTCAGCCATGCTTATAGCAATCAATTCAGCAGAAATCTTTTTAAAAACCATGCCATCACACCGCATCCCCTTTTGCCTTTCTCCCGGTCTTAATAATTGAAAATCTCACGAAAACATGTATCATTATATATACGAACGATAATGCCTTCAGGTCACGGAGATGAATCATGTATTTCAAATTACTGCCCTGTTTCCTTTCACTGCTTCTCTTTGCCGCCTGCGGTATCGATGAAAGAATGATCGAGGTGGTCACCCTCGCCGACGTGGGAGGTTCTCCCGACGGGGTGGGCATCGCCGATTCGGGAAATATCTACATTACCGACATCGGTTCAGGCGAAGTCAAACAGGTAAATAATGAGGGGGAAGTAAAAACAGTCGCTGACCTGACAGATGCCACCGCCTCTCATCCCGACGGTATCGTTGCCGCTACAGATGAAACAGGAGACATCCTCTATGTTGCTGACACGGGCTCAACAGGGGACGCAACGGCAACAGACGGAAGTATCAAGAAGATTGAAGTTACCCCTGACGGTTCAGCGACGATATCGGATTTTATCGACAGCAGCGTTCTTGACAGCCCCGCCGGTATCGCCCGTGACGATGACGGAAACCTCTACGTGACCGACCAGGGAACCGGCGACGTATATCGAATTGCCGTCACCGGGGGCACTGCGGGCACACCTGAGAGCCTGACAGATACCCTGGCGCCGGGTGTAACCCTTGCCAATCCCCACGGCCTGACACTGACAACAAATGAAGACGGTTCAATAACCCTTTATACAACCGACCAGGCAGCAGACAGCAACAATGTTGTCGAAATCGATATCCCCGCGTCAGGAAACATCGCTGATGTCAGCGTCACTGAACTGACACCGGACAGTACCGGCGGCACAGACGAGGGGACACTCGACGAGGCAAAGTTCGACAGCCCCCACGGTATCGGAACAAATGATAAGGGAGCCATATTCGTCTGCGACGAAAATAACAACAGGGTACAGATTATAACCCCTTCAGGAAATGTTATCTCCTTTGCCGGCGATGGCACCGCGGGGGATACTGATGGTGATGCCGAAACAGCAGATTATAGCTTAAGCTCTTCCGGAAAGATTGATGCAATAGAGATGGAGGTGGCCGACGCGATCTCCAGGAATTCGGGGTCAGGAAAAATCTTTGTTTATGCAAGGGAAACCCTGGATGCAAC
>CAZHNW010000009.1:11794-64615 GCA_964534225.1 uncultured Leptospirales bacterium | reverse complement strand
GTAATGTCTTCTGGCCAGTGAGAGGGCGATACCCCTCATGAGTCCCTTCTGCTTTTCTGCGGTATCTTTTAGTTCTGCCCTTGTTATTTTGGTGAGAACCACGCCGCTTTTCGCCTGAAGTGTAGCGCTTCGTTTCTCCCCGAGAAGAAGTGCCATTTCACCGGAGACGGTGCCCGGTTCTTCGATGGTGGCAACATTATTGCCGCCAATGATAACATCAATAGTACCGCTCTGGAGAATGTACATTTCTTCGCCGGTGGTGTTTTCTTCGCATATCATGGCGCCGCGGGGGTATTCTACCATGTGGTCTGAGAGGTTCTGGGTCTCGGTGATTCTCACCGGCTCTGAACTGCGGTAGTAGGCCTCGCCTTTTTTACAGGTCAGGTTCAGTTCACAATCTTTCAGTATTGCCGCAAGCCAGGGATACTTTCTCTTGTTGAATTCTTCTCTCAGGCGTTCGGTGATGAGATAATATTCGATGGAGAGTTCACGGGCCTTTTTTTCGTCGCCTTCAAGGCTGTTGAGGTTTTTTGTGATGATCTGGTTGGTAAGAAGAACCTGGCGGGCGATGACCATGGAAATGTTGAGCACAAAGGAGAAGTTTTCCATGCCCTGGAGTATTTTCTGGCGGGGCATTCTCTTTATGCTGCTTTCGGTGGTGGTAATGGCGGTTTCGATACGTCCTGACGGGGTGTTACAGAGTTCTGACATGAGGATTTCTGTTGCGCCGAAAATCAGTTTTTTTCCCTGAATGGCGTACTTATCCACCGCATTGGGATAAAAGAAGACCCGCCCTGATTCGAGAAAAAAGGCTTCTGACGGTTCCTGGGATTCATTGTAGAGGCGTATAAAAGATCCAGCCATAAAATCGTTCTCTATTTAAGTATGCCTTTTATCGCGTCAAGAAGTGTCTCTTTCTCAAAGGGCTTGGTAATAAAGGCACACGCCTTGATGGCGGGTTCGTTCTGCTTTATGGTGTTTTCGTTAAGTGCCGAGACAACAACGATGCGGGCATTGCTGTCGAAGTCGGCAATCTCCTGTACCGCGCGAATGCCGTCTTTGCCCCCCATGGTAATGTCCATGGTGACGAAATCAGGGTTCAGTTCTTTGTAGAGTGCAATGCCGTCAGCACCATTGTCGGCCTCACCAATGACCTGGTGGCCCCCTTCTTCGAGGGCGCTTTTTATTATTCTGCGCATAAACCGTGAATCGTCAACTATCAGTGCCTGTGCCATGGGTTAACCTGTCTTCCTCTGTCTATGAATTCATTCATTATTCTGGTACGTACATTATCTCTCCCGTTGCCTCTCCTTTCAATCATTTTTTTCGTGTCATAAAAAAGGGGGCGCCGCGGCGCCCCCTTTTGCAACCTTTCTGTGATTATGTTTACCAGACGAAGCCGACAGAGACACCCACGCTGAGGCCGTTGTTAAAGTAGTAGGTGACGGGAATGTCGACCATGACGGGGCCCACACCGAAACCGATGCCTGCCATGGCTTTGGCGGCAAAGGCCTTTGGTCTTGCGCCTTTTACACCGGCATCAGTGGTAAGGTAACCTGGTTGAGACTGTTCTACGCCAAGAGCAGTCTGGTCTGTGGAAATATTCAGGTCAGAATCAACTTTCATTACCATGTCTGATTTCCCGAAGTTCAGGTCGAAACCGAAACCGACAGAGATGTTGAGAAAGTAAAGGAGCCTGACGGCGGTAGTAAGTTCAATAGGGATGGTCATCAGGTGTGAGTCAAGGAGAAGGCTGATGTCAGGATTGCCGGATATTGTGACGTTAACATCACCATATCCAGAAATATTATCTGAGGCGGTACCTGACTGTTCGCCGACATTATAGATGAAACCGGTGGCGTTTTTCTGATAGAGAAAGCCTGACCCAACTGAAAGCCCCCGCCATACGACAAGGCCCATGAGGGAAATTTCATTAAAAATTTGGTAATTGGCCAGAACACCGAGGCTCAGGTAGTCGATCTGTGCCTTGTGGGGGTCTACAGGAAGTTTGTATTTCATGTAGCCGAATTTCAGGCCGAGGTAGAGGCCGTCGAGGAGAAATTTTGAATTGATCCCCGCCTGGGCGGCCCAGATCTGCCAGCCGATGCCTGCCTCGACATCGCCATTATTGGTAAGGTCGTCTCCGATGTCGCCGAGTTTGCCGAAATCCATGGTGGGCAGCTGGGTGGCGAACATGGTGCCAACAGTGACGGCAAAGAGGTCATAGCCCTGGTAGCCACGCTGCGTGGCGGCATGGTTGGCAAAAACACCGGCATTGGCAAAGGCACCGGCAAGTTTTTTCGGCTCACTGTCAAAATTATTGAGCTCAGTCTGAATGTTTGAAATCATATCAGTGAAGGCATCCTGGACAACACTATTGATGCCAGTTCCGAGAGGGTCTGTAACGGTTGGTGCCTGACCATCAATTATTATAGGTGCAGCAGTTGCTGTTCCGAAAAAGGCGAGGAGACAGGTTACGACAAAAAATAATTTCAACGGTTTCATGAGTTCCTCCTGAGTCTTCCAGTTGATTGTTGAATTGAGTTTTAACAAGGGCGCAACGTAATCGTTGCGCCCTGTATACAAGTACCAAAGTTACACTATTTCGGGAAAAAAAACAAGGCAATAATATGATTTTTTTGCAAAAAAAGCACAATGAGGCGGTTTTTGTGGGATGAATTATACAGGTGCGGTATTATTCATATATGCGCGTTGTTTTGTCATGCAGGCGCTGTCACGTGACCGCTCCTGCATGGGGAAAAATTATTATACAAACCCGATTTCTCCCTTCTTGACGTCTACCGTAACGGTCGAGTCATCTGTTACCTCCCCGGCAAGGATTTTCATGGAGAGGGGGTTAAGAAGGTGTTTCTGAATGGCCCGTTTCAGGGGACGCGCCCCAAACTGCGGGTCAAAACCGACTTCCACCAGGTGCTCGAGAGCGGCCTTTGTCATTTCGAGTTTTATCCCCCTTTCCCTGAGGCGTTTTGCCACATCGTTGAGCTGAATGGTAACGATATCTGCAATATGTTCTTTCTCCAGGGGATTAAAGATGATTGTCTCATCAACCCTGTTGATGAACTCCGGTTTAAAGTGCATCTTCAGCTCGTTCATGACACCCGCCTGTCTCTCTTCGTAGGGAATGGAGGTGTCGCTGATATAGGATGTGCCGATGTTGCTGGTCATGATGATCAGCGTATTCTTAAAGTCTACCACGCGCCCCTTTGAGTCGGTGAGGCGCCCGTCATCGAGTATCTGTAGAAAGATATTGAATACATCCGGGTGAGCCTTTTCGATCTCGTCGAAGAGTACTACCGCGTAGGGGCGGCGTCGCACCGCTTCGGTGAGCTGCCCCCCCTCATCGTAGCCGACATATCCCGGGGGCGCCCCGATGAGGCGTGCCACGGCATGTTTTTCCATGTACTCTGACATGTCGATGCGTATGATGGCATGTTCATCGTTAAAGAGAAATTCAGCCACGGCACGTGCCGTTTCGGTTTTTCCCACACCCGTGGGTCCCATAAAGATAAAGGAGCCCATGGGCCTGTGTGGGTCCTGTATGCCTGACCGTGAACGGCGCACCGCGTCTGATATGGCCTGGATTGCCGGGTGCTGTCCCACGACACGTTTCTCCAGAAGGCCCTCCATTTTCAGGAGCTTCTCTTTTTCACCTTCGAGCATCTTGGCAACGGGGATGCCGGTCCAGCGGGAGACTACAGCGGCGATTTCCTGTTCGGTAACTTCCTCTTTCAGAAGAGTGTTTTCGCCGAGTTTCTTGATGTTTTTGTTCGCCTCGACGAGTTTCTTTTCGAGTTCAACGATTTTACCGTAGCGGATTTCCGCCACCCTGTTCAGGTCGCCTTCCCGTTCAGCGCGTTGTTCTTCCTGTTTCAGGGTGTCTATTTCCTCTTTTATCAGGCTGACGCCTTTTATCAGTTCCTTTTCCCGGTTCCACTGGGTGACCAGGGTGTTCTTCTTTTCGTTCAGGTTCGCCAGCTCTTCCTCTAACTTCCCCAAACGCTCTTTAGAGGTTTTATCTTTCTCTTTTTTCAGGGCCTGCTTTTCGATTGCAAGCTGACGGATGCGCCGTTCGATCTCGTCGATTTCGATGGGCATTGAATCGATCTCCATCTTGATCAGCGATGCTGACTCGTCGATGAGGTCGACGGCCTTGTCAGGAAGAAAGCGTTCGGTAATATAGCGGTCAGAAAGGAGAGCCGCGGCAACAACAGCAGAGTCGGAGATACGCACCCCGTGGTGTACCTCGTATTTTTCCTTGAGGCCCCGGAGGATGGCGATGGTGTCATCAACTGAGGGCTCGCCGGTAAGTATGGGCTGAAAGCGGCGCTCAAGGGCCTTATCCTTTTCGATATACTTCTGGTACTCGTTTAAGGTTGTGGCGCCGATGGTACGCATGTCGCCACGAGCCAGGGCGGGCTTGAGCATGTTGCTGGCGTCGTTGCCCCCCTCGGCGGCGCCGGCACCCACCAGGGTATGGAGCTCATCGATGAAGAGAATGATCTCCCCGTCGGATTCTTCGATTTCATTAATGACCGCCTTGAGGCGTTCCTCGAATTCACCGCGGTACTTGGCACCGGCAATAAGGGCCCCCATGTCAAGGCCCACGAGGCGCTTGTTTTTCAGGTTTTCGGGCACGTCGCCCTCCACCATGCGGATGGCAAGGCCCTCGACGATGGCAGTTTTTCCCACGCCGGGCTCACCAATGAGTACGGGATTGTTCTTGGTGCGCCGTGACAGGACCTGCATGACACGGCGGATTTCTTCGTCGCGGCCAATAACGGGATCGAGCTTGTTCATGCGCGCAAGGCGTGTGAGGTCGCGGCTGTATTTTTCAAGGGCATGGTACTGGTCTTCGGCGTTTTCTGATGCCGCCTTTTTGCTGCCACGGATGTCAGTGAGGACTTTAAGGATGTTCTCGCGGGTAAAGCCGTGGGCATTGAGTATCTGTTTCGATTTGTCGCACTCCTTTGAGGCGAGGGCGAGAATGAGGTGCTCGGTACTGAGGTACTCGTCTTTCAGTTTTACCGCCTCGTTCCATGCCTCGTTGAGGATGTCCCGCAGGTGGGGGCTCATGGCGCCGCCACCGGGCCCGGCGCCGGTCTGGCGGGGCAGGGCGGCAATGACGCCGGCTACTTCGTCGCGTACCTCGTGAACGGAGGCGCCGATTTTCATGCCCATGGCGGTAAATATGCCTCCCTCCTGGTCGATGAGGCTTTTCAGTATATGAATCGGTTGTATTTCATAGTGGTCGTTCTGCGTGGCAATGTCCTGTGCCGTGTTAAAGGCTTCCTGTGCCTTCAGTGTCAGTTTGTCCATTCTCATAGGTCGTCTCCTTTCCGGTTGCGCCCGATTATATGATGTAAAAGGGCAATGTTTCTATCAATTTTTGAATATTTTTCTTTAAATGTTTAAAACCGGTTATGCTTAGTTCCTCTTTTTTTCTCATTCTAAATATACTGCAAATAACCTGAAAGGTCAAGGATTTTTGTCAGCACTTTATCTTGGTGAGTGCTAATTTTTAAAAATGCGGGGAAGTTTAACCGGTCCCGGGAAGGAGACATTGTTCTGGCTGCAGGGGGCTCAGAGCCTCTGGTAACTCATTTTCAGGTAGGGGCTCAGAGCCTCGTGTGTTGAGGGGAGGGCTCTGAGCATCAGGAAAAACATTGATTTAAAACATGGGGCTCTGAGCCTATGGTAGTGCCAGGTAAATTCCTGTGTGAGGCTCTGAGCCTCCAGTACCTGGTAGATAAAAGAGAATAAATATCTTGACGATTGCTCCAGAAGTTAGTATATTTTTATGACTGACCGACCAGTCAGTGAATACAAAAGGAACAGGCAACTGATGCAGGAAAAAGATATAACACGGCAGAAACTGGTTGAGGCGGCCAAAACGGTCCTGGGTGAGAAGGGATTTACCCAGACTAAAGTTGAGGATATAACCTCCCGTGCGGGAGTGGCAAAGGGTACGTTCTATCTCTATTTCAAAAAGAAAGAGGATGTCCTGATTTCTCTTCTTGTTGAAATGGGGAAGGAAATCATGGCCATTCTCGATGACTGTAATGAGACCTATGCACAGGGCAAGGCCTCTTTTAGAGAGATTATCCATGAGATTGCCACGCGTACCGCCCATGCCTACTATGAGATGCGGGACATCGTTGTGGCCACCACCTATCTGAACTATGAGATAAGCAGTGAACTGATGAGGACCCGAGACAGTATCAAGTCTGCCATACAGCAGAAAATGGCAGATGTTCTTTCAGCTGCCCAGGAGAAGGGGCATATGAGAAAACTTGATCCCCTGTTTACCGCCCACCTTTTTATCATGATGTTTGTTGATGTTTCCCTTGAATATACTTTCAGAGAGGGGAAGAGAAATCTTGACCATCATATTTCCACCGCAGAAGAACTGGTACTGCGGGGCATGGAGATACCCCCGGGATAAAATTTACAGCATTCGGGCAATCCGCACCTTTATGAAACATGTAATGTCTCATGAAGGAATATACCGGGTGGCCTGAGATTTCAGTACATGAGGGAAGGAGTTATAATGTTTGAGAAATTTCTTGAGATGAGCAGCCTGGTTTTTAAAAGGCCGGTGATCATTGTTGTACTGACAGTTGTTGTCACCCTGGTTTTTGGTTTCGGTATGACGAAACTCGAGCTGGACAATGACATAACCCACATGGTCCCTCACGATAACGCGGCAAAAATGGCCTATAACCGGTACGAGGATATCTTTGGCAACAGTTCACTGATTTTTATCGGGATCGAAACTTCCGATATTTATTCGCCTTCTGTTATTCAACTGATCAGGGACATATCTTCCTTTGCCACGGGGCTGAATAAAACAATACCTTTTGATCTTATCAGCGCCTATCTCAGTGTTTCTCCCGGTGATGCCCGAAAGATTATCGGTGCCATCAGCGAGGCAGGTATTGCCTCACCTGAAGAGATTGGCAGCCTTTTGCGTGACCCGGGCCGCCTTGAGGGCGAAATATTTCTGGAGGCGGAGGAGGCGTCCCGCATTGCCAAAGCCTGCAGGGGGGCAGATATGGTACACCTCCTGCAGCTTTACAAGGAGCCGGTAAAGGAAGTTAAATCCATTGTCGACGCGGACTATATCGAGGGGGAGGGAAAAAAATTTGCCGTCAAGAAACTCCTCGGCACCGACGAGGCCACACCGGAAAACCTTCAGCGTTTGAAAAAACGCGTCAACAGCTGGGACCTTTACCGCGGGGCACTTGTTTCCTATGATGAGACTCTCACCACGGTGCTGGTACAGATGACAGACCGGAAGGTTATCGAGGCGCGCACCGCCGTCTACCGGGAAATCAGAAAATTTCTCGATAAAAAGGCCCCTGAAGGGGTGGGCCTTTACATGGACGGTGACCCGGTTATTTCCGAGGTCATTTCAGAATATGTTTTAAAGGACGCGCGTCTTCTCATACCTGTAGTGATTCTTGTGGTTCTTTTTGCGCTTTTTTTCTCCTTTCGTAATTTTTCCGGTGTCTTCTATCCTTCCATTGCCGTGGTGATCGCCACTGTCTGGACCATGGGACTAATGGCATACACGGGAGTCCAGATGAACCTGATGACTACCTGTCTGCCGGTTGTTCTCATTGCCGTGGGGAGCGCCTACGGTATACATTTCATGAATCACTACCTTCTGCATCCAGATACTGATCGGCTCCGTACCATTGAACACAACAATGCAGTGGTGGGCCTTGCCATTGTCATGGCGGGACTGACCACGGTGGCGGGATTCGGGTCTCTCGCCACCACTGAATTTACCCTTATTCGAAATTCCGGTATCTTTACCGCCATCGGGGTCTTTTTTGCCATTGTTATTACCATTTATATCATACCGTCAATGATCCTTCTTAAAAAAGGTGAAAAGCCAGTCATTCATACCGGCGAAGAGAAAAAAGACGTTGTAAGCCCTTTTCTTTCAGGCATCAATTCCCTGGTTCAGAAACATTATCGTTTTATTGCCATATTTTTTCTTCTGGCATCTCTTCTCTTTGGCTACGGGATAACAAAACTGAGGGTTGACATTAATAATATTACCTTTTTCAAGCCTGATGCTCCCATCAGGATGCATGATGACAGGCTCAATGAAAAACTGGCAGGGACACAGGTTCTCAATGTAATTTTTGAATCACGGGACGGCACTTCCATTGCCGAACCGGCGCTTTTGAAAAAAATCGAGAGTTTCAGCACCGATTTGAAAAAGAAGTTTCCCGAGATAAAAAAGGTCGTCTCGATTAATGACTTTCTCAAGAAAATGAACCAGGAGATGTATGGGGGAAGTTCAGAAAAATACCGCATACCGGAAAGTCCCGGTAAAATCAGGGACTATCTCCTGCTTTATTCCGGCAGTCTCCAGGGTGTCGTTACGGATAAAAGGGACAAGCTTCGTATTACCATTACCATGAAACGATCCCCCACCACAAAGATTCGGGAGATCGAGACCTACTGCCGTGACTATCTATCAAAAGATTATATCGGAGATGAAAGCATCACCACGGATATTACCGGCATCGGCTATATCTACCTGGTCATCAATGATCTTATCGTAAAGGGACAGATTACATCACTTCTCTTTTCACTTGCTGTTGTCTTTCTATTGATATTTTTGATTTTCAGGAAGTTTACTCTCACCATTGTGGGACTCATCCCCATTGCCTTTACCATGCTTTTTAATTTCGGCTTCATGGGATTTTCCGGCATCACCCTGAATGTCGGTACCGTCATGGTCGCCGGTGTAGCCATCGGTATCGGTATCGACTATGCCATTCATTTTGTGACATGGTACCGCAGTGAACTGAAAAGTCCCGGCATGGTGTCCGCGGCAATAGAAGAGACCATCATGAAAAAGGGGCGTGGTATCCTGTTCAATGTCATTTCCGTTATGGCGGGTTTCATGGTTCTTTTATTTTCGCAGTTTGTTCCCCTTCTCGAGTTTGGTCTTCTTGTTTCTCTCAGTATGGTTGTTACCGGCATGGGGGCGCTCCTGGTGATTCCCTCGGTACTTTTAATAGCCCATCGATACAGTAAATAAAAATGAAGGAGCAGTGATATGAAAAAAATGAAAAAGACGAAAAAAATATGTACTCCTGTTTTGGCTTTTCTGGTGGCTCTTGGGATGAACAGCAAGGCTCCGGCAGGTGAACTTTCCGGAAAGGATATTGCCCGCAGGGCCCGCGATGCAAACAGGTCGAATACGGGGGTCGTGGTAAAGGGCACACTGGTATTAAATAATCTTAAGAATGCAGGCACGCAGCGCCGTTCCTTCGTCACCATGACATCACGGAACCGGGGCCTGAGCCGAAGCCTTTTCAGGTTCACCAGCAGCAGTTATCGCGGTACCACTTTTCTCACCATTGAAAGGAGGGGGCGCAGCAACCTTCAGTATCTCTACCTGAAATCTGTGGGGTCACCACGCCAGGTTGAATCATCAGACAGGGAAAAGAACTTTGTCGATACGGACCTGAGCAACGAGGACATGGGCGGTGCAAAGATCGAGGACTATACCTGTAAGCGTCTTGCTGATCGTAAAATCGCCGGAAAGGACTGCTATGTCATAGAAAAATATCCCAAAAGCCGTTCCTCAAAGTTCAGCAGGCACCTGGTCATTATTGATAAGTCGACTTTTGTCCCTGTTGCATCAAAGGGGTATAACCGTGCCGGTCGCGTCATTAAGACCATGAGGGCGAAAGACGTTCGCCGGGTTGGTTCTGTACATGTTCCCTACAGGGTCACGGTAACGGACATTTCACGGCGTCATCGAACCACTATGAAGGTAACCACTGCAAAGGAAAAAAGGGTCAATCGCGGGTACTTCAACAAGAACCGTCTCAGGATGAGATGGTCGGTCCAGTAGGGGAATGATATGAAAAGCGATATGAGATGTGAGCTGGCAGTGTTTTTTTTAGTGATTTTTTTTCTGCTTGTTCCTGTTGCCGCTTTCAGCGCCGTTGATGTGGGCGGTTCTCTGAAGGCCGGTACGGCATGCAGTATGGATAACGGGGATATTTTCCGTAATCATATTCAGGCAGATCTTGATCTGCAAAAGGCACTGGGTACAACAGAGATGCGACTGGTCATCCGGGGGGAACATGATTCGATACGTCCTGCCGGTGATGAAGACTCGTTACGTAAATATGAAAATGGCCAGAGCCGTTTTTATATCCGTGAAGGCTATGTCAATCATACTGTGATGTTCAACAGCGGTATCGACAGTTTAAACTTCAAACTGGGCCGCATTATCCATACCTGGGGAGTTGCCGATGAGGTCAAGCCTGTTGATATCATTAATCCCCAGGATTACTCGAACCTTTTCTATACCCTGATCCAGGAAAGAAAATACGGTGTCTTGAGCGCCGCTGCATCAATCTATTTTACGGAAAATATTTTTCTTGAAATGGTGGCGGTTCCTGAATTCAACCCGTCAGAGATGGGATCAGAAAAATTTGTCTCTTCACGGTTCCAGTATATTGAAGCTGTTGATGCAGACCAGGCTGTCGAGAAATATAATGAAGAAAGCAGTATTAAAAATTCTTCTTATGCGGCACGTGTGGGATTCAGCTTTTTTGATATCGACAGCCATGTGAACTGGTTTTACGGGCGGGACAATCTTCCCACGGTTGAAACCGCGGCTGATTTCAGTGATCCCCTGAACCCGGAATATAATTTTTCGTTTCACTATAAAAAGATCCAGATGCTGGGTATTGATTTTCAACGTGCCCTCGCAGCCGGTATTGCAGTCCGTGGAGAGGCCGCCTGGTTCTACCGGGGTAAATACTTTGCCCTGAGCAGTGAGGGGGCAAATCCCGCGGCAACCCCCCTGGCGGTGAATCTCGCCGGGGGAGGCAATGGTATGGCGGAGAAACAGTATATGGAATACACCGTGGGATTTGACGACCATGACTTTTTCCTGAAGAATCTCTACGTAAACCTGCAGTTCAACCAGCGAATCATTATCGGCGACAGCGATGGGCTGGCTGATGACCGGCTGCGAAATATTATTCTCTTTGTTGTGCGTTATTCCTTCTTCAATAAAAAGGCGATGGTGGGGACACGGGGATTTTATTATATCAATGACAACAGCGCCATGGTCAACATTGAGGCATCGTACAAGGCTGCCGATGCCTTTACCTTTTCTCTGGGGGCCTGGTTTATTGCCGGTGACAGTGACACCGAAGTGGGGCAGTTCAACAAAAATGATATTGTCTACCTTGCGGGTGCCCTGACATTTTAACAGCCTTTTTTCTTTGAAAAGAGAATCTTTCCGGGGGGCCTGAGAGGGTTCCCCCTTTTTTTTCGTAAAACCGGTAAATGCATGTAAATAGATTGACCCGGTGTGACTTTTTTTTTATGAGGGGAGTCATGTCCCTTGAAGTAAAATTCATTCTTTTTCAGATACTCATCATCGTTCCCTTCGTGGGGGGAAGTTTAATCCGCAGCCGCCTGAAAGATTCGGCGCTGCTGGCGAAACGGGTAATAACCGTAAACCTTACATCTGTTGAACCCTTTGTGGTCCTCTGGTCTATCTGGGGGCTTGACCTGCAGCGTCAGTTCTTTATCCTTCCCCTGGCGGGACTTTCCATGGTCCTTGTCGGGTTTTTGCTGGGGATGGTCCTTGTTCTTCCCCTGCGCCGCAGGGAACGCAGCAGGTCTACTTACATCATCAGCTCCTCCCTGGCAAACCATGGTTTTACCATGGGGGGCTTTCTCTGCTACCTCTTCGGGGGCCTTGACGGCCTGGGGCTTTCTGCAATTTTTCTTATCTATTTTCTTCCCTTTACCTTTCTTTTTATCTTCCCTTACGCGGGTATGTCCGGTTCCGGGAGGGGACTGAAAAATCTATTTTCACCGGCTGTTTTTAAAGAGTTCTTTCTTACCCCCCGTAACATGCCCCTCTATGCCTCTGTGACAGCACTGGTGCTGCAGGGGGCGGGGGTGAAACGGCCGGATATCCCTTTTCCTGCTGATATTTTTCTCATGGTCACTATTCTTTTATATTATTTCAGCCTGGGTATTAACTTCCGCCTCTCCGATATCCGTGCCGTGGGCATGGAGCAGGTGACCATGGCCTGCTCGAAGTTTATTTTACTTCCCCTTATAACATGGGGAATACTGCAGGTGATAGATTTTTCCCGGCCCGTTGAATCGGTTATTCTGCTTGAATCATTTATGCCTGCAGCGGTTTATTCTGTTCTTTCATCGATTCTTTTCGATCTCGATGTCTCCCTTGCCTCGGCCCTCTTTGTAATTAATACGGTTCTTTTTATTTTACTGGTGCTTCCCCTGCTTTTTATCCTGGGAGGTGGGCTTCTTTTTTAAAAAAGCC
Source organism: uncultured Leptospirales bacterium (assembly GCA_964534225.1). Taxonomy (GTDB): domain Bacteria; phylum Spirochaetota; class UBA4802; order UBA4802; family UBA5550; genus CAZHNW01. Next base: position 52,242 of record CAZHNW010000009.1, on the reverse strand, counting down.
TGAAAAGGCTTATTTTTTGGTAAATTTGAAGTTTTCTTCTTTACTTTAAAAAATGGTTGGCTCTATACTCTGGTGAAAAAATAACTGAGAAACATTGTTTTCACTTTTGTGATTGAAAGGTGGGAAATTTTTCGGGGGCATTACATGCAGGTAACAGGAAGTCTGACCACTCTGGCCGCAAAGGCTCTGGCGGAATCCATGGATCTCAACACCATGGTTTCCCTGGCAGGAAACATTATCCATAATTACGATCTTCATAAACAGACGGGTATTCCCGATTCTGTGCCTATACAGCGGCAGATTGCGGCGCAGCAGATCGTCAGGGACATAAAAGCAAAAAAGCTTTTTCTGCAGCTCGTTGAGCAGCTGGTAATCATACATTCAAAGGGCTACATGGGAAAGAAATATCCCGTCAAGAACCTGCGGCAGATCATCATGCAGCTGCGGGAGCAGGGAATCATTTACGACCGTGACAATGAAATATTTGTTGAAGACCCCACCGTCAGAAGAACCCGTAACTGGGGAGCCCTTCTCGAAGGCAATGAGTACCTTTTTTCTTTTTTGCGTCTTGATATTGTCGGAAACAGCAAACTGGTGCGGGAATATCCCGGTGATGTTATTGAAAAAACCTATGATGACTTTCGCCGCATTGTCCAGGATTCCATCGACAAACGCAATGGCAGGATCTGGAGCTGGGAGGGTGACGGGGGGCTGGTGGCCTTTTTCTTTTCCAACAAACATCTCTATGCAACCATCAGCGCCATGGATATTGTTAACCGCCTTTTTCTTTATAACCAGATGCACTGTCCCCTCAGTACACCCCTGGGGGTGCGTCTTGCTGTTCACAGCGGGTCCATGGAGTACACGGAAAATGAAGAGGAGTTGAAACGGGCCGATGTGATAAAGAAGATTATCGATATCGAGGCGAATCACACCAACCCCAATTCTGTCACGGTCAGTAATACCGTTGAACCCATGCTCGACAAGATACTCATTGACCAGTTTCATCCCCTGAAAATCACGGGGAGTATCAATTATTACAACTACAGTCTCCACTGGGAGCAGTAAACAATTCAAGAGATATGGAACCATGAGGATAGTGCAATGAATATAACTGTTTTTACCGATGCCAAACCAGTTCAGAAGGCCTTTGAAAAAATAGAGAAAAACAAGTCATTTTCCGTGGAGTTTTTCTCCCAGGCAGATTTAAAAAAACAGGTAAAAAAGATTCCCCCCCGTTCACTGGTTTACGTTGATATCGGGGCGCTCACCGCACCGGAACAGAAAAAGATCGTTACCTTTATGCAGAAGCAGAATGAACTGATGGTGGGGTATATTGACAGCAGGGGTGCTGTTGATGATATTGCCACCCTTTTCCACTCCGGTGCGGCAGACTATGTCGGTAAGGCACTTTTAAAAAACGGGCTGGAAGTTAAAAGGCTGAAACCTGTTACCGCTTACGGAGAGTCTCTTCTGCCTGCCGTTGAAGAGGAAGTCGAAAACGCTGAAAAGAATTATATACTTTCCGGCGACAGCTGGAAGTCTGTCAAATCGGGCAGGGAGTATACCTTCTGTTTCATGTTTATTGAAATGGACAACCAGAAGAACCTGAAAAAAAGTTTTGGTACACAGAACCTGGAGAAAGTGATCCAGGAGTTCCATGATTATATCGCCCGGGGTGTTGCCCCCCTTAACGGGAAGATCTGGATGTGGATGGATTTCGGGGGCCTTATCCTTTTCCCCTTTGACGGCAAGAAGTGTGACGCTATACTTCACAGTATTAAGCTGATGATGAACCGAGCCATTTTCAGTGTTGAAGATTTTGATTATGACATGATTTTTTCCTTTCGTATCGCCCTTCATGTTGGAAATACCGTTTATGAAACACGGGGAGACACGGGAGAAATTGTATCAGACAGTATAAATTCAATTTTTCACCTGGGGCAGAAATTCGCCAAACCGGGAAATCTCTACCTGACAGAGGATATCGAGGAGTTCATTCCCCATGGCCTCGAGAAAAGTTTTCTTAAGGAAGGGATCTATGAGGGACGCGAAATCCTGCGTATGAGAAAACTGTTGTAATCGCTGGACGCTAAAACTGCCCTCGGCAGGGTATCAGGCCCTGTAATAAAAAGGTTGACTCCTTTGATTTAAAACGTATAACTGCAACTATCAGGAAAGGAGTCATTGATGCGTATTTTTTCGTTGTTACATATAAAGGTTTTTCTTTTCGCCCTGTTGCTTTTTCTCTCTTTACCGCTGCAGGCCCAGGATTACATGGGTGTTACTTCAAAGGCGGTAAATGGTATTGCCAGTATTTCCTCCTCTATTATTTCTGACAGTTTTGTTCCCATGACTCACTATGACGAGGGAGAATGGACGGGAACCTTTGTCCCCGCCTACTTTAAGATTACTCGCGCCTATGATGATCCGAAGTTAAAGGGCTCGGGCCTTGACGGTTTCGCCCTTGGTTTCGGAGGCGGGTATGCCCTTACCGACAGGTTCATGGCTTACACCATTTTTTCATACATGGGTATTGAAGGGGGGATTCAGCCCGCAGAGGGTAATTACCAGGGGCTTACCGTTAAAACAGATTATTCTCTTTTGAATGTTAATGCCGGACTCGGTTTTGATTTTCTCGAAGGGGGAAAGTGGTCAGCCCCGGTTTTTATCGGTTTTGGCCTGCAGTATTTTGATGTAAATCTTGATTTTCCTGTTTTTTCGATGGTAAAGGCTGAGGCAAAGGGAGACGGCCTTATTGGCAGTTTCAACCTCGGCATATCAGCCTCCCGCATGTTTTTTGACTATATCAAGATCACTCCCTACTATCTTTTTCTGGTGGGATTCAACCGCCCTGTCATTGGTGTGAGCGCTGGAAGCCTCCCGGCTCAGTCGATTAAAATGGATACTGTTATCGCCGGCATGCTCGGTGTCGCCATTTCCTTTGTTCCCACAAAGGCCCTTTCTATTTCCCTTTCTGTGGGGGGGCTCCTGACGTCTTCATCGCAGTTCTATAACCGCCTCTTTCTCGACGGGACGGAAATGTTTTCACTGGTTGTCGCCGTGACCTACCGGGGAGGCATAAAGCCTGTTGTAACCGTAAATGATGCGGCTTCTAAGAAGAAAAAAGAATATTTTCGGGAATACTACTAAAAAATATTTTTATGCGGATACTCCCTCATTATCGGGGGTAGGATTTTCTGAAAGACTTATTCTCTTTTTCCATTCATTAAAGATAGCGGTGCATGTTTCAATGATCGCCTCTTCATGTTTCTCCAGGTTGAAGTAGGAGATCAGGTCAGCCATGCATTCTTTAAACAGAGAGTTGCTGAGAGGATCGTTGATATCCTTCAGCTCTTTCAGGGGCCGCGGCAGGAGACGCCGCAGTGTTCTGCGCAGAACACCCATTATGAGTATATCATCGGTATGGTCCCGGGGTCCCGCTGTCTCGGAGGCATAGTCTTCGATAACACCCGCCAGCTTTGCTATCAGGTCTTCCTGTTCAGGGGTTCCTACTGTATGTCGTAATATAATCATGGCCGTTTTTCTTTTTTTTCAATGCAGTCTATGCAGGTTTTTTACTCCTGCCGTTATAGTCTATAATAAGGGAATTTATATAAAGGCAACTTCTATTAATTATTGTTTTCCGCCCGCCAGCGGCGGGCGGAAAACATAACTGCTGAGTTTGCCAGTAGTTGTAAAATAGGAAAATTCTAAAAATTTAATTTTTAGAGGTTGTACATGAACCAGAGTTGAAGGATGCCGTCAATTTGTAAAGCAGTAATGAAAATTTTTTAATAAATTGATGTTTTACAGAAAAGCGAATTTTGTCAGAAATGGAGCTATAAAATACCGCCCCTGGCGGATCAGCGTGTTACAGCGGTGCGGGCTTTCTCTTTATCCTTTGTTTCTGAAGTATTCACATGGGCAGCAATTGTTTTAATAACCCACTTTATTTCTTTCTGTGTCATTTTGGTTCTCTTGAAGAGAAGAACACGCCGGTTTTCATCAATGAGGAGAACCAGAAAACGGTTGTTGCAGTCCCCCAGGTTCCATGCTTTTTTAAGGATATGGTTCGGGTCGGTATAGATAACCGCCTTGTCATGGCTTGCAAGCTCGCGGCGTATGACGATACGGAGAAGCCAGTCCGGGTAGAGGGGGGCATCCTTGAGGTTGACTATTCCCATGCACATGAAATGCTTCAGGCCGAAATTGGTTTTTTTCATGGCATCGCCGATTTCTTTGTTATGGCTCGGATTGTCCGGGTCAGGGTAAAAAATGAGAAGCATTTTTTTCCCCAGTGCGGGGATGTACATCGGTTTATTGTGGGCATCCCGTATCTGTACATTCTCAACGATGTCGCCCACTTCAAGGGCGTGGAGGGGAGCTGCCGTAAGGAGAAAGAGTACCAGTTTGATGAAATGAGAATGAAAAGTGTTGTTTTTTTGCATGATTTTGAATTTTTTTCGTTTTTTCTTTAAGACAATGAAGGGCAATATGTGTGATTAATCAACTAATTAATAATTTTATTGCAAAAAATTACCATTGTTAAGAAAAAACCGGCAGAGAAAATGTTTTTCAATGCCGGGTTGAAAAAGATGAGGCGTCGCTGACATTTCACGGTCACGGGGAGTGGGACTTCCCCGCATAATGAAATATAGCTTTAACGACAGAAGGATTTTTGTTCTGTAATGAAATCGCGGTACCAGTAGCCGCTGTCTTTTATGGTTCGTTTCTGTGTCGCATAATCGATATGTACCAGGCCGAATCGTTTCGAAAAGCCCACGGCCCATTCGAAGTTGTCCATAAGGCTCCAGACAAAATAACCCCGCACGTCAGAGCCTTCACTGTATGCCTTTGACACCATGGCAATGTAGTCCCGCAGGTAGTTTATCCGTTTTAAATCATTGACCCGGCCGTTTTCCACCACATCATCAAAGGCGGCGCCGTTTTCGGTAATATAGACGGGGGGATTGCCATATTCTTTTCGGAGAATGGTGAGACATTCGTGGATACAGGGGGGGTGTACCTCCCAGCCCATGCTGGTATGCTGAACCCCGTTGCGGACGAAATCATGTTCCGCTACTTCGCCGCCGGTTATCCATGTATTAAAGAAGGGGATATACCATTTATACATGGCAAATTCCCTCTGGTAGTTGTTGATGCCGATAAAATCCGTAGGGACGGCAATGATATCCATGTCACCTTCCATGATTTTCGGGGTACAGAGTTTGAGACGGCTGAATAGGGGCTCCGGGTATTCTTTTTTATAGAGGGGGCCAAGGGTGATATGGTTCATGAACTGGTTTGCCATCATGGCAGACCAGCGGTCTTTTTTGGTGTCAGTAAGGGGATGTACCGGCGTCATGCTGATGGTAATACCCGTCTTTGCATTGGGGCTCAGAGCCCTGATGCGTTCCATGCCCAGTCCGTGGGCCAGGAGGACATGGTGCATGGCTTTAAAGAAGGCCCGGGGGCTTTTGATTCCCGGGGCGTGTTCGCCCAGGAGGTGTCCCATGCAGGAGAACTCCCAGGGTTCGTTGATGGTAATCCAGTTTTTGACGCGGTCTCCCAGTTTTTTTACCACGGTTTCGGCATAATCGGCAAAGAGATGGGCGGTTTTACGGTTCGTGAAGCCTTTATACTTTTTTTGCAGCGCCAGGGGAAGGTCCCAGTGAAAGAGCGTGGGAAAGGGGGTGATGCCCGCTTCGAGGAGGGAGTCCACCAGGCGGCTGTAGTGGTCCAGCCCCTGCTGGTTAATGGCTCCTTCTCCATTGGGATAGATGCGGGGCCAGGAGATGGAGAAGCGATAGGCATCGAGGCCCAGTTTTTTCATCAGGTTGATGTCTTCGGGATAGCGGCGATAGTGGTCACAGGCGGTTTCAGGGGTGTCGCCGTTGCGGATTTTTCCCTTTTTCAGGGCAAATGCATCCCAGGTTGACTTCCCTTTCCCTTCGGCATTGGGGGAGCCTTCGATCTGCAGGGCCGCGGTGGCGGCACCAAAAATAAAGTTTTTGGGAAACAGGCTTTTTGTCATAAGAGACCTCATGAGAGTACCAGCTTGATAATGATTGACGTGTCAGTCATTATAGGGGGAAGGGTATAACCGTCAATACTATTTTTTTGCCGGGGCTTTCTCCTTCCTGGTTCAGGTTTTGCAGGGTTGAAGTTATGGCAGGGCTGTGGAGAATGGCCCTGCCTGTAAGCTATGGCTGGAGCATCTTTTTCAGGGGCGACATCAGTTTTTCAATGATGACTTCGTCGTTTTCCAGGGCATTTTCGAAATGGATTCCAAGCTTGGCCTGTTCATGTTTTGAAATATAGCCCCGCATGAGGACACCGATGGTGCTGTCGATGATGAAGGCCGCGGCGTCGCGGTCGATATTTTTATCGATACTTCCCTCCTCGATGCCTTCTTCGATGAAGCGTTTCCAGAACTGGATACCTTCCTTTTCCATGGTGATAACAAGCTTTGAAAAGCGGGCATTGAATTCAAAACTCATTTCACACCATATGGCAATAAGGTCATGGTCGTGTTTTGCCAGCTGTTGCGCATATGAGATAATCGAGGCGAGGCGGTCAAAGATTGTTCCCCGGGTGGGCCATTTCCCCAGAAGTCCCTCACGCTGGAGCTCGTAGCCCTTCAGGATCATGGTGTTAATGAGTGCGTCCTTGGTGGGGAAGTAGCTGTACATGGAACCATGGGATATGCCTGCTTCTTTGGCGATATCCCCCACCTTTGTGCCCACGAGCCCGTTTTTTGAAAATTCCCGCAGGGCGGTACGAAGTATCTTATCTCTTTTTTCTTCGGGGATGTTGTCAAATGTTTCTTTGTGAAATTTTTTCATGCCGATCTTCTTTCTCCCATCTTTCTTTGTCCCAGTGGTAGAGTTCATGGGGCCTGAACCCCGCCTTGTATGCCATGCTGCTGTTTCCGGCCACATAGTAGCCGAGATAGTAATAATCGAACCCTTCCTGTGCCGCAAAGGCAATTTCTGCCAGGGCACTGTAGGTGCCGAGGCGGTACCCGCTCCAGGCGGTGTCGTAGACGAAATAGATGCTGCTCAGGGACCTGTCTGACCTGTCGAGAAATCCCACCGCCGCCAGGGTGTCATCGATATAATACTCGGACTGAAGGGAGGGGCATGAGGGGGTAAAAAAAGACTCGATAAAATCTTCTTCTCTGACCTCATTGTTGAAACGTTCCCTTGAATGAATCGAATAAATTTCGAATATTTCTTTTCTGTATTCAAGGGGGTTGAACTCTACCCTGATGGCCCTGCCTTTCCTGAGCACACGACGCTGATTCTTCGAAGGAGAAAACTCCTGGGCCAGTACCCGCAGGGGAATGCATTCAAAGCATTTTTCACACTGTGGGCGAAAGAAATAATATCCGAACTTTCTCCACCCCCTGGCCAGGTACGCCTCGAGCTCTGACGGAGCGAGGTCAAGGGCAAAAAAGTATTCAAAACGCCACTCCCTGTCCGCCAGGTAGGGGCATTCACTGAAGGTGCCCAGGCGCGGTTCCTGCAGAAGAATCATGATATAGTGTTTCTTTCAGATTGACACATACGTCAATTGATTTTCTTTCTATGACATGATTTTTTAAAACAATTTTTTGGTACTTTCCGGTTTTATGGGAATACTCATTAAATCCGGTCTCCCTAAATCCCCCTAAGGGGGATTTGTAAATTCAAAACAGTGTCCCCTCTGGGGGTTAGGGGGGCTGACCGGGCGAGGGGTGGTTTTTGAAAAAATAATCCTTGACGCTGTCCGGTGGTTACAGAAATTTACAGCATGTGACAAATTCTTACTTTTGGATAATTTAAAGCCCTGGTTTAGAGGCCGTATTTCGTGACATATATGAAAAGGAAATCAGTCATTATTCCCGTCCTGGTTCTGGCGCCTCTTGCCTGTATCATCTCATCCCTTTTCCTGGGAAGATATCCCCTGACTCCAGAGAATATCCTGGGGGTTCTCTGGCACGGCATTACCGGGGGAGGCTCTGAGCCAGAGGCGGTGCATTCTACCCTGGTATGGACCATTCGCCTCCCCCGAGCCATTCTTGGTTCACTGGTGGGGGCGAGCCTTGCCGTGAGCGGTACTGCCCTGCAGGGGCTTTTTCGCAATCCCCTTGTCAGTTCAGGCATGCTGGGGGTCAGTTCAGGTGCCGGCTTCGGCGCCGCCCTTGCCATTATATTTTTTAACTTTATGCCCGCCATCTATGTCTCATCCTTTCTCTTTGGTATCATTGCGGTTGTTCTTGCCTATACCATCGGGAGAATTTACAATACCACGCCGGCCATTATGCTTGTTTTAGGAGGGGTCATCGTCTCTTCAGTGTTTGCCGCACTGCTTTCCCTGGCCAAGTACGTTGCTGATCCCTACGAGGACCTCCCCTCTATTGTTTTCTGGCTCATGGGCAGCCTTGCAAGTGCCAGTTACCGTGCTATCATGGTTGCAGCCGTGCCCATGGCCCTGGGTATGGGAGGGGTTTTTCTCGCGCGGTGGCGCATCAATGTTCTTTCCATGGGTGACCGCGAGGCCCGTTCCCTTGGCATTGATACGCGCAAGAACCGTTTCCTGGTTATTGCCGCTGCAACCCTTGCCACCGCCGGGGCTGTTTCCGTGGCGGGTGTTATCGGCTGGGTGGGACTGGTGATTCCCCATATCGGACGCATTATTGCCGGTAATGACAACCGTGTCCTTGTTCCTGTCAGCATGTCCCTGGGGGCCTGTTTTCTTGTGATTATTGACAACCTGGGGCGTATTATTACCGGTGGTGAAATTCCCCTTTCCATTCTCACGGCACTTGTTGGCGGCCCCTTCTTTGTGTATCTTTTGAAAAAGACAAAGGGGGGTAACTGGCAGTAGATGAAAGCGGTACGTGTAGAAAAGGCATCATTTGCTTATGAGACTGCGGCGGTATTCGAGGATATTACCTTTTCCATCGAGAGGGGTGAGATCTTCTGTCTCTTTGGGCCCAATGGCTGCGGCAAGACGACACTACTCAATACCATTCTCGGTACCCTGAAACTCGATGCGGGAGAGGTATTTATCGAAGACCGAAAGGTTTCCGGTCTGCCCCCCCGGGAGGCTGCCCGTCTCATGGCCTACGTGCCCCAGGTCCATGAAAAGACCTTCCCCTACAGTGTCGAAGAGATTGTTCTCATGGGGCGCACTCCCTACACGGATTTCTTTTCTTCCCCCGGCAGGGAGGACCATGCTATCGTCCATGAGGCCCTGCGCGAGACAGGCATTCTTCATCTGAAAGAAAGGATTTATACGACCCTCAGCGGAGGGGAGACTCAGCTGGTAATGCTGGCACGGGCCCTTGCACAGGAGGCCCCCCTGATAATTATGGATGAGCCGGCGTCACACCTTGATTTTCGCAACGAGATATCCCTTCTTGAGACGATACGCAACCTGGTGCGCGAAAAGGGACTGACGGTCATCGTGACCACCCACAGTCCCAACCATGCCTTTTATTTCGAGAACAACGGCCTTCCCGTGAGTATTGCGGTGATGCATCAGCATGGGATTACCGCGTCAGGCCCTCCATCAGAGGTGCTTACTGAGGAGATGATGCGCAGGGTCTTTGATGTTGAATCACGCCTTTTTGAACACCGGCAGAAAGAAAAGACCCCCATGCGCTATATACTTCCCCTGGGGACGCGTTAAGTGAAAGGTAAAGATTGAGAGGATCGATGATGAAACAGGGAAAGAAAGTTCTGTTTTTTATACTTGCTGTTTTTTTGATGGGGGGAAGTTTATCCACTGCTTCCGGCAAATATCGGTATGTCACGGACTGTATCGGGAGGAGGGTGAAACTTCCTGCAAAAATCGAACGCATTGCCTGCCTCTATGCCTTTACCGGCCATGCCGTCACCATGCTGGGCAGGGGGGAAGACATCGTCGCCGTGGTCAACGGCCTCAAGCGCGATATCATTCTCACCTCAATCAATCCGGTTATTAAAAAAGCGGTGGTCCCGAAATTCAACAGCGCCCTCAACATCGAAGAGCTCCTCCGTGTGCGACCCGACGTTGTCTTTATCAAGGAAAGCATGGCGCGCAACACCGCTGACATGGAGAACCTGAAACGTTTTCATATACCCTGCGTGGTCATCGGGTACCGCGATATCGCGGGGCAGAAAAAGGCAATACAGATCATGGCTGAGACAATCGGCGCTGAAAAAAAGGCCGCTGCCTATATCTCCTATTATGACAGGTGTCTGCGCCGCGCCGCGCAGCTTACGCGCACTATCCCCCGGCATAAAAGGGTGCGGCTCTACCATGCCATCAACGAGCCCCTGAAGACCGATGGGCCCGGCATGCTTTCTGCGGACCTGACGGCCCGCGCGGCGACGGTCAATGTCAGTGTCAACGCTTCGCTCCTGGCGAGCAGAAACGATTACTTCGCCGGCATCGAGCAGGTGATCCTCTGGAACCCGGAGGTCATCGTGGTCAATGAAGACGGTATCGACCGCTACATACGCCGCAATTCGAAGTGGAAAGATATCGATGCCGTGAAACAGGGCAGGGTCTACCTGATGCCCAACGGGATATCCCGGTGGGGCCATCCCGGTTCACTGGAGACACCCCTGGCTCTTCTCTGGCTGGTGAAGACCATTTATCCCGCCTGTGGCAGGTCCATCGATCTGAGAAGGGAGACGCGTTATTTTTACCGTTCCTTTTTCGGACTTGACCTTTCAGCAAAAATGCTTTCACGGGTTTTGAAGGGCAAGGGGATGCGCCGCGGCAAGGGGAAAAAACATCGCCGGGGTAAAGGGCGAAATCGTAACAAAGGAAAATTCAGAGTACGATGAAGGTAAAAAAACAATGAATATACTTGTCTGCATTGATGATACGGATAACCTCACTTCACCGGGTACGGGCCATCTTGCCAGTGATCTGAAGGGTGATATTGAAACAAAGTTCAGGGGAGAGACCACCCTGATATCGCGCCACCAGCTCTTTGTTTCTCCTGAGGTTCCCTATACCTCGCACAACAGTTCCATGTGTTTTCGGGCACGTGTCGATCTTTCATGTCTTGATGATATAATTGATTATTCAGCCTCTTTTCTCGAAAGGCGCCGTGCCGAGGGCTCTGACCCCGGGCTTTGTGTGGCGGTTCCTGAAAGGATTGAAGATTGTGGAGAATTGATATCCTTCGGCCTGGATGCAACGAAAAAGGTGTTGAAAAAAAATGATGCCTGGGAAATTGCTTCTCGTATGGATCTCCATCTCTCGGAGCACGGGGGTACCGGTGACGGGATCATCGGGGCCCTTGCCGGTGTGGGGCTGCGTCTTTACGGGAACAATGGCCGGTTCAAGGGATGGCACCAGGTACCGGAGGAGCGCCTTCGTATCACCGCGGGCGAACTCTGTCATGATTTTGATATCGATGAGATCCGCAGCCGCGATGGACAGGTCCTGGAACCGGATGAAGAACTGCTGCTGAAAAATAAGATAAAGACGGTTCTTCTTGACCATAAATCTGTTCTTCTCGTCTATCCTGTCCCTGATGGTGCGGGTCAGGTGTGGCAGAACATACCGAAAGAAGAAGTTAAAAAGTATTGAACAGGAGACGCTTTATGAGGCTTGAAGAACAGCTTGCCATCGCCGCCGCAGGCGGCGTGGATAAAAATCTCATGGAAGCCCTCACCCGGGCGGCATGTTTTCACGGCCATATCTGCCCCGGCCTTGCCATGGGGGTACTTGCCAGCCTTGCCTTTCTCGATGGTGAAAAGCCATCTGAAGACGAGGAACTGGTCGCCGTGGTGGAAACAAAGGCCTGCGGCATTGACGCGGTGCAGGTTCTTACCGGCTGTACCTTTGGCAAGGGTAACCTCGTTTTCAGGGATCATGGCAAGTCAGTCTTTACCTTTTATCGCCGGGAAACCGGTAAAGGGACACGTTTTGCCTTGAGAAATATCATGCCCGCCATGGAAGAAGATGGTGCCGGTGAACTCTTTGCAAAGGTGCGTGCCGGCAGTGCCAGCGCCGCGGAAAGGGAAAGATTTCAGGAACTCTGGGCAAAACGTACCGTGAAGATACTCGGCATGGGAACTGATATCTTTTCTGTTACAGGGGCATCAGAGCCTGTACCGGAAAAGGCACATATTGTTGAGACCCTCACCTGCAGCAGATGCGGTGAGAACATGGGGGCCTCATGGGTGGTGCAGCGCGGTGATGAATTTCTCTGTATTCCCTGTGCAGAAAAGTAAACAGGCTCAGAGCCTCCCCTCATTATAGTTGACATTTTCTACCCCTGTGGAAAAATAGTAACACGCTTGAAAAAAAAATATACATTTTCGATGGTATAATAGTACTATTATGTTATCGAAGGGGGATTTATGGGGAAATCCATAGTTACTGTTTTACTGTTCGTTTTCGCTCTCAGTTTTTATGGGGGCTGTACGAAAGAAAAAGATATTACCCGGGAGGGCCGCACGGTTAAGGATATGACCGGGCGCAGTGTCACTGTTCCCGGTACAATAAAGCGAATCATCTGTCTTGCCCCCGGAACCCTGCGTGTTATTGTCTACCTCCAGTCTCATGAACTCCTGGCAGGAGTTGAGGCCTTTGAGAAGAAGATGGCCCAGGGGCGGCCCTACTGGCTTGCCGCCCCGGAGCTGGCGAAACTTCCTGTTGTCGGGCCCGGGGGGCCTGGTTCCATAAATAAAGACCCTGACATGGAAGCGGTAATGCGTGCAAAACCGGATGTTATTTTTACGAACCTCATGTCCGCTGAAAAGGCGGCATCACTGCAGGCGCGCCTGCATATTCCCGTGGTGGTCATCTCCTATGGCAGAAATTTCGGCAACTGGGACAGGACCATTTATGATTCCCTGCGCTGTGCCGGTGAAGTCCTGGGAAAAAAGAAACGTGCCGAAGAGGTCATCTCATTTATTGAGAAAACACAGAATGATATAATCCGCCGCGGAAAGAGTGAAAAGAATACTACCCCTGCATACGTGGGGGCCATCGGCTTCAAGGGGCTGCAGGGTGTCGAATCAACTGACGCCGATTACTGGCCCTTTACCTGGACGGGTATTCGCAACAGTGTCGCAGGAACAAAAGAGGGGCATCTCTTTATTAACAAGGAGGCCCTGTTGAGGATGAATCCTCCGGTCATCTTTGTTGACGGCGGGGGGCTGGAAATCGTCAGGCAGGACATGAATAAAAAGGCCTCCTTTTACCGGTCCCTTGGCGCGGTAAAGGCACGTCGTGTCTACCGCCTTCTTCCCTTTAACTTTTATCTTACCAATATCGGCACTGTTCTGGTGGACGGGTACGCGGTGGGAAAAACAATGAAGAAAAAGGCCTTTGGCGACATTGCACTTTCAAAAAAGGCAGGTGAGATATATACCTTTCTCGTGGGGGAAAATGTTTACCCCGCCATGAAAAAGGCCTATGGCGCTGCAGGCACCTTTGTTTCCCTGGAGGGTAAATGAGTCACCTTGCCCCGTATAAAGACAGGGCCCGCAAAAAGGGAGAGGCGACCCTTCAGTACCGGCAGAACCGTCGGCAGAAGGGGCTCTTCTTTATTTTTCTGGGAGGGGTTCTTCTCTTTCTTGTTGTCTCTGCCATACTGGTGGGTTCTTACAGTCTGACAGTGGGAAAGATTTTTGCAACACTGGCCGGTTTCGGCGATGAATCCTCCCGCGTTGTTATTTTTAATCTGCGCCTGCCCCGTATCCTTGCCGCCCTGGTGGGGGGCTGGGGCCTTGCCATTTCCGGCGCGGTGATGCAGACCATACTTAAAAATCCCCTGGGCTCTCCCTTTACCCTGGGGATCAGTCACGGTGCCGCCTTTGGGGCCGCCTTTGCCATTGTTATACTGGGTGCCGGTTCGTCACAGGCAGGGGCCCTGCGTTCCGGCGGGGTGGAGTTACTGCAGGTTGAGAATGTCGTTGCCGTGTCACTTATGGCCTTTGCCGGTGCGGTTGCCTCAACGATAATTATTCTTCTCCTGGCGCGGATGCGGAAGATGACCTCTGATGCCATCATACTGGCAGGCGTTGCCCTTTCATCCCTCTTTATGTCAGGGACCATCCTGCTGCAGTACCATGCCTCGGAGGTCGAACTGGCATCAATTGTTTTCTGGACCTTTGGTGATGTGGCCCGCAGCAGCTGGAGTGAAATCGGCCTTCTCGGGGCCATTACCCTGGCAGGCACTGCCTACTTTGTGGCGGTACGCTGGGACCTGAACGCCATGAACACGGGAGAGGATTCAGCCCGGGGCCTGGGCATCAACGTGGAGACCCTGCGCAAAAGGGTGATGGTAACCGCGGCACTCATCTCAGGCCTGGTGGTGGCCTTTCACGGTGTTATCGCCTTTCTGGGGCTTCTGGCGCCGCATATCGCGCGGCGTATCTGCGGGGAGAACATGTCCATGCTCATTCCCTTTTCAAGTATCCTCGGCGCCATTATTCTCCTGGGGGCTGATACGGCAGGACGTTTACTGGTCGGTTCAGGTACCCTCCCCGTGGGGGTGGTGACTTCCTTTCTCGGGGCACCTCTTTTTCTCTACCTTCTCATGAGGGGGCGGCAATGATACTGAAAGTTGACGATCTTCATTTTGCTTACCGGAAGGACCCGGTCCTTGAGGGGGTTTCCTTCAGTGTTGAAAAGAACGAGCTTCTGGTTCTCCTTGGTGTCAACGGGTCGGGGAAGTCGACCCTTCTCAAGTGCCTCAACCGCATCCATGAGCCCAAAAAGGGAAGAGTGACCATAAATGAAAAAGAGATGCACCGCCTCTCTCCCATGGAGGTGGCGCGCCGCATCGGTTATGTTCCCCAGTATTTTGACCATGGGGGTATCTCTGTCTACGAGATGGTACTCCTGGGGCGGCGCCCCCATATAACCTTCAGCGCCGGCGCCGGTGACTACGAGATCGTTGATGAAATCCTGATGCTTTTTGAACTGGACCACCTGGCGGAGCGCACCATGCATGAACTCTCCGGGGGCGAGGCACAGAAGGTGATGATCGCCCGCGCCATGGCACAGGAACCGGAACTCCTTCTTCTCGATGAGCCCACAAGCAACCTCGATATCCGCAACCAGCATGAATTGATGCGCCTGGTCCGTCATGTTGTCGAGTCACACGGTCTTACCGTGGTGGTGACCCTTCATGACCTGGACATGGCGCTGCAGTACGCGGACCGCCTGGTGATGCTTCGTGACCGGGGAATATTCTGGAGCGGCCCCCCCGAAGATATTTCGGCGGAACTGGTGGAGAAGGTCTACGGTGTTCCTGTTTCCATACGTGAGGTGGAGGGACGGCGCCTTGTTCTGGTTGATAAGGATTTCGGTTCAGAGGGCCTTTAAACTTCCCCGCATATTTTTGATAATTACCGGCGCCTCAAGCGTTGTCTGACGTACCCTTCAGCTGCCCGCAGGCGGCCTCGATGTCGCTGCCGCGGGAAATCCTCACCATGGTGGCAATGTCCCGGCTGACGCACATCTCCTTGAAACGGCGCACCCCCTCTTCACCGGGGTTTTCGTAGGGAAGCCCTTCGATTTCGTTGCAGGGTATGATGTTGACAATGGCACGAAATGTGCAGGTAAGCTCAAGCAGGGCGTCGGCATCTTCCTCTCCGTCGTTGAAATCTTTGATAAGAAGATATTCAAAGTTTATGAACTGGTTTTTCATTAAATTGATATTTCGTATAACGGGTATGATTTGTTCCAGGGGATATTTTTTTTCAAGGGGAATGAGACTGCGTCTTTTTTCAGAAATGGCAGAATGCAGGGAAAGGGCAAAGTTCACGGGGGGAAGTTCAGAAAAGCGCACCAGTCCCGGGAGATACCCCGCCGTGGAGAGGGTGACCTGGCGCGGCCCGAGATAAACCCCTTCTCTCGCAAGAAAAAGGCTGCAGGCGGCTTTCAGGTTTTCAAAATTGTGCAGGGGCTCGCCTTCACCCATGAAGACGATGTTCGGTTTCGGGATGTGAGGGATAGCGCGGTCATCGATGATCCACTGGTAGCAGGCAAGGTACTGGGCGACAATTTCCTGTGCCGTGAGGTGGCGTTTCAGGCCCAGTCTGCCGGTGCGGCAGAAGCGGCAGCCCATGGCGCATCCCACCTGCGTGGAAAGGCAGATGGTGTCGCGCCGGTGAAAGGGCATGATGACCGATTCGATCCGGGCGCCGTCGGTAAATTCAAGGAGCAGTTTTACCGTGCCATCGACAGAACGGCGTTCCTTCACGATTGAGGGGAACTGTGAGGGAAATGAAGGCTGGTGACGGTCTATCTTTGTAATGATTTTTTTGACGGTCTGCATCAGGTTAACTTCCCCCCCTCTGCTTTTTTAAAAAGCGTCTGGTAGCCGCAGCGTTTGCAGAGCTCTTCGACGGCCTGTCGCCTTGAAAAACCGTTGTAGAGGTCACGGGCTCGTTTTCCCGCCAGGATTTTATCCAGGGATTGTTCCCTGATATTGCCCAGGTTGATGGTCCCTTCGCTGTCGAGGCAGCAGGGGACAACGGTGCCGTCACAGAGTATGCCGATCTGCCGGCGCAGGGCGACACAGAAAGCCTCTTCTTTGAGCACAGGCCCTGTTATGCGGGGCCATTGAAAGGCGGTGTCATGGTTGAGAAAAATGTTTTTTCCCAGGCGCAGGCCCTTGTAGGTGGCCGCTGTTTCGACAATGGAATAGTCAAGGTTGAATTCTTTCTCGATTTTTTCGGCGATGTGGCGGTTGTTTTTATTAAAGCCGCGGCGGTCCATGTTCCAGAGGCGCAGGGTGATGTAGTAGTTCTCCCTTTTTTCTGTGAGGCGAATGAATGTGAAAAGGTCTGCGAGGAAGGTATCGATGTATGTTTCGTCGGCGGTTTCTTCGAGACTGTGGAGGGAGACATTGACCTGTCGCAGGGCCGGGGCTCCGGCAAGGATGTCTGACTTTTCAGCGATAAGGGTACCGTTGGTGGTGAGGTTGACGCGGTGGCCCCAGGCTTCACTTATTTCCATGATCCGGGCAAGGTCAGGGTGCAGCAGGGGCTCTCCCATGAGGTGGAGGAAGATAAACCGTGTCCTGTCCCGGAACTCTTCGGCGATATGGGAGAAAAGTTCCGGTGACATGAATTCTTTTTTCCGTGACGTGCCGGGACAGAAGCTGCAGGAGAGATTGCACCTGCTGGTGATCTCGATATATGTCGACTCGAAGTGCCTCATGGGGACAGGAAACAGGGAGGGGTGATTTTTATCAAATAGAATTCACTGAGGATTCCCGGCCAGCCGGGACCAATGCTTACGCATCGGCAGCCTGCGGCATCGACGGGGTTTTTGCCTGCAGGTCCGCGAGGGGCAGGTGAAGTCTTTCATTTTATTCCTTTGATGCCAGTTCCCGTTTTTTTCTCAGTTTCATGTTTAAAACTTCCACGAAGAGGGAGAAAAAGACAGCAAAGTAGATGTACCCCTTTGGTATCTCGTAGTGGAACCCTTCGACGACAAGCATGAACCCGATAAGAAGCAGAAAGGAGAGGGCGAGTATCTCGAGGGTGGGATTCTTATGGATGAAGTCAGCCACCTTCCCTGAAAAAATAATCATGATGATCATGGCAATGACAACAGCGGTGATCATGACGGGAAGTTTGTCAGTAAGGCCGATGGCGGTGAGAATGGAGTCGAAGGAAAAGACAATATCGAGAAGGCCGATCTGGATGATGGCACTGAAAAATCCCGTGACGGCCCTTTGTTTTTCTGTGTCACCGTGGGCGATATCGAGCTTGTGGTGAACCTCCAGGGTTGACTTGGCCAGAAGAAAGAGCCCCCCGGTAATCAGGATAATCTCCCTTATGCTGAAGTTGGTTTTGAGAACAGTAAAGAGGGGAGCAGTGAGGTGCTTGACCATCCAGGTGAGGGAAAAGAGAAGGATGATTCTGAAGACCAGTGCCAGTGTGAGTCCCATGACCCGGCCTTTCTGTTTCTGCGCCTCCGGCAGCTTGTTGGTAAGTATGGAGATAAAGATAATATTGTCGATGCCGAGAACGATCTCGAGAAATGTCAGGGTAAGAAGGGCGATGATCCATTCCATGGTGTGACCTCGTGGCTCAGTGATTGGTAAAAGAATGCCACGGACGGTGATTTCTGTCAATACTTTGTGGTGGGGGGGTAATAGTTCTTGGTTTTTAGTTAGATAAACAGGTTGTTATAATAAAAGCTCAGCACCTTTCATTATCGTGTATATATTTTATATACATCATCTTTAGATGATTTGGGGATATTCTCATCGAGGAAAATATTCAAGAAACCATTTCCTCATAGGGGTGACTTTCGAAATTCATATACTCACTACCTGCCCTTCGCGGCATTTCCCTCGTCCTGAGGGTCAGACTATATCCGATCCCGAACATTACGTAAAAAGGGGGCACCCCCTTTAAGGGAACCCCCTCAAATAAAAACTATCTACAGTGCACAGGAGACGCCAAAGGTTGCATAGAATTTGTTGATGTCTTTTGGCGTGCCGTAGAAGTCCTTGCTCGGTACTATGACATAGTGAAATCCACCGCTGTAGGTGAGCATTCCCTTTTTGACTGAGAGTTCAGCGGAAAGGTCTATGTCGCTGATACCTTTCTGGTCACAGCTGTCGCAGTAGTAGTAACCCATTACCGCGCCCAGTCCCAGGGAAACATTTTTCATCAATTCAAAGCTGTGGCTGCCGCCGAGCTGAATGTAGAAATCCTTGCCGTCACCGGAGTCGGTGTAGTAGTCATGGGTATAGGTGAGGGTGGGGGTCAGGGGCAGGAAGTCAAGGGCCACTGAACCTGAAAAGGTCATGAAGGAGTAATCGTTATCCCACATGAGAAAGTACCAGATACCGGCGCTGAGGGTGACCATCTTACCAAGGGTGTAGGAATAATCGAGGCCAAAGTCAGTTGCCTGAATATCTTTGACGTTTGTTCCGCTTGCCACTGTTTTTGTGCCGTCAAAGATGTATGCCTCTGCAAGTTCTGCGGATACGCTTACGGTAAGACCGCTGCCGAGAACATCATAGCTGATAGAGGGGAAGAAGGCCCCGTCGCCGCCGTACCAGTTGGTCCCTCTCCAGAGATAGTCACTCATATAGCTGAGACCAAAGCTCAGGCCAAGTCCTGGTTCATCTGCCTTTGCCTCATCTGTAAACATCACTGTCACTGAAGAGAGGGCCAGTGTCATTATCAGGAAAATTTTACTCAGTTTTTTCATTTTTTGCTCCTTGTATTTTCGCGTGTTATATTAGATTTTTTGCATAACCGGCAGGGAGTGATGTATCTGCCCCGCCTCAGGCGGGGCAGATGTTCTCCATTTTGTTATGCCGGGAAATTTTTCAGCCGATGGCTTCTTCCCCCTCTTCACCGGTACGTATCCTGATGCACCGGGGAAGGTCCACGACGAATATTTTTCCGTCGCCAATGGTTCCTGTCCGTGCGCCGCTGATGATGGCGTCAACTGTCTTCTGTTCAAAGTCATCATTGACGGCAATTTCAAGCCGGACCTTTTTCAGAAGGTTCACATCGATGTCAACTCCACGGTAGGTCTCATGGTATCCTCCCTGCTGTCCGCATCCCAGGGAGTTGGTGACTGACATCTTGCCAACTTCTGCCTTCTGCAGCGCCTCTTTTACATCGGTCAGTCTTTCCGGCTGTACATATGCAATAATAAGTTTCATATGGTACCTCCTACTGTGTATTGAATATCTGGAAGGAGGGATATGCCTCCATTCCATGTTCATCGATATCGAGGCCGCGGAGTTCCTCTTCCTTCGATACACGGAGTCCTGCCGTCTTCTTGATGATGAAGAAGACAATACCCATAGTAATCATTACCCATGCCATAACGGCAATTACACCCAGGGCCTGCACGCCGAGAAGCTTGAAACCGCCACCGTAGAAGAGACCGTTAATTCCTTCTCCGGCAAACCTGGCGTCTGCGAAAAGTCCCACCAGGATTGTGCCCAGGGCACCTGCCACACCATGAACGGAAACAGCACCAACGGGGTCATCGATTTTCAGTTTGAAATCGAGAAATTCTACTGAAAAGACCACAACCAGTCCCGCAACAGCTCCGATGATGATGGCACTGATGGGTGATACTGATGCACAGCCTGCGGTGATTCCTACCAGGCCTGCAAGGGCGCCGTTGAGGCTCATGGATACATCAGGTTTGCCAGATTTGATCCATACGGTAAACATTGCCACGACAGCACCGGCTGCGGCAGCAAGGTTCGTGTTAACGGCAATGAAACCGATGGAGAGATTGTCACCCGCTACGGTACTGCCCGGGTTGAAACCGAACCATCCGAACCAGAGGATAAAAACACCCAGTGCCGCCAGGGGTATGTTGTGTCCAGGAATAGCCCGGGGACTTCCGTCAGGGCTGTATTTGCCGATACGGGGCCCAAGCATGAGTGCTCCCATAAGGGCGGCCCATCCGCCAACGGAGTGTACGACAGTAGAACCGGCAAAGTCGACGAAACCGAGTTTCGACAGCCATCCCCCTCCCCAAATCCAGTGCCCGGAGATGGGATAGATTACCGCGGTAATGACCAGGCTGTAGAGCATGTAAGAGGTGAATTTTGTCCTCTCTGCCATACCACCGGAAACAATGGTCGCCGCTGTTGCAGCAAAGACCGCCTGAAAGAGCCAGTAGGTATACTCCCAGAGTCCTGTCGCCTTAGAGGGATCTGCAGAGCTGAGAAAAAACTTGCTCCCTCCCAGGAAACCCGCGATGGAGTCGCCGTACATGAGGCCAAAGCCGATGATAAAAAAGGCCAGGGACCCGACGGAGAAATCCATCAGATTTTTCATGATGATATTTCCTGCGTTTTTGGCACGGGTAAAACCCGTTTCAACCATGGCAAAGCCTGCCTGCATGAAAAAGACGAGAAATGCCGCGATCAGTGTCCAGACAACATTGATGGGCTTTACCGCTGCAGCCGCCGCCTCTTCAGCAAAGAGTGCCGGGGCAAGAGATATTACCATAAGTGCTGTAACGATGAGCTTTTTACGTGATAACACCTGTATGTCCTCCTTTTACTTTTTTGCATTATCTGCTTATGCTGCTATAGATCGCATGATCCGTGCCAGAGCTGGTGAAAGGGGCAAAAATAAAAAATTTTTTTCAAAAATGAGGGTATTTTCCTGTTTTTGCTGTACAGCGAACTTTTTTGTTCATCTTTTGGACTTCATGCTTTTGTTTTATCATGGGAAAACCTGGCACGGGCTCAGAGCCTCCGGCTCTGAGCCCGGAGAATGGGCAGTAAAAGAACAAAAATGTATCAAATTTAAAATTTGATACATTTTTGTTCCAAATCGTAAAATGCCTGAAAAAAGCAGGGGAAAGGTAATTCTGGACTGGCTCATAGTGGCAGAGAAGGGACTTTTTCGGTACAAAAATGTACCGGCCGGGATTTTCAGGACATTCTCCGTCACGGCTCAGAGCCTCCAGGGATGGAGGCTCTGAGCCGGCCCTGTCAGCGGGAAATAAATGCTCAGCAGGGGGTAAACTTCCCCCTCAAAAGACTTGACGAAAACATTTTCTGCTGCTTTGCTTATACCAGGCAGGGAGAAATATTCGAGAAAGAAATGGAAAGAAAAGAAAAAATACGCATACAGGGACTTCACAAGGCATTCGGGCCAAAGGTCATTCTTAACGGCCTTGACCTTTCTGTCTACGAGGGCGAGGTCCTCTGCATCATTGGTAAATCCGGCACGGGGAAATCCGTGGTGATGAAACACCTGGTGGGGATTCTTACCCCTGACGCGGGAGAGATCTTTGTTGATGATGTAAATTTTACTACCGCCAATGAAGACGAAAAAATCCGTATTCAGAAAAAGTACTGCATTCTTTTCCAGGGGGCGGCCCTTTTTGATTCTATGAATATCTATGACAATATTGCCTTCGGGATGCGCCGCAAGGATGTGCCCGAAGAGGAGATTTCCCGCAGGGTGCCTGAGCTTCTCGAGGAGGTGGGGCTGCGTGGTATCGAAACGAAGCGGCCCTCGGAGCTTTCCGGGGGTATGCAGAAACGCGTGGGGCTTGCCCGGGCCATTGCCATCAGGCCGGAGATCATGCTCTACGATGAGCCCACCACCGGGGTCGATCCCATAACCGGCGGCGCCGTTGACCGCCTGATTCTCAAGATGCGCGAGAAACACGGCATCACCTCCCTCGTGGTGACCCATGACATGAAATCCGCCTACCGTATTGCTGACCGTGTCGCCATGCTCTACGAGGGAAAGATTATTTTCGAAGGCACCCCCGGGGAGGTGCAGGATGCGGACAATCCTTATGTACGGCAGTTTATCGAAGGGAGGGCCCATGGGCCGATACAGGTACTTTGAAATTCTAACTTTTATTTTCCTCGGCTTATTTCTTTTTTCATGCGGGGAAGGAAGTTCCCTCTTCCGCAGCTACCCTCACTACAGCGGCGCCATGGACTGCGCAAAACACCCCTGGCTTGCAAAGAGAAAAATCTTTATAGATCCCGGCCACGGCACAAAGCCGGGGGGCGACCGGTTCAGAGAAGGGCCCCATGGTGTTACCGAAGAGGCGGTGAACCTGCGCGTGGCCCACATTCTCCGGGACATGCTGACCCGTGCCGGCGCGGAAGTTACCATGAGCCGTACCTCTCCCCCGGATGTTGATCTTGAAAAACGGGTGGCCATGGCGCGCAGAATAAAACCTGACATACTGGTGAGCATTCACCATAACGGTTCACCCCGGCGCTGCGACCGTGTCAACTATCCCTCGGTGCTGATATGGGGAAGCCGTTACCGCCGTCCCGCAAGTTTCGATTTTGCCCTTATCCTCCAGAAGGAGTTTCACCGTATCATGGATGAAAGGGGGGAAGTCATTTCAGACTTTTCTGTTTTTCGTGAAACGGGAACACGCATCCTTCGCAAAACAGCGGATATCTGTCCCGGCATCATCGGTGAAGGGGGATTTTTCAGCGAAGAAAAACACGCGCGGCGCCTGGTTGACATCAACTACAATGTTCGTGAGGCGGAGGCATACTTTAAGGCCCTTTCACGGTATTTTCGTCACGGACTTCCCTCCGCGGTGGTGGAAGTAACCTCTCCCGTGAGTAATTCATCATACCTGGCAAAGATGCTGACAGAAAAAAATCCTTCCATTTATATAAAGATCAAAAGTGACTGTCCCACTCCGGGCGCGGCACCGGGGAGCCTTCATGTAACACTGGATGATGTGCCTGTCAGATACCGCCCCGCCGGGCCCGGCCGGTATCGTCTTTTATACGGGAAAAAACTCTATCCCGGCGGGCACCGCATTCGCTTTTCTTTCAGAAACCGCTGCGGCAACAGCAGCATGGTTCTGCAGACAAGCTTTACCGTGGCCATCGCAAAGGGGGATTACGACTCCCTGGTACGGCGGGGCCGTTATCTTCTTAACACGGGAAAGGATGTTCGCCGCGCCCTGCTTATGCTCTCCGCGGCGCATTCCATGGAGCAGACGGGTTCAGGTGCGGGCAGCCTTTATCACGATCTTTACCGGGGATTTTCCCGCCTGGGTCTGCATCGCCGCGCGCGTTATTATCATGACGCTTATATCAGTTTTTATCCCCAGTCGGCAACGGTGAGGCATAAACGGTTCGGCAGCGATGCCCCCCTGGTGCCGGTTCGTTACTATGGAAAGCCTGTACCCCTTGTTTCAATCAGCAAAAAATAAAAAAAATTCTGACAGAAGGGGACTTTCATCTCTTTAAGAAATTTTTTTATGGACATGCCGCCCGGGCTATATACTATTGAATTAACCGGCACTATTCTTCTGCCACTACCCGCAGGTCTTCGGGACAGATGTCCCCTGTGGGAGGATAAAAAGATTTATAGAGGAGTATATTTATGGATTCTTATAAGCACGATAAGGGAACCTTTATCGGTTCCGGTGCGAATGAAATTTTCTTTCAGAACTGGACTGTTGATAATCCCCGTGGTATCCTGATTGTTGTGCACGGACTCGGGGAACATTCAGGCCGTTATGAAAACATCATCAGGGCCCTTGAGAAAAAAAAGGTTTCTATCTACGCCCTTGATCACCGCGGCCACGGAAGGTCAAAAGGCAAAAGGGGGCACATTGATTCATTCTCAGACTATATTAATGACCTGAAGCACTTTGTCAATCTTGTTAAAGACCAGAATGATTCCCTTCCCGTTATAATGCTGGGGCACAGCCTTGGCGGTGTAATCGCCTGCAGGTTCGCCATTGAAAATGGTTCTGATATCAACGCCCTGGTTCTTTCATCAGGGGGGTATGTTCCCGCCACCCCGGTGTCTTCCGCACTTATCGCTGTAGCAAAGGTTTTTTCCAAAGTGGCGCCGAAACTCGCTTTTGGCAATGGACTCGATGTAAAGGGACTTTCACATGATGCAGATGTAATAGATGTTTATGAAAATGATCCCCTGGTGCATGACCGTGTCTCTGCACGTTTTGCAACCGAATTCATGGCAGCGGGAGAAGAATGTCTTAACCGTGCTGCTGAGTTGACCATGCCCCTTCTTGTTTTTCATGGAAGTGCGGATCCTATCTGCAGCGTCGACGGAAGCCGTGAAGTGTATGAAAAGGCGACATCTGCGGACAAGGAGTTCTACATTTTTGAAGGCCTCTATCATGAGACAATGAACGAAGTCGAAGAAGAAAAGAAAAAGGTTCTTGATGCCGTAACCGCCTGGATTCTTAAACATATGGGCGGTACAAAGTCAGCCCCGAAGAAAAAAGGTGCGGCAAAGAAAACTGTCAAAAAGACAGCCAAAAAGTCTCCAAAGAAAGCGGCAAAGAAAGGCACCGCGAAGAAGGCAGCTAAGAAAACCGCCAAAAAGACTGCCGGTAAAAAGGTATCTTCTAAAAAGGCCGCAAAAAAGACAGCGAAGAAGTCAATAAAAAAGTCAGTAAAGAAGACCGCGAAGAAAACAGCTAAAAAGAAGACGAAAAAGTAGAAGGGCATGACCCGTGCAGCCTGGAAAAAGGATAGCTGGCGGCATTTTAAAGCTCAGCAGCAGCCGCACTACCGCGACCATGAAAAATGCGACGCGGTACTGCGGCGCATAGCCCTTTTACCCCCCATTGTCTCACCCGGTGAAATAGAAAACCTGAAGAGCCAGGTCGCCGCCGCCTCTGAAGGAAAAACATTTATTCTTCAGGGGGGCGATTGCGCGGAACGATTTATCGACTGCAACGAAAAGGCCATCACCGATAAAATAAAAATCCTTCTTCAGATGAGCGTGATCCTCACCTACGGCGCGCGCCGGCCTGTTGTTCGTCTTGGCAGGATCGCGGGACAGTACGCGAAGCCCCGTTCAGGAGACTTCGAAGCGGTTGCGGGAGAAAAACTTCCCGTTTACCGTGGTGACAGTGTCAATGCCTTTGACCCGGTGCCAGAGATGAGGGAACCGGACCCTGACCGCCTTCTTCAGGCCTACCATAGTTCCGTGGCAACATTGAATTATATCAGGGCCATGATCAAGGGGGGCTTTGCTGACCTTCACCATCCCCTGGCATGGGACCTTGAAGGTTTTCGCAATACCCCCCAGTGGGAGCGGTACCGTGAAATGGCAGGGAGAATTCTTGATGCCATCAATTTCATGGAATCCTTCGGGGGCCTTAAAAACGAGTCCCTGGGGTCTGTTGATTTTTTTATCTCTCACGAGGGGCTTCTCCTTCCCTACGAGGAGGCCCTGACACGGTTCGACCCGTCACGGGAGAAAGACTATAATATGGGGGCACACTTTCTCTGGATAGGTGACCGGACCCGGACCCTTGACGGTGCCCATGTTGAATACTTCCGCGGCATCGCCAACCCCGTGGGGATCAAGGCGGGGCCGAATATAAAGGCAGATGACCTTATACGCCTTGCAGAGACCATCAATCCCGGGGCTGAAAAGGGACGCCTGACCATAATAACACGCATGGGTGCAAAGAAGGTTGAAGAAAAACTTCCCCCCCTGCTTCGTGCGGTAAAGAGGGCGGGTGTTCCCGTGACCTGGAGCTGTGACCCCATGCACGGGAACATCATCAGGGCCGGGGAGCGCAAGACACGGGATTTCTCCTCGATAATGAAAGAACTGCACAGCGCCGCTGAAATCCACCAGGCCGAAGGGACCACCCTGGGGGGTGTTCACTTTGAACTGACGGGAGATAATGTTACCGAGTGTGTCGGCGGTGCTGCCCTTCTCACCGATGATGACCTTGATTTGAACTACCAGAGTTACTGTGATCCCCGTCTCAATTACAGCCAGAGCCTGGAAATGGCATTTCTCATTGCTGATTTTCTTGTCAGGAACCGGCACAATGAAGAATGACCCGCCCCTTTTTCTCCTTTCACGCCACGGCTCTTCACGGGAACGTTACTCTATAACATCACTTTCAAAAGGCCCATGGCAGGGGGAAGTTCAGACCCTTTTTTACGAAGGTGAATCAGGCCTGCTGCAGTTTGATTTTCCCGCTGCCTCCTTTCTTTCGTATCTCAGGGAGAACATGCCCCGCCTGGAAAAGGTTCTTTCTACTGCCTCACGTGTCGATGAAAAAGATGCCCTTTCCATACCCTTTACTGTTCATGCAAAAAGATCGCTGCGCCCTGTGCCTCCCGGAGCGGCTTCAATCTATACTGACGGAAGTTGTTCTGTCGGCGGACAGGGGGGATGGGCTGCTGTCATTCTTTACCACGACGGGCTCACTTTATTTTCAGGCTCTGAGCCGGACAGTTCGAGCAACCGCATGGAACTGAAGGCGGCCATAGAAGGAATTAAAAAGGTGAATTCTTCTTTGCCTGTGGTTCTTTTCAGTGACAGCAGGTATGTCATACAGGGGACAGAACACTGGCTCGAGAACTGGGTGTGCAACGGTTTTATCACCGCCCTCAACAGGCCGGTCAAAAACCGCGACCTCTGGGAAGAAATGGCTGAGATCAAAAGGGAACACTCTCTATGGCTGCGGCAGATATCATCTGCTGATGATATCCCCTGGCACCGGCAGTGTCACAACGCGGCCCGTCACCGTGCGTCGTGTTCCTGATTGATCTCTTCACCGGGAGTTTTTTTGCGTTAACGCTCAGTGTTCTTTTACTTCGGGAGAAGGGACAGGGATCATTATCCTCCACTCGTTTTTTGTGATGGGGCGCATGATAAATGTCCGGGTTCTGTTTTCTCCGTCTTTGTAGAAGAGTTTCAGTTTCACGTAGAAATTGTTTTTTTCTTTTCTTTCATCGATCAGCTTTATTTTTTTTAACTGAAAGCCCCGTGTCACGCGAAACCATCCCTTTTCGATTTCTTTTGCTGTCGGATCCAGGGGGCTGCCATGTTTCAACAGGTATTGCCTGCTGATATCTCGTGTATATGTGATGTTATATTTTACAGAGAAATGGTTCCACTGCTTTTTATTTGCCATGAGCAGGATTCGGCGTGCCTCGGCAGCAGGCAGTGAATATTTATCTCTCATATTTTTTCGGCATGAACCGCTGTTCACTGCAAGAAAAATAATAAGCATGTAAAAGGGGAGTCTAATTTTAAAATTTTTCATGACGATACAAGGGTTGTAAAATTCTCTAAAATTAAATTTTTGAATCTGATGATTGATTATAAAAAATAATATTAAAAACACAATAAATTTTTATCATGAAGTTCCCCGTGGGAATTAGCATTTAATGCCACAATTGTATATTTTTACTAAATTTTATGTTTAGGAATAGTCACAGGAATTGATATTTAAATGTAACATGGATTTAATATGCCACGGATAACGTTATGTGAAATATTACGACAGTGTTACATAATTGTTCTGTAAAACCTTGTTTGTTACACATTTGTTAAATAGGGCAGTCAATCTGCTGTTATTTGTAACGCCCCCTTGACGAACTTTCTGTATGGCTGTAGCTTCAGTGATATCACATTTCTGCTGGAGGCTCTTCATGGTCAATTACACAGACACTGCCTGGATGCTTGTTGCAACAGCGCTTGTTATGATTATGACGCCGACCCTTGCCTTCTTTTACGGCGGGCTCGTGCGAAAAAAAAATGTTCTTTCTGTTTTAATGCAGTCAATGATTATCCTTGCTGTCATCTCTCTGCAGTGGGTTCTCTTTGGGTACAGTCTTGCCTTTGGTCCTGACGTGGGAGGGGTCATTGGAAATCTTGATTACGCCGGTCTGGCCGGGGTGACACTGAAACCCCTTGATGGGCAGACAATCCCTCATCAGCTTTTTATGATGTTTCAGATGATGTTTGCCGTTATTACACCGGCATTGATCGTCGGCGCTTTTGCCGAAAGGATTAAATTTTCCGGGTTTTTGATTTTTGTCCTTCTCTGGTCGACCTTTATCTACGACCCCATGGCGCACTGGGTCTGGGGTAAAGGCGGATGGCTTGCCGATCTTGGCGCTCTTGATTTTGCAGGGGGTACGGTCATTCATATTACCGCTGGAGTTTCAGCCCTGGTTTTTGCCTTGATGCTGGGTAAAAGGAATGGTACGGGTATTTCAAGTTCACCGCATAATCTTCCCTTTTCTGTTCTGGGAGCGGGATTTCTCTGGTTCGGATGGTTCGGTTTTAATGCAGGCAGCGCCCTTGGAGTAAACAACCAGACAATATCCGCTTTTCTTAATACCAATACGGCTGCAGCTGCTGCTGCGGTAACGTGGATGGCTCTTGACTGGATTATAAATGAAAAACCGACACTCCTTGGTGTTATTACCGGGGTGGTGGCAGGACTGGTTGCCATTACGCCTGCAGCGGGTTTTGTGAAACCCATGGCGGCAATCGCTATCGGTATCGGCGGCTCGATTTTTGGTTTTATTTTTGTCATGTACGTGAAAGAAAAATTCGGCTATGATGACTCTCTGGATGTTTTTGGTGTCCACGGCATCGCCGGAATATTCGGTGCCCTTGCCACGGGTCTTTTGGCCAGTAAATCCATCGGCGGGACTGACGGCCTGATTTACGGTAACCCGAAACAGCTCTGGATACAGTTTCTTTCCGTTATTGTGGCTATAGGCATTTCCGCAGTGGGTACCTTTATACTTTTTAAAATAGTCGATAAACTGGTGGGCCTGCGTGTTGACAGGCGGGAGGAAAATATCGGTCTTGACCTGACTCAGCATCAGGAGACCGGTTATACCCTGGTAGACTGACAAAAAATGAGGAGGTTGAAATGAAATATGTAATTGCAGTAATACGACCCCATAAACTGGAAGATGTAAAAGAAGAACTTGAAAAAGCTGAAGTACATCTCATGACCGTTGTCGATGCACTCGGGTGTGGTCGACAGAAGGGTGTCACCGAGATTTATCGAGGTGTTAAAGAGGTGGATAATCTTCTTCGTAAGATAAAAATTGAAATTGCCGTTAACGATGAATTTCTTGAAAAGACCATTGAGGCAATAACAAAGGGTGCATTCGAGGGAGAGATCGGTGACGGGAAAATTTTTGTCATGGACCTTGATAACTGTATTCGTATACGAACAGGAGAACGTGGAAAAGAAGCTATCGGCTGATATCCCTCTCAATAAACAGAGGTTCTGTGCCGACCGGATCCGGTGGTATCACCGGTGAATCGGCGGCATGGAATCTTTACAGTTTTTTTGACTTCATTTTAAAAATACCATAAAGCTGCCACAAAAATCTTGACTCATCTCCCTTATTTTTATACTTGTTCAGTATTCCTTCGGATTATCTATCACTATGAAAAGAAAAAAGACATTTTTTGCAGCGGTTCTGTTTTTGCCTGTGCTGCTTACCGGTATCCTTCTTTTTACGGGTGACTGCATCGTATCTGTTGCGGCGGAAAAGAGACTCTATGAAAGCATAGAGGATGTTCCCACCAGAAAGGTGGGACTCCTTCTCGGGACAAGCAAGTACCTGAAGGAAGGGAGCCTGAATCCTTTTTTTGTTTATCGCATGAACGCTGCTGCAGCCCTCTATCGTGCGGAAAAGATTCGCTATATCGTGGCCAGTGGTGACAATCGGCGTCACAGCTATAATGAACCGAAGATCATGAAAGAATTCCTGAAAAAAAAGGGGGTACCCTCATCGGCAATATACCTTGATTTCGCGGGCTTTCGTACCCTTGATTCAGTGGTGCGCTGCAACCGGATTTTCGGCCAGGAACGTTTTACCGTGGTTTCTCAAAAATTTCATAACGAGAGGGCCCTTTTTATCGCAGGCCATTACGGGTTTGATGTCATCGGTTTTAATGCCCGCGATGTTGCCCCTTCTGCATCCATTGCCACGCGGATCAGGGAGGTTTTCGCCCGTGCCAGGGCCTTTCTTGATCTTTACATCATTGGAACAGAACCCTATTTCCTGGGAGAAAAGATTAAACTTCCTGAATGATCTCAGCGGTAGATGACAATTGCGTTTTTGCTGTCCACTGCTTCATCCGTAGCCCCTTCTACACGTTTTATCAGTGAATCAAGATGTATATCATTGGCGAGCACGTCGTCGACGCCGGGCCTGCTGGCGGCCTCTTCAGGTGAAAGTTGAGAGATGCCTATAACAGAATCGATCTCAATCCTTTCATCCTTTACGGGAATCCCGTTCTGGATGCCTTCAAGTATTCGGTGTCCCAGTTTTTCAGCCTGTTCTACCCTGGTATTGGGAAGGATAATCAGGAACCGGGTAATGTTGAAGCGGCCGAGCTTGTCATAGCCGCGGCAGACTTTCTTCAGGTACTTGCTGAATTCAAAAAGAAGGGCGTTGCTCTTCAGGTGCCCCTCTGTTTCGATAAAGGTATTAAGGTTTTCCAGGCTGACCATGAGAGCGGATGTATATTTGCTGTCGCGGGAGGCTCGTCTTATTTCATTCAGGGAATCGTCAAGAAGGGCGCGCCTGTTGAGGAGACCGGTGATGGGATCTTCCTTGGCGAGCTTCATCAGTTTCTTTTTAGATTTCATCAGGGCTTCTTCACGTTTGATGGCCTTGCGGGCAACGTTGACACGCAGGCTCAGGTCTCCCTTGCCAAAGGGTTTGAAGATGAAATCATCGGCCCCGGCGGCGATGATGCGCCCCATTTCCGCGTTTTTTTCACGCGCGGCAATGACGAGAACATAGATATAGTGGCCGGGTTTCAGCCGCCTGATTTTTTTGCAGGTATCAAGGGCATCGATATCTTTGCCATTCCAGTTGATGAGGACAATCTGCGGTTTTTCGATTTTGATGTCTTCAATGGCATCACTTTCCTTTTCGTTAAGGATAAACTTTACCTTCGAGTCTCCCAGTGACTGGTTTATTGCCTTAAAGGCTGAGGGGGTGTTGTTGACGATGAGTACCTTCATGTGATTTCCCGATTGAGTTGATTTCTGCGTCTCTAATAATAGAACTTTTATGTTTCTTTTGTCAATCGAAATAAACAGGATTTTCTACTACATGAAAGTCAATCATTGCGTTCATCAGGGCAATGCCTTTGCATGACGCTGCCTGCGCGGGGGTGATTTTTCCTGTTTTTATCAGGCCCTGGTCAATGAGGCGCTGCCGCGTGGTTCCCTCTAAAAGGGGTGCGGCGGGGGTGATCCAGTTTTTCCCGTCAAAAAAGGCAAGGTTCGATGATGAGGCGTCAGTGACCAGGCCGTCACGGATTATGATGATATCATCTGCGCTGCCCCTCCGTGCAAAGAGATCATCGATTGCCCCGCGGTCAGCATATTTAAAGGAATAGTCGACTTCCCCCTTTATAAAACGAAAAGATCTGCGTTCTTTTTTCAGGGGGGGAAGGAAGTGAACCGCCTCGATCCCCGCACGGTAGAGTACGCGGCATTTATGGGTTCCCGCCGGAATAACGGTAATGCATTTTTCCAGGTCGATATTTTCGGCGGCACCGAAAAGTATTTTCCGGCTCTGGTTCATGCGCTGGTTGTGATAAAATACATGGCAGAGTGAGGAGTTTTCTACCCTCATGGTTTCGACAAGACAGTTGTGCATTCTACCTCGATGAAAAAAATGATTACCGGTGCAGTGTGCCTGTAATCAGAAAATTTTGTATCTTAAAAAGGAAGATAAATCTTTCTGAGCATTTCTTCGTATTCTTTTTCCGCGTTACTGTCAATGGTAATGCCCCCGCCGCTGTGAAAAAAGAGGTGCCCGTTTTTTCTGGTGATGAACCTGATCATAACGGCACTCTCAAGGCCGTTGCCGGTAAAACAGCCGAAGATGCCGGTGTAGAAACCGCGGGGAACCGCTTCGAGGCGGGAGAGAATCTCCACGGTACTTCTCTTGGGGGCTCCTGTTATAGATCCCGCCGGCAGCAGGGTGGTGATGATGGTCCCCACCCGGCTCTGCCATCCCGTTTCGAGCCTGCCGGCGATGCGTGAACTTACCTGGAGGAGGGGGGATGTCCCCGCATTAATACGCTCAATATAACGGAAACTCTCAACCTTTACCTGCCGGGAAACCATGGAAAGGTCGTTGCGAAGAAGGTCCACGATCATGACGTGTTCCGCCATTTCCTTTTCATCGGCGAGTATCTTCTCTTTCGCCCCGGTGATGCAGGCGTCAATGGTTCCCTTCATGGGAAAGGTTTCTATACGGTTGCCTCTTATTTTTATAAAGCCTTCGGGAGAGAAGGTGGTAAAGTTTTCATCAACGAGAAGTTTGAAAGGGGCCCGGGCGCGGCAGAAAATTTCCCTGAGGGAAAGGGGGCATTCAACTTCAGTCGGGAAGGTGAGGTTTGCCACGTAGGTGTTGCCCCTGTGGACCTCTTCGATGAGGTTGTCAAAGGCGGCACGGTATTTTTCAAGGGCAACGGGTTTGATGCTGTCAAAGGTGCCTTTACTTCCCCCCACTGTGCTTTTGACATTACCGGATCCGTTGATGTTCCATGCAATGGAGGAGGGCACCTCATGGAGGGGAATGGCAAAGCCCGTGGTGACGTCGTAACTGATGGCAAAAAGAAAGGGTATCTGCTGTGCCCCGAGGCTGTTCATCTTCAGGGCAAGGTTTTCCTTTCCGTTTTGCAGCAGGGGCCTGTTCATCTTCAGCGCACCTCGATACGCCAGGGAATGCGAAACAGATACCTCTCCCCTGAAAAGGCGGCGGCATCGAAATGCCTGAAAAGTGTTTTGTAAAGACGGCGTATCATTTTAATGTCTTCTGTTTCGAACATTTCACGCAGGCGGGCATCGCTGCCGGGATAGATGAGCAGGCGGCAGTCTTCAGGGACCCGGGCCTTCATGCGCGCCATCTCCAGTGCCGCGGCCAGGCCGCCGGTGTGATCAGTGAGTTTCTTTTTTCGCGCCTGGGATCCTGTAAAGACCCTTCCCTCTGCCCGCGAGGAAATTTCTTTATCGCTGAGCTGGCGCGCCTTCATGACCACGCCGGTAAAGCGGTCGTAGATGAAGTCGACTCCCTTTTGCAGAACCTTTCTCTCTCTTTCCGTGAGTTTGCGAGATTCGTCGTAGATGTCGGCAAATTCGCTCAGCTTGATAACGTCTTTGTTGATGCCGAGTTTTTTGTAAAGTCCCGCCAGTGAAAGTTTGCCTGAAATAACACCGATGGAACCGGTGATGGTACCGGGGCTGGCAAAGAGGGGGTCACCCGTGGCGGCAATGTAATAGCCCCCGGAAGCGGCAACATTACCAAAACTGAAGATAACGGGCTTACCGGTTTTTTTCTTCAAGTCCTTGAGATCTTTGAGCATGTAGTCAGAGGCGGATGCTGAGCCTCCCCCTGAATCGATGCGTATGATCACAGCTTTTACGGCGGGATTACCGAAGGCGGCACGCAGGTCGCTGCGGTAGGTTTTATCGCCCGTGGCATTAGAGAATCCCCTGCCTGAACTTTTTCCGCGAATGATGCTCCCGGTGACATGGACAACAGCTATGGCGGGTGCAAGGCCCCAGCGGTGCCGTTTTTCTTTTTCTGTCATGTAGGTGCTCAGGCGTATCGTGGTGATACTGTCGGATATTTCTTTTCGCGCTTCTCTTTCGTACATGACCCGGTCAATGAATCCCCTCCTGCGGGCCTCTTTCGGGGTGACGGTACCCTCTGCGAGGAGTCTGTCGATGGTTTTTTGGGAAAGTTTCCGGTCAGCCATGATGTCACGCAGGTACTGCCCGTTCAGGTTCGTGAGAAGGGATGTCAGGTTGTTTCGTGCCTCTTCTGAAAGGTGTGATCGGGTAAAGGATTCATTGGCTGATTTCCAGGCGCCGCGGCGTATTTCCTCGAACTCAATGCCCGCCTTTGTCATCAGGTCCTTAAAAAAGTAGACCCGTGCCGCAAGGGCGGTCAGTTTAAAGGGACTGTTGGGGGTAAAGTAGATGCGGTCTGCTGCCGATGCGAGGTAGTACTCCCTGTTTCCCGCGTGGTACATGATGGCGTAGACCTTTTTGCCTGCCCTGCGGTATTTTTTCATCTCCCGGCGCAATTCCTGTACCTGTGCAAAACCGAAGCTGTCGGCTTCGATGTGGAGGAGAAGGCCGGTAATATTTTCATCCCTCAGTCCCCTGCGCAGACCCTGAATAATTTCGGTAAAAAAGATTTTTCTGCGCGTGAACAGGCCGTCCTGTTCGATTTCTTCGACTTTGCGGTTGAGGCGCAGTGTCAAGAGTGTGTCTTTTCTCCTGATGGGAATCCCCTTTGAATAGTGGCTGAGGGGAAAGGAAAAGCCCAGGGAGTTGATTTCATTTTTCGCGGGAGAACCGGCGGTACGGTAATAGTCCGTGACCAGTGT
The DNA here is from genome assembly GCA_964534225.1 of uncultured Leptospirales bacterium. Taxonomy (GTDB): domain Bacteria; phylum Spirochaetota; class UBA4802; order UBA4802; family UBA5550; genus CAZHNW01. Next base: position 17,593 of record CAZHNW010000009.1, on the reverse strand, counting down.
TGAGCTGCGGGGGCCCCTGAAGTAGAGGGGCAGGGCGATGCCGAAGCGCATGTTCCAGTTTGTGTCGGTTTTGTAGAAAAGTGAAATATCACGGGGAAGTCTGACTTCCCCCCCGATAATATAATCCATGTCACCGAAGGATTCTCCACCTTCGCGCACCATGTCGAGGGAGAGGGTCACCCGGTCCGTGAGGGGGCGCAGGGAAAGGGAGTAGGTCTCCCGGTGGGGAAGAGAGACGCCGCCGATTTTAGCCCCCACGTCATTGAAGGCTATGCCGAAGGAGAGAAAGGGGAGGGGGCGCAGGAGAAAACCGAAAGACCAGGCGCGATAGTTGTCAAGGGTTGCCTGGTCACTTTTCGAAAATGAATAGCCCAGGCCGAAACCGATGATGTTGCCCAGGAAGAAGCCCTTATTGATATTGAAAAAGTGTGCCGGTGACTCTGCCGCCTGTGCGGTAAAGCCCCGGGCATCGGCGAAGTAGCCGTAGGTAAAAGAGAGGCCCATGAGGCGAATGTTCATGAGATGGTTGGCACTGTCGCTGCCGTCATGTATCATGAAGCGGTAGGCAAAGGCTGAGCCCTCATCGATATCTGAAAAGACAGGGTTCTGCAGTGAGCTAAATGGGGCGCTGCTGTGGCTTGCTGAATGCATGTCTGTGTAGGCGTCAAAGATGGATGCCTTTGCGTATTCTGTTCCGGCGGCAAAGAAAAAGAGAAGAAAAATCGATGTGAGTAGATTTTTCAGGGCGAAGGTGAAGGTGGTTTTCTTTTTCATTGTTGTTTCCTCCGGTGGATTCAAGGTGACCTGATTTATTCAATACTGCCGGTGAGATGCTTCATGATTGATTCGTGAATTTCATGGGATGCGCCCCTTCCGTCTATTATGACTATGCCTTCACTCTTCATGGCAAGAAATATTTTTCTTACTTTTTCGAGAAAGGCCTCTTTTTCGAAAATGTCACGCTTCCCGTCCCGGTTGCGCCCGGCAATGCGCGCCAGGGCATCGGCAACGGGTATGTCGATGAAAAAGACATGGTCAGGCAGGGGGAAGTTTCGGTCCCTGTTGGCATCCAGAATTCTTCTGTAGTCGAGCCCCATGGCCCCCTGGTAGGCGGCGTTGGAATAGAAGTACCTGTCCATTATAACTGTCTCACCTTTGTCGAATGCGGGATTTATGTTTCGTGTAACGTCATCTTGTCTGTCTTTTATAAAAAGGGTTAGCAGTTCTTCTGCAGGGGGTGTTTTCTCTCCACCGAGGATGCGCCGTATTTCTCTGCCCCATTTTCCGTTAGATGGTTCAGCCAGGAGGCGTGTGGGAGCCCCCTTTTCAGTGAAGGTTTCGTGAAGTAGTGAGGCCTGTGTTGATTTGCCGGAGCCGTCGATTCCCTCAATGACGATGAAGTCTCCCTGTCTTTCTTTCTGTTCATTATTCATAGATTATTCCCGGTGTTTAAGAACGGGGCCTGCTTCCGCGGTCGGCGCCGTAATGATAAGGGGAGCGGCACCGGTCCGGTTTCAGGGGGGGAAGTCAGGACAATGGACTCCCGTCACCGATGGCGGCCCGTTCATCTGCGTTGAGCATGAGTGCCGGCCTCATGTGCGCCAGGAAGAGGGTCGTTGCCCCCATGGTGGCCATGTTGAGGCCGAGAAAACCGAGTATCGGGATAAAGGTGGTGAGCATGAATCCCGTACCGAGTCCCATGGTCATGAATTTAAAGCGCCAGGCAATTTTCAGCTTTCCCCCGAAATCAAAGCGGCGGCGTTCAAGGGGGAAGTCAAAGAACTGGAAGCCGAGAAAAAAGGTGCTCGCCATGAAACTGAGTACCGTGTAGAGAAGGTTCCCCAGTACGGGAATAAGGTTCAGTGCAAAAAGGAGAATGTTGATGAGCAGAAGGATTCCCAGCATCTTGACAATATTCAGTGTCATCCTGACAATGTCGGCGATAATGACTTTCAACGAGAAGGGTTCATCAAAGTTGATGTTCGCCTCCCGCACCTCGATACTGTAGGAGAGAAAGTCGTTGAAGGGGGCGGTAACGATATTGCCCACGATCGAATAGAGAAGGGAGGTGATAACAGCAAGGATAATTAAAAGGGCGGGTGCGAGAACAATCCGCAGAAAGGAAAAGAGCCACCCTCCCCCTTCAATAAGGTCGTAGAGCCAGGGCTTGATAAAGCTGTATGACGCATAGTAGAGGCCGCTGAGGATGGCCACGTTCAGGATAAAGGGTACAATGAAATAGAGAATCAGTCCCTTATGTTTTGACAGGAGCCGGAGGGAAGAAAAAACCGATGTAAAACCGTTGGCGAATGATCCGGTACGTTTTATGCCTTCTCTGAAAATCTGTGGTGCCTTCATACTTTTACTCCTCATGGATGTATTTCTTTGAGGCCTTTAAGAGGCGGTCCATTATAGCCATGCCGAGACCCGTTTGGGGTACCTCTTCTGCGAAGATGGCCTTTACCGGCAGCCTGTCAAGATAATGCAGGGCTGAGAAGATATTCGATGCCGCCTCGGCCAGGTTGCCGTCTTCGGAGAGAAAGGTGATATTTTCCCGGGGAATTTTCTGCAGTATAGCGGGATTTTTCTTTTTGTAAAGCAGAAAAGCAACGTTCTTTTCACTTCCGGCAATTTCTTCTGCCCTGATCTCTTCTATTGATGAAACAATGAAGAGTCTCTTTTTCGGGGCATAATGCCAGGGAAGGTTTCCCGGCGCTTCAGGGTTAGTCTCGACACTGTCATTTGCTGCCAGGGGTCCGGTAATCATCTCGATTTCTTCTGCGGCGATGCCCCCGGGACGGAGGAGGGTTATTTTGTCTTCCCCCACTTTTATGATAGTTGATTCAACACCCACGGTACAGGCCCCCCCGTCGATAATTACGGGGACCCTCTCTCCCAGCGAGCGGGCTACGTGTTCGGCACAGGTGGGGCTCAGGTAGCCGAAGGGGTTGGCGCTGGGGGCGGCTATGGGTATGCCGCTTTCCCTGATAAGGGCGCACGCCACGGGATGATCAGGCATACGCACGGCAATGGTGGTAAGCCCTGATGTGGCAATATCCGGTACGGTCTCTCTTTTGGGCAGTACCATGGTGAGGGGGCCGGGCCAGAATTTTTTCGCAAGGTCATTGACGATTGGTGGATGGCAGGGGGAGAGAAGAGCGAGTTGCGACAGGGCGGCGATATGGGCTATAAGGGGGTCGAAAAAGGGGCGGTTTTTCGCCTCGAATATTTTAGTGATACCTGCGGTGTTGAATATGTCTGCTCCAAGGCCGTAAACTGTTTCCGTGGGGAATGAGACAATGCCGCCGCTGCGGATAATGCTTGCGGCGTATGAAATATTGGCCTTTGTCGGTTTGTAGATGTTCATTGTCCTTTTCAGATACCTGTTATCTGCCTCTTAAGATGACAAAATGTGTATGGGGAGATATTTTTCAAGCCACTTTTTTTCGGGTGTATAGGCAAAAGAGAGTTACCGGGCTCTTTCCCGGGTCTGGGGCTCTATATAAAAGAAACCGCGAGGGTTTCGCGGTTTCTTTCAAAAATTGGAGGAGCTCATGAAAAAATTTTCGTTCAAAAGGTTACGATTAAATTAGTAATAAAATGACGGTGAAGTTACAGGAAAATGAATTTTTTTTCTTTTTCTTTTTTATTTATTGTTTTTTTTGTTTACGCAGTAATATGACATAATTTAATGGAAATCAGTGCATATTTCATGGTGTAAGATGTATTGTATATGAAAATTGATGAATGTATAAAATGCGAATATCATGTGGAGCATGTTTCTGATTCGGTGCTCTGCCGCTATACCAGTGAGATCGAGCACCGGGTTTTGAGCGGTGATACGGTGGTTGCCTGCCCGCGGGACGTGAAGAAGAAGGGGTTCAGGGGACTGCTGAAAAAATCCTGATCCTTTACTTATGCCTGTTTTTCGAAATTCTCTATATCGAGAATTTTTTCTACATTAAGAATGATAATCAAATCCTCATCTGTCTGGCCGATTGCCTGTATAAAATCAGATTCTATCTGGGTGTTGAATTTATGGCTTTCATGGATCCTGGAGAGGGGAAGATTTACCACATCTGAAACGGTATCGACAATCATTCCGATAAACATTCCCTTTATCTCGACAATTATTATGACTGTAATCTGTGTATAGTCAATTTCCGGGAGGCCGAATTTTTGTCTCATGTCCACCACGGGAACAACATTGCCCCTCATGTTTATGACGCCCTTCCTGTAAGAAATGGAATTGGGAACAGGTGTCACATCTGTCATGCCTATTATTTCATGCACCTGCAGAACGTCTACGCCGAAGATTTCTTCGTTTATAATGAATGAGACGAATTCACGGCATTCTTCTTCGGTTATTTCTATTTCGTTCCTGGTTTGTGTCTCAGCGCTTAGAACCTGTTTTCCCGTCATGGACTTTTCTCCCTGTCCTGAATTGTTTTTCGATTTTTTTTGGTTTACAGATATTTTTTAGTCTACACCAGGAAATGAAGGGCGTCAAGGGAAGGAAGGGGATTTTTTTCGCCGGCGGGGAAATGTTATTTTCGTTTTTTTTTAAAAAATTTTTTAAGGATCCTGACATTTTTTTCTTCAAGAACACCGAATACAATATCAGGGACATGGTTGAGCAGGGCATTGCCGCATACAGAGAGTACGGTGCCGCAGGCGCCGTAGCGGTAGTCCCGTGTTCCAATTACCACGCGTTCTATGCGGGCGTGAACAATGGCCCCGGCGCACATGGAACAGGGTTCTTTCGTGACATAGAGGGTGCAGCCGGTGAGGCGTTCATTGGCCAAAGCACGGGTTGCTGTTTCAATGGCACAGATTTCCGCGTGGAGAAGGGGGTTGTTTTCCCGCCGGGTGCGGTTTGATGCAGCGGCGATTATTTTATCTTCTTTTACAATAAGGGCGCCCACGGGGACTTCATCTTCCGCGGCTGCTTTTTCAGCTTTTTTCATGGCGAGGGCCATGTAGTGTTCATCTCGTTCCTGTTGCATTATGGTTTTTTCCGGTGTTTTGTGAAGAATGGTTTAATCCTCCCCGCCGGCATGGAAACAGGAAGCCATTGATTCAGCGGCAGTTGCCGGGTGTCAGCCGGTTTTCATTCCCCGGGAAAGTTCAGGATGATTTCATCAAGGGAACGTTTCGGTACGTGGTGATTTCCCCTGTCATCACGAAAGTAGCGGATGTTCCCATCTTCCCCCACATTATCTATAATGATTTCTTCTTTCGGTTTGCCCAGGGCTACAACGAGCAGGGGCCGGTAGCGTTCAGGAATTTCAAGGGCTTTTACGAGGTTTTCTGTTTCGATACTACCTATCATGCATCCCCCCAGACCCCTTTCTGCGGCACCGAGAAGAATGGCAAGGGCTGCTATGCTATGGTCGCCCCAGATGACCTTTTTGTCAACTGTTGTATCGGTACAGATAACAATGTAGGCTGAGGGGCGTTCCCCTTCATCAGGGCCGGGCCAGTCTTTCAGGTAGGCGGCCCATCCCAGGTTTGGGAAGATGGCCCGGTTCGTTGGGGCCTCACAGGAAAGAATATAGCGAAGGGGCTGCCTGTTTGCAGCAGAGGGGGTGAGCCGCGCCAGCTCGACCAGTTCTTCGAGTGTTATGCGGTCAATGGCATGATCCTGGTGAAAACGACGATAGCTTCTGTTTTTTAGAATCAGGTCTCTCAGTGTCATGACATTTTTCTCCTCTTACAATTTCATTGTTTTGATATAATATACTCTCTTTTTTCTGTTATTTCCAGATCGGATTTACATATATTTTGGTTCCTTGTATG
>CAZHNW010000009.1:0-11784 GCA_964534225.1 uncultured Leptospirales bacterium | reverse complement strand
ATGAATACATGTCGTGGACATGGCCTTCAAGCTGTGCTGACGGCGACCTGAATTCAAAGCGGAGGGTTCCGTCATAGAGACGTTCATGCAGGGTCTTTACGTCACGTGTCCCCATGTCCTGGAAGGAATGTTTCAGCCCCTGGATCAGGTAGGGGATGTAATCGGTTAAACTTCCCTTATCGACAACCGCCCCGGATACTCCCTGGGCAACCATTATCTTGGCATCTTCGGCGAAGTACCTTTTTGAACCGCCCGCCTCAAGGGCTTCAGCGGAAGCCATGCCGCGGTAGCGTTTAAGGCGGATGCCGTTTTCGTAGAAGTATTCTCCCGGGGCCTCGTGGGTGCCGGCAAACATGGAGCCCATCATAACCGTTGATGAACCAAGGGCAAGGGCCTTGGAGATGTGGCCGATAGTAGCGATGCCGCCATCAGCCATGACGGGGACGCCGTGTTTGCGTGAATAGCGGGCGGTGCGGTAAACGGCGGTGCCCTGGGCGCGCCCTACCGACATAGTTGTCTGGGTGGTGCAGATTGAGCCGGGCCCCATGCCGATTCGCAGGCCGTCAACACCAGCTTTGATGAGGTTTTCACACTGTTCTTCAGTTACAACATTGCCCCCGATGATCTGGAGGGCGGGATAGGTCTTTTTGATATATTTGATCATTTCGACCTGGTAGATTGAATTCCCCTGTGCGCTGTCAATGACGACCACATCGACACCCGCCTCGAAAAGGAGGGTCAGTCTCTCGCGGGCCTCCTCTTTCGTGGAAATTGCCGCACCTACCATGAGCTGTTTTTGTGCATCCTTTGAAGCAAGGGGATAATCCCTGTTTTTCAGCAGATCATTGCGGCTCATAAGGGCGACCAGGTGCCCCTCGCTGTTGATAATGGGGAGTTTCCCTTTCTTTGATTCACGCAATATCTGGTTGGCCTCGGAAAGAGATACCCCCTGGGGGGCAGTTACCAGGTCTTTGCTCATGACCTCGGAGAGTTTTTTCATGCGGTTGCTTTCGAAGTCAATGTCACGATTGGTGACGATACCGATGATTTTTGATCCCAGGCGGCCGTTTTCGGTAACCGGAATGCCGGAGAATCCGTATGATTCCTTTATCAGGTCCACGTCAGCAATGGTGTTTTCAGGGGAAAGGACCATGGGATTGGTAATAAAGCCGTTTTCGTAGCGTTTGACCTTGCGTATTTCTTCGGCCTGCTGTTCCGCCGTGTTATTGTAATGGATGATGCCGATGCCTCCCATGAGTGCGAGACCAATGGCCATCTCATGCTCTGTTACTGTGTCCATGGGGCTTGAGACCAGGGGGCTCTTCAGGGCAATGTCCCGGGTAAGCTGTGATTCGAGAACGACATCGTCAGGTGCAAAGTCAATATAGCCGGGAAGGATGATGAAGTCATTGTAGGTTCTTCCTGTGTTTTGTGTGAAGAGCTCTTCTGCAGAAAATCCGTCATGTCTGCTCATGTTTGTCTCCCTTAAGGTAAAATAGAGTTGCAGTGTGTGAGTACGATATAATGATTGATGTAAAGTGTAAGTATATCAGGTTCGACCTGAATATAAAAATAACCAATATAATGTAGCGGCGTCGATTTGGCAATCTTTTTTATTGCAGGACGTAATACCTTGAGGTTCTCATCAAGAATATAAGCCATGCTGCCGAAGGGGGATTGGACTGTCTGCGATTACGTTGTTTTATGCAAAAGGACGCCGGGAGGTAAAAGATGGGAGACTGTATCCGCTGCGGGACCTGCTGCCAGGATGTAAGACTGGCGGAATCACCTGAAATGCTGCAGAAGGCATACGAGTACTGGTTAAAGTCACCAAAGATTGACCCTAAATTTTCTGAAATATACCTGATTTTTCCTATGCTCGTTTTTAAGTTCGAAAACCCGGATGAAGACCTTCCCTATCATTACCGGTGTAAACACTATGCCGTTGATGAAAATGGCCTTGGGTGCTGCACCATACATCCCTATCGTCCGAAAATGTGCGCCGGTTTTCCCTATTATGATGATGTGAAACATCTTGACCGGGAAGGCCCTGTAAGCCCCTACGAGGGGTGCGGGTACAATATGCCCTGAGGACCTGTTTTTATCTTGAAAAATTCATTCAGTAGTAAATAAATGTAGTGTCTTAACCGTGTAACTGTATAACTATGAGCCCCCCTGGGGAGGGGGGCTCATAGTTATACAGTTACAATAGTAGAGAAATATTTTTCTTCTGACAGGGGCTGTTTTCGTGATCTGCAGGGGAATAATAATGGAGATTTTTTCACATGCAGAAAATGGACGATCGATATGTTACTCCGGAACACCTTTCAAATGAAGAACTGAAGGATGCCATAAATGTCATCCCCGGTCTTTTCTGGAGGATCGAGCTTGCCCAGAACAGGATCGAATATCTTAACAACTACAAGATTCCCGGTCTTGGTGATGATTCTGTTCTCCTGCTGCAGAATTCCAGTTTCAGCCGTAATGTGATTCTTGATGAAGATTATTATCTTTTCGAGGGGTTTCTTGATGCCATCAAGTCGAGGAAACCTTTTCTTACTATTGTTCGCATTAAGCATCATGGATCATCACTGCACTGGATAAAACTGGTGGGGGCCCCTGATCCGTATCGCTCCAACTATTATCTTGGGTACCTTCTTGATGCCACAGCCAGTGTTGATATAATACGGCGTATTGATAACCAGGGGTCAGGTATAGGGGATAAAGTCAGTTTGTTTGATAATCCCATCGTTGTATGCAGCTTTTCAGGGCATAACATAGTTGCAGCCAATGAATCGGCTCTTTCTTTTTTTAAAAGAAGCCGTGATGAGATGTGTGAGCTTCATCTCGAAGACCTGTTTCTGGATAATTTTAACAGGTATCAGTATTCAGTTTTTGAAGAGATAATATTCCATGAGCGCTGGAGCGGGGAAGCGGCAGTGCAGGATTCAGAGCGGGTTGTGGTGAGTGTGGATGTAGGGATACGGCCGCTCGTTTATGAGGGGGAAAATTTTTTGTGGGTTTCCTTTTATAATATTTCTCAAAAGTCTTCGGGGGGCAGGGGGAAGGAAACATTTTTTCTCAATGAAAAGCATTCCCGCGTCATCTCTTCTGAGGCTGACGCGGAAATGAACCGTATAATAGCAGGAGGGGATCTTTCATCGATATTGACAATGCTGATTACACACCAGCCGATTCAAGGGCTTGCCGATTCGATTCTCTATTCTGACATCTACAGGGAAGAAGAAGTGGTGCAGGTCTACGGCCGCGGCGCCTGTTTTGAAAATCTTACCTTCGGGGAGACTTTCCCCTTTGAGGGGACTATTGCTGAAAATATTTTGAAATACGATCTTCAGCAGATAATTGTCGGAGACACCATGAGGAGTATTAAGCCCATTGACTGGGCCCTTTTTATTCCCCATGGTGTGCGGTCTTATTTTGCCTATCCCTTTTTTGAGGAAGAGGAACTGCGTACGGTTCTGATCTTTTGTTCCGAAAAAACAAATATTTTTAATGAAGAAAATGTCCTTTCCTGCCATGCTCTCTTTCCTTATTTTTTCAGAGGCCTCGAAACCTGGAAGTTAAACCAGAAAAACAGCTAATTGGACCAACCAAATATTAATTATTAGCATTAATTTTATTTTTTGCTTGAAAAAAATAAAATATTGGTTACTATTGGTTTATTAAGGAAGTAAATAGAGTAATTGGTTGGACCAAATGACAGATTCAAAACTTGACACCTTGACCGAAGAGATTCTGACGTATATTTTTTCACAAAATTATCAGAGTGGAGACCGACTTCCTGCGGAAAGAAAACTGGCAGAGCTTTTCAGTGCAAGCCGTAATACTGTCAGGGAGGCGTTGAGAATTCTTCGTGAAAGGGAAGTTATTGAAATCCGCAAGGGAAGCGGCTGTTATGTTAAATCACTTCCACTGAATAATAGCGACAGCTCTCACGGGGAAAGTGCTGAAATCGTTGCCAATCAGCTTGAAGCCCGTTACATGATTGAACCTGAAGTTGCCGAACTGGCAATGACACGCATCAGTGACGGAGACATCGAAAAGCTTGTTAATATCATTGTTGTTTTAAGCCAGGCAATTATCAGGAGAGACTACTCCAGTATTATCAAGCAGGATAATTTATTCAGAAGGGTTCTTGCCCAGTCTACAGGTAATGCTGTGCTTGTGATGACCCTCAGGCAGCTTGAAATCAATACCCATCATACCTGGAAAATGCTTTCTGCTCTTCCCGATGAAGCCCTTAACAGGGTATTTGCCACCTATGTAAAAACCCTGAACGCCATCCAGGCTCGGGAGGTTGCCGAGGTGAAAAACCGCGTGCGGGAAATAATTCTGACACTTTGCGAGGTTTTTACCCAGTACAGCAGTCTCGATTTTTCCGCGTTGTTTAATAAAGAAAAGTTTGTAAAAGAAATATTTTAATGTTAGAATAACAGAGCGTTGTATTGTTTCTAAAATAAAGAGTCTCACAGGCCTTCATAGCAAAATTTAATCAGGGAAAATTTGAAAGTCATCAACAGGAGATGATCCTGTTGCAAGATTTAATATGAAGGAGGAAGAGATGGAGCGATTTGGATCAAACTATCTTGAAGAGCGCAAACTGGTTAAGCGGTGGAAAGGACCCATCCCTGCCATAGTGTCTCTTCTTTTAACTGTGGCTGTTTTCTATGCTACATGGTGGATTTTCCAGGATCCGCGCGGCCTTATGAGAATGTATACTCCCTATGTCGGGTATATGTACACGCGCTGGTGGCTTATAGTCCTTATCTGGATGGTTTACCTTTTTGAGTACTGGCCTTTTAAGAGGGAGTGGGTTGAAAAGAAACATCCCCTCGTAAAGGGACTGATACTGACCTCGATTTCAGTAGCAATTCTACTGCTTCTCATCAAGGTCTTTTTCGAGGGCATACTCGGTAATTTCGGGCTTGCCTATTTTAATCCTGAGCAGCTGACAAAACTGCCGGGAATCACAGAGTTTTTTGCCATTGAGTATGCCGCACTTGCATGTCTCATGTTCGCGGCAATTGCCTCATGGCTGAGCCCTTCATGGATTGTTGCCATGGAAGGTTCACCCTGGCAGAAACTGGGGCAGCCTGCCAAGGGGATCAGTATTTTCATTGTGACTTTTTTTCTCAGTACCCTTGTCTATTTCATCACCATGCACCCCCATATGGGGATTCTCTACCACCCGTGGCAGTATTTTACTTCCATAGCCCCGCCCTACTGGGAGCAATTTGCCAATACGGTTTCAGGCAATTTTCATGTATCATGGATCATGTGCTGTACCGTGTCTGTCTGGCTTGTAGAGACAATCTGGGAGCGTTATCCCTTCTCTATGATAAAGAGAGACGGGCTGCGTCGGTTTACCGCTTTTTTCGGGATCATTGCCATTGCCTTTGCCATGCATTTCTTTTTCTATTTTGCCCAGGAGTTAACATGGGGGCCTGCTGTTCGCGGTACCCGAAGGGCTTTTGCTCCTGACTGGAGATGGCTGCATGTTGGTGAAATGGCCATATTCCTCCTGGTGCCGGCACTCTTTATCAAGTTCTACTGTAACAACTGGCCCAGGAAGTTCAGCCTTCCCGTGAATGTTCTCATTCGAACAGGTATTGCCATTGTTGCCGGTGTGCTTTTTTATATTTTTTACTATAAAACATCACACATGTTTCTCGGCACCCAGAAGGGATTCTCACATCCTCAGCAGTTTCCCATGATCCCGACAATCTGGCTTATTAACATCTGGCTTGTCCATCACTGGTTCATGGACAACTGGCCTGCATGGAAAATGGTGCCAAAGACGGCTGAAGAAATCGAAGAGGATAAAAAAGAAGAAGCCGCCTATGTTGCGGATATTAAATTTACACCGTCACTCAAGAAAGGTCTTGGCCTGGGGCTTCTCGCAGGTGTGGCCTTTTACTTTATCACGGTATGGCTTCTCCCTGTTCTCTACAGTGTTATAAACATTATCCCTAAAGGGTAAATGAAGAAAACTATGATGGAGGGAACAAATGTCAGACAATAACAATATTAATCGAAGAGACTTTCTCAAGGGAGCGGCAATGGGAGTTGCCGGCGGCGCCCTTGCGGCAATGGGTGTTTACTCCTATTCCCCCTGGCGGAAATCTCATTTCGCAAAAGTAAAAAGAAAGCAGGTCGACATTGGCGTGTGTAAAAGCGTTAAGGTGACCAATATTTCAGAAACAAGCTGGTTTGATAACGCCACTCTCATGGGAGACATTAAGGGAGCAGGCGGACTTCTTGTAAACCAGTATGACTACAACTGGCCTCCCTTTGGTAACGGGAAAGGACTTGGCAAAGGGTCATACAAGGAAGGGATGGCAAAAATCAAGCAGCACATCCCCCATAATCTTGAAGCGGCATGGGACATCATCGAGAAAAACTGTGTCAGTGTCAAGAATGCCGGGGGCTATGCTGCCCTCATAGAAGTCGAGGAAATGAGCGGTAAGAAACGAAAGTTTCTCCTCGATACGGGATGGTCATATAAGTGGATGGATGAATGCTTCAAAAGGGAAGGCATTGACAAAATGCTGCAGAACAGGGAAATTGAAGCCCTTTTCATCTCTCATGAACATTTTGACCATTACTGGGGACTCCCGGTAACCATGAAATATGATAACCGGATACCCATATACTGCCCCGAAGGTTTTTACAAGGAGGGGCGCCAGTATATCAAAGACTCCGGTCATCAGGGCAAAGTTCATTATATCAAACCAGGGCTGAACAAGGTGATACCCGGTATGGCAAGTTATGTTTTCGCCATTCCCATTATCTGCCGCGTGTACGGGGAGCAGTCCCTTTATTTTAACGTGAAAGACAAGGGACTGGTCAGCGTCACGGGATGCTGCCACCAGGGAATCATTAAATTCGCAGAAACCGCTTACACTGAAATCAAGTATGAAAATGATAACCTCTACGGTATCTACGGGGGGCTTCATATTTCACCCTTTGAGGACTGGGATCCCAAGTATGACGACCTTGTCATTTCCCTTGGGAAATATGGTTTTGAAAAGGTCGGCTGTAACCACTGTACCGGCGTGCTCTGCGCTAAGAAATTTATTCAGGCGGGATACCCGGTTATTCGTGGTACCGCACGATACCGGTCAAAGGACAAGGCGTATCTTGGAAACGGTGATACTATCGAATTCAAGGCATAGAAAATTTTTTAGATTCTAAAGTACGGTAAAGACTGTCTCCTTCATCTCCCGGCGGGGGTGAAGGAGACAGAAAAAAGCGGTCACAGCGCGCCGCAATGAAGGAGAAAAAGGCCGATAAAATGAAAATTGATAATCTTCATCCTGATTTTTCTCAGTTTGATTCAGCGTCAGGTTTTCAGCTGATATTGAGAAATATTTTTGTTCGAACCAACCTTGTACCGGGGGTGAGATATGTTATCGGCTGGCGCGGTGTTAAGGATTCATCCCTTGATACTGAAGGGTGGACAGCAAAGATTGACGGCATGCCGGGAATTTTCGGTGTTTACCATGACAGTTCAGCAGATCTTTCCCCCGGGATGATGGGGCGTTTTATTCTCTGTTATTTTCCCCATCCCGATGAAGAGCTCGTTGAATTTCTTTCTGTTGAGGCGGGTATGGAAACGCAGAGGTCTGATTATTTTGACCGCGTAAGAATGTTTTTGCAGTATCCCGATTTTTCTGATTTGTTTGATGTGGGTGTCATCACCATGGGTATTAATGATGATAGAAGTTGTCTCTCTCTTGGACTCGAGTCTCTTAACCGGCAGCAGATAGTGGCCGGTGATGGAATTTTACTTCCTTCTAATGGAGAGATGGTAGAAGTCGTTCCCCCGGGAGGACTGGACCAGGATTTCCCTTCATATGAAACGGCCTGGTCTTTTTTCAGGGTACTGGCGGCTTCAATGACCTTTAACCTTGAAACTGTACCGGTCTATTTAAGAAGAGGCTCTGAGCCGGGAACAAGAATCATTTTCAATGCAGAAGGCGACAGGCGGGCAGAACCATCACCTGGTATCATGAAAGAATATTTTTTTCTTTCTTTCAGTGACAAAAATTTTACTGATGAAAAACTTCCCCCCATGACTTTTGCAGAACCGGGCCGGGGGATTGTTGTATGGCACCAGGGCGAAGACGTGCCGGCTGAATATGCCGACGAGGCCTGGTGGAAGGCTGCATCAATGAGCAATCTCAGTGCCGTGGATAAAACGATTCTCGGTATTGATAACAGGCCTGAGCTGATTGTGGTAACGGGATTTCTCGGTTCAGGAAAAACGACATTCTTACGCAATTTTATCGAATACCAGGTGAGCATGAGCCGCTTTGTCGCTGTCATTCAGAATGAAATCGGCGAGGTGGGCCTTGACGGAAAGCTTCTCGACCAGGATTACGCGGTTACGGAGATCGACGAGGGGTGTATCTGCTGTTCCCTGGTGGGCAATCTCAAGAGTGCCATTCACGGCATCCTTTCAGAGTTTCAGCCGGATTATATTATTCTCGAAACAACGGGACTTGCCAATCCCGCGAATCTTCTCGATGAGCTGGGGGAAGTTCAGGAACTGATACGTTTTGATTCGGTTACCACCATCGTTGATGCTCTCAATATTGAAGAATCCATTGAAAATTATTCCGTTGCCGTTAACCAGGTCAGGGTTGCGGATGTCATTCTTTTGAACAAGAAAGACATGATTACCGAACAACGGTATCATGAAGTTTCTGCCATGTTAAGGGAAGTTAATCCATCGGCTCCCCTTGTTCCTGTCCAATACGGCAATATCAATCCCTCCCTTATCTATGGCGACAGGACAGCGGGTGAAGAAATGAACAGGGGGGGAGCCCTGCAGGAACAAACTCATGACACCTGTGCGTGTCATGGCGAAGAGGACCATCATTCTCATGAAAATGATGCTCTTTCCAGTGTTAAAATTGATTTGAGTAAACCGTTAAACCAGGAAGATTTTCTGCAAAGTCTTGAAAGTCTGCCTGAAAAGATATTCAGGGTAAAGGGAATTGTAGCATTCGAGGGAGACGAAAAGCCCATGGTGGTACAATACGTTGCGGGGCGATACGAGATAAGCGAATATGATGATCCCCGTTACGAAGAGAGATTTTTGATTGTCATCGGTCAGGATCTCAAAAAAGAATTTTCACCTGAGATGCTTCAGCGGTATGCGGAAAAGGCTTCGTAACCTGTTTCGTTTTTTATCCGCTGTTGTTTGAAATGTGAAAAAATTCCCTGGAGGACCCATATGGTTGATTTAATCACACGGGGCGGAATAATGATGTATCCCATTATCGCCGCTTCAGTCATAGCCCTTGCGATAATACTGGAGAAGTTTTACCTTCTTTTTTTCCAGGCAAAGTATCCCTGCAGTGAGACACGCACACGCCTCTTTGATCTTTTCAGGGGGGGAAGTTCAGGGGAAGTAAAAGAGATGCTGACAGAGGAGGCAGCTCTTTTTGCCGATTATTTTTTATCGATTCTCCGCGAGACTGAAAAAACCGAAATGGAAAATGCCGCTTCTCGAACCGGGGAGATGATTATTTTTACCCTTACCCGGCGTTTGAGTATACTGTCTGTCATTGCCTCGGTGCTGCCCCTGATGGGGCTCCTGGGAACGGTCCTGGGTATGATAAAGGTCTTTTCGCGGGTGGCACAGGCAGGCAATGTAACAGATATTGCTGTTCTCGCGGGAGGCATATGGGAGGCACTGATTACAACGGCAGCAGGCATGGCCATTGCCATCCCTGTTCTTTTAATTCATCATTATTTAAAAAGGCATATCAGCGGTACCGCCTACCTGATGCAGCAGGACGGTAATTTTCTCATTTCCCTTTCTAAAGAAAAAGGAACGGCAGATGATACGCTTTAAGATGCTACAGAACAATAACGAGGGGCCTGAAATAAACATGATGCCCCTCATTGATATTATTTTTAATCTTCTTATTTTTTTTATGATAACTGCTGCCGCCACAACAAGGGGCATGGACCTGTCCCTTCCTGAAGCGGAAAGTTCACGGCGGGCACCGGCACAGAAATGGGAGATTCTTATCAACAGCAGGGGAGAAATATTTTTCAATGAAGCTGCTGTCAGCCTTGACCGCCTGAAAGAGGTTTTTGCCCGGGCGCGGGACAGGAGCGGTAAGGGCCGCATTGAGACTATCGTGGTAAGCGCTGATCGTAATGTTCCCTTTGGTATTTTTATCTCTGTCATGGATACCGCCCGTTCAGCGGGGTTCCAGGATATCGTTGTTGCAACAAAGCCCCTGAAGGGAGGGGGGGGGAAGTGAAGAAGCGTCCCTTCTTTGTCGCTTTGCTGGTTTCCTGTTTTGTTCATCTCGTTGTTCTTGCAGGGGATTTCAATTTTTCTACCCGTGCAGGGGGGTATGCCGTCTATGTGCCGGTTAGAATGGTCTCTGAGATGCAGGTGAAAAAAAATGAGAAGCCGGCAAAAAAACAGGTAAAAAACGTCCCCCTTGAAACAGAAAAGGGTACCGGTTCAGCTTCTTCTTATTCTGAAAATGAATTAATAAAAAAATATCTTTTTTATCTGAGGGAAGAAATCGAGAAGAACAAGTATGCTTTCCCCGGTTCACGCTCCTATGGCTTGATAGGAAACGTGGCAATTTCCTGCGTTATTTCCCCTTCAGGCCGTTTTCTGAATGTCAGGATTGCCAGGGATTCGGGAGATGAACTTCTCAACCGTACCGCCATTGAGGCGATAAAAATAACTGACGGAACCTACAGGCGCCCCCCCTGGGCGGGAAGAGAACCCCTTCCGGTGATTTTTACCATTAAATATCAATATGGATTGTGAATTACATTTTCTTTAAAGTCATGTACCAGGGGAGTGATATTTTAGAAAAATTTCTGAAAATTTATTTGACTGCCGCAATGACGCCTTTTTCCTCAGCATAATCGATCTGCACAGTGATTTTTGATTCTGTCAGGGACACCATTTTTTTACATGCCTTCACAATTGTTTTGCATAGATCCTTTTTTTGCTCATCATTCAGCAGTTTTTTATTATGCACTACCTGGATATCGCTTTCTTCTGGTTCAGGGAGGTTGGCGATACTGAGGACATATGTTTTATAAAAACATGAGACTTCGTATCTCCAGAAAACTTTTTTATTCGTTTTGACCCATTCTTTAATGGTTTTTAACAAATCGTTACTCGCCTGGTTCTCCTGCTTTTTGCTGCTCATTTTTATTTCCTCGTTAGTATATTATTAATATAGCCTGAAAGAATAGTCAAGGATTTCAGAAAATCGCTTTTTTCATTTTCGGAGAAATGCGTTATCAGAGAATTTAAATGGCGGTCAAAATCTTCCTGGATCAGTGTTGCCGCCTTTCTCCCTTTGCCGGTGAGTGATAGTTGTATTTTTCTTCGATCCTCTTTCGGGGAATTTCGTTTGATCAGTCCCTGTTTTTCGAGGATATCTACGGATCGTGTGAAAGAACTTTTTTCCAGCCCTGTCATTATGCTTATTTCAGTCATCGAGCTGCCAGGGTTCTCGTTAACAGTCATAAGAATGTATGTCTGTGTTTTGTTGATATTGAGTTTCAGTCTTGATATATCATGTTCATGAAAAATTTTTTTCATGAATTGAGGGAAATACTTGATGGTGTCCCTGTACATGCTTTTCCTTTTTACTGTAGAGCGATAATTGTTGCAAATGCAACTTTTTTTCAATGATCCTTTTATGTCAATAAGGTTTTTTTATTTTTTCTTCGTTTTCGGGAAAAGATACTCTCCGTGGGGATACG
>CAZHNW010000008.1:32239-67931 GCA_964534225.1 uncultured Leptospirales bacterium | reverse complement strand
ATGAGTCGGAGATGTATTTTAGAAAAATCAGGCCCAGAACTATATGCTTGTATTCCGCGGCATCGATATTCTTTCTTAGTTTGTCCGCCGCTTTCCAGAGCTGTTTTTCTATCGGTTCTTCTTTTGGAGTATCATTTTTCTTTGTTTTTGCTTTTGCCTTAGCCTTTGTCATTCTCTATCTTCCTGCCAACCATTGCCTGTAATTTCTCACATGTGAATAAAAATTCACCTAGTAATCACATAAAACTCCATAATCACACCACCCGTCAATATTAATTTTTTAAATTTTCCTCCTTTTCCTCCTGAATTTTCTCAATTATCTCCTTTAGAAAATCAACCATATCGCGCAACTTTTCTTTTTCCTGTTGTAAGACATCTTTTTCAGTGTTATCCATAGCCAGTCCCTGTCTTTATATTTCACCTAACGATATGGACCTCATTTTAAATGTCAACTTTTAGGACAAATGCCTATAAAAAAAATCCGGACAAAATTTGTCCGGGACATAATCCTGTTATTTCAAAAGCCTGAGAATTTTCTCCAGGGACCTTTCATTGAAATTTTTCTCAAGATGCTCATTCAGCCGCCGGTGATAGCGCTTAACGTTTTCAATATCAAGGTCCATCACCTGCATTATTTCACCATATTCTTTTCCCTGGACAAGCAAACGCAGCAGTTCACTGAGCCGCCCCGGTAAAAGGGCCATCACCGTCTCGATGAGCAGCTCTTCTGTCTCCTTCCTGGCGGTGATATCCCGCCCCACTACGATGACCAGGCGGTTTTCTTCGAGTAAAACAGGCCTTGAATTTAACTCAACCCACACAAAATCCCCGTTTTTCTTTAAAAGCTGTGTCTCTATCCTGGGCAGGGCTTTCTCTTCTCTGTCATGTCGATAGTAAATTCGTTTCTTAATCGTCTCCCTGCAGTCAGGATGAATAAAATCAAGGCAGGGCCTGCCGATCACTTCAGTCAATTCATAGCCCAGGATGTTGAGTCCCGGCCTGTTGAGCCACCGCACTTTTCCCCCGCCATGAAGAATGATAAAATCTTTTCCCAGCTTCATGTAGGCATTGAAGATATCTATGACCTCTTCCATAAATAATTTGTACTGCCGCCGGGGATTGGTTTTAAAAAATTAATTGATTTTTATCAGATCACTTATCATATTTGAAACATTAATTCAGGAGGCCCTGATGGACATTCATCTTAATGAACAGATTCTCGACGCCATGGAACAGGCATTAAGCGAAGGCAAGACACCCGCATTCTCCTACGACCGGGTAAGCACCGAAGAACAGGCAACCTCCGGCCAGAGCCTTTCTTACCAGGCAGACAATGCTCTTCTCTACGCTGAGAGAAACAATCTCGCCATTATACATAACTTCTCATGTACTGAATCTGCTTTTAAAGAAGGGCGCAAGAATTTCAACAAAATGCTCGACCTTGCCCTTAAATTCGATGTCAGGCATATCATTTTTAAAAATACCGACCGCCTGGGGCGCAATGACGTTGACTGGCCCCGCTGTAAAAAGCTGGCCCGCCAGATGAATTTCAACATCCATCTCTATGAGCTGGGCACTGTATTTCACGAAAAATCAACTGCAGAAGAAGAACTCTTTCTCGACAATACCGCTGCCATGGCCGCCTACTGGAGCCGCAAGATTTCCCAGGGAGTCAAAAGCTCGTATCAGTACCGGATCCAGAACGGCAGGGCCCCCTACCCGCACCCGCCCATGGGATACAAATTCGATAAGGAATCCCGTCAATTCATCATTGATGAAACAAAAAAACAATTCATCGAGTATGTCTTTGATACCTTTGATAATAACAACATAAGCCTTAATACCCTGGCACAAGACCTGAATACCAGGGGATACCGTACAGTCCGGGGCAACAAATGGAATAAGACCACACTGAGCAGGCTCCTGCGCAGTCCCTTTTACGCGGGATACTTTGAGTACAAAGGGGATATAATGAAGGGCAGCCACCCTTCCTATTTCTCTTTTAAAGATTACCAGGACCGCCTTATCCGTATGGACTCAAAGGCATACGGCCCCAGTGGCAAAGACTTTCTCTTCAAGGGCATGCTGATAAATGCCGAGACCGGCAGGGCCCTCTCCGGAGAGAAAAAACATGGCGCCCATAAAAGCGGCACCTACATCTACTATTCACACCCCAGGCCCTATAAATCGATACGGGAGGAGACCCTCTTCGATCTTCTGGAAAAAGAGGTCACTGCCATACAGTTTTCTGAAACCTTCAGTGAATACCTGAAAGACCTCTTCAGGGAGAGTGTCGGGGTAAAAACGAAATCCCAGGCAAAGGCCCTGGAACATATCTCAAAGGAAATTCAAAAACTTGAAAATGAGCAGAACAAACTCCTGAACCTGCTGATAGAAGGGATCGACAGAAATGCCGTAAAAAGGCGCATGAATGATAACCGGCAGATGATCGAAAAACTCGAAAACGACCGCCAGAGAATGCGCGTTGACAAACAGAAGTTCATTTTTCATGTCTCTGACACGATAGACCGGATCAGGGAATTTCCGAAACTTTACCTGAACGCGAACAGTAAACAGAAGGTGAAACTTCTGAAGAAATCAGTACATAGCATCTATGTCAACGGGGATTCAGTGGAGCTGATGTGGAAGAAACCGATGGCCTTTATACTAAACAGGGAAGTGCTTTCACACTTCCCTGTCTGGGTTCGAAATTGTAACGTCATGGGTGGGTGACGGGATTTGAACCCGCGACAACTGGAACCACAATCCAGGGCTCTACCGCTGAACTACACCCACCATTTTAATACGGAATGACATTACCGGAAGGACTCCATATTTGTCAAACACATTAACAGCAGAATTTTCTGAAAATTCGGCTTCGCCCTGTTGACTTCCCCCTTCCATGCTGCTAAATTTAAATTCATCAGAGAGCCTGTCATGAGCAATAGAAAATTATCTTTACCTGTAATTATCATACTTTTTACCCTCATGGGAAATTTTATTTCATGCAAATCGACGGGTACATCAGGAAGCAGCGATGCACATTCACTGGGCAAAAATATAATACAGGCCCTTGAAAATAACCGCAGCCTGTCAGAGGCTGATGATATCTTCTTTACTGAAAAAGACTTTGCCGACTACCGAAACGAGGTCACATCAGCCACCGGTATCGATGATGCCATAAAAAGAAAGTACCGTGACAACGATGAATTTACCGTCATCATTTTCAATAAGTTAAAACCAGAAATCATATCCTGTCGCAATGAATGGGAAAACCTCAGGCGTGACCAGAAAGGCAAAGATCTAAACCTGAATTCAGCTGAAATAATATCCCGGCAAAAGAAAAAAGACGGCATTACCATGGTTCTTTTCAGAATTACCTTCACTCACGCCACAGGCAGTGGCAGAATAGAAAAGGTGCATCTCTCAGCATATATCCTCAAAAACCGTTACCAGGTAAACAGTATAAAAATAAATCCCTGAAATACTTACATAAAATCAGTCCCCTTTTTTCTTGAGAGGCATTTTTAGAATCTTTTCTACACGGGAAACATCAATACTGAAAGAAAGTTTCTTTTCCATATCTGCAAGATCAACAGGAAACTGTTTCTCAAGTAATTTCCTGGTAAGGCTGATTTTTACAAAGTCACGGTAGTCATTATAACTATATTTTCCTTGTATAAAATGTATCTTTTTAACTTTCACAATGGCGTATCCCCTGAAAATTCTAAAAATTTCAGGTTTGTAACTGTTCTGTCGTGCCGTCTCGAGAATAAGCCTCTGCACCACGTCAAAGCCATCAGCGCTTTTCTGGTTGTCAGGCCCGAGTTTAAGAGTGTGTTGCTTTGCCCTTTCAATAAACCTCATATCACGACTATAACGCAGAGCCAGAGAATAAAAGGACTCCTTCTTCAGAGCATCAACGAATTTCCTGGCTGTCGCCAGGTCTTTCACTACGGCAGCGCTGGCCTCTACCGAATCAATGGGATTCCACCGTGTTCTCATGCGCGCAAAATGCTCAAAAAGCTCAGGGGGGGTAAGGGGAAGTTCATATGTTGTAACAGGATAAATTCCTTCTGAGGCAAGGCCATACCTTCGAGAGAGGAACAGGTCCGCCACTTCGTTGAAATCGAAGCGGTTGGCTTCGTCTTCATCAACATCGAGACGCTCCATCAGCTTCGCATTCAGGTATGACTTGATAAAAATATTAAGACTGTCTTTCAAAGCCTTTTCAAGGGGGGAAGTTGAAAGACTCTTTATCCGCCGCCACTCTTCCTGAAGGAGGTGCGGCTTTAAATCGTATAGAAAAATTTTTCCCTTTTCAAAATTTCCCAGTAAAATATCTTCCCTCTTCAATTCTATACGATTACTTTCACGTATTCGGGAGCGAACAATTTCTTCTGCGGCTTCTTTTATCCTTCCCTGAAATCCTGATATTTTCGTCAGACCATCGACGGGAACAGCTTTGCCGTAAACTTCCTTTAAAATGACTACAGCCCCCCGGCTTTCACGGGTACGTTTTGAAAGAATAAGAAATTTCTTATAATGAGGATCTTTCTTTAATCCCTGTCGATCCGCAAGCTGTCCCTTTGCTTCCTGTTTTTTTATTTTTACAATAAACTCTTCTGGAGACTTTATCCCGGGCATAACCGCATAAAGATACCTGAGCGTACCGGCACTGATACTCCCTGTACCGGATCTGACAGGTGCAGGTGTGCATGAAATTACCATCCCCAGGCATAGCAAAAGAACGAACATGACTATTTTGATTTTCTTTTTCATCATCTGTCATCTGTTTTTTCGCAAATCGAGAACGCCCTTTTCGAGAAGTATCACGGTACTGACTACGGTATGATTTATAGCATATACCGCGGCGTTGCGCCATATATCGGTAGACGTATTGTAAAGAATATCGTAGCTGTCACGATACCGCCCGAGATAAGTATAGAAACCATTTTCTGTCAGGATATCATCTACGTCTCCATCACAGGTGTTGCTTCTTCCATTCATGTAGGCCTGTACCTTTGATACATTAAAGAGCCCGCTGTAGTTGTTGTCGATCCATTCCTCGTAATCAGAGTGATTATAACCCGTGGTGGAATGAATATGCACCTGGGCATTAGCGTCTCCCGCGTAGTGAAGTACCATGGTCAAATAGCGTATATCTTCGCTTGAAATACTGTAATACCTTCCTCCCAGTGTCTCAGGCTGAAGACTGTGACGATTTTCTCCTGACGTACTGGCGCCTCCTTCGAGGAACCACTCGTTGTAATAAAAGGTGGCACAATTATCCATGGGTTCAAAGATGGCCCAGTCCTGATCACCGGTTCCGGTCCATCCACCACCGGGATAGGTATTGGGCACCTGTGTTGTGCCGCCGTAATCATCACCACGATCAGGGCAATTACCTACATTTGCAGTATCACTGAAACAGTTATAGTTGGTGCCGTTGTCATAGTCTGTTCGTTTACCTCCCGCCGATGGACTGCCTACAGGGGTCGTGGCCCCGTTCTGCTTGTAGTCAATTGCCGGGTTACCGCCAGGAACAAAAGTATACTTGCCACTGCACTCACTGCAATTGGGAAGATCAACCGTCATGTTGGCATTCCCGATCCCTACGGCAATGGTATAATCCAGGGAACCGAACTGGTCGAACCCGACGTTTCCCTGGTATGACCATCCGTCGAAATCATTATGGTTCCATGTCACCAGGGGGTGCCCCCCATCATTATAGCCGGGATCACTTCGTTTATTAAAATTCATAAAATGAGTAAATGAAGAATAATTATTCCCCAGGGCTGACCAGCTGAACCCGAGAAGACCACTGTCCCAGAACAGGTCGTGAGCATAGTCAGGGGCAATGGCTCCGGCACGGGCTATACCCATAAGTCCCGCTTCGGTTCCTTCTGTTTTACCATCACCTTCGTAGGCACCGAAGGTGTCACCTTCTTCAAAGCCGTTGCATTTTGCCTTGAGATAATCGAGCACCCACCGCTGCTGGTTCGTACCATGATCATTCATATAGAAGAGGGCATCGCGGGTACTGTTCTTATGTCCATTGTCCCAGAGTGCCTCAAGGGGCAGTGACGCCATCAGAATAAATAAAAAAAGAAAACCTGTGATAATTTTTTTCATTTTTTTACCTCTACCATGAATGTCCCACTGATTTTTTCCCCTGTCCGGGCAAGGCGTCTCCCCCGTGTCCTGGTTCGCACAAGAATTCCTTCGAAAGTCCCTTTCAGCAGCACGATCTCTCCCCCGGAGAGTTCCGGTTTAAGAGCAAGGGTAAAGCGGCTTCCTTCCATGCGGCTGTTCCTGACAATTCCCCTGCCACGGCGGATGCGCTCTGACCGATCCATATCATTCCAGTATGGTTTTCTCTTCTGGTAGCGGCCCGTTTTTGATCTGCGACCATGCCTGTTTTTGCCGGCATATTCGATTTTCGGATTCTCGACGAAACGTGTAACAGGCGCGGCACTGTACAGGACCCTGTCTTTCACAAGCATGACTGAAAGCCTGTTCCATGAACTGTCAAGGCTGACTGCGCTTTCCGATGGAGGACCTTTAACATCACCGCTGATAGTGAACATCATAGATTCTGAACGGGCTGCAATGGTAAAAAGCCATTTGTTTTTTTTCATGGTAACACTTGCGGTGACTTCCCCATCGAGATTGACCCTGTCTCCCTGAAAGGAAAAACGCAGCTGCCCGGCATCAGAGGCGAAACTTCCCCCTGTGGGCAGGAGAATCATCATAACAAGGACAACGTATAGTCTTTTCATGGAATATTTCATGTCTATTCGCTCCTGACTGTATTGAAGTAGCCGTCTGTCACGGTTACCGTTTCTCCCCCGGGAGTGATTGCCCTGAGAGTACCGGTAAAACTTCCCCGCGCTATCTGCCCTGCCCGACCCATGATACTGATGGTAACGGCCCCTGTTGAACCCGTTTCGTTCTTTCCGGCAATATACATGACGCGGTCCGCGTTGCTGTACCATGAGAGAACCATGTTGTCGCGGCTCCATGTTCCCGTTGTACCGTCATCCTGTTCCGGTCCTGTCACACTCAGGGTGAAGATTCCCCAGGCATTATCACTGCCTCCATGGACCTTTATAAAATACCAACCCGCGCCGATAGAAGCGGTATTGAAAACGATCCGGCCGTTGTTCCCCTCGCCGCTGTTATCATCCACGGCGAGCTGACTGCCATTCTGGTAATAGAGGACCAGGCTGGTGTCAGTTTCTCCCCCCGTCTCAATTGTCACTTCACCGGGAGTGACAACCCTGAAGTGATACATACTGTAGGGACGAATATTAAAAGCTGAAGGCTTCTGTACCGCCATGCGTGTTGTTTCCTCACCCTGGAGTCCGTTTACCAGCGAACCTCTCACGGTTTTATTGATACCCACCTGAACCGACCTCCCACCGCCGGGAGGGACAGGCATTGTCGTGTTTTCGTCAGCATGTATATAGAAACTGCTGTAGCTGTTACGGTCTGCAGATGTACGCCCGGAGAAGGTAAATCCCTGTTTCCCGGTAATAAATTTTTCATTACTCTGCTTCAGGGCCTCGCTGAATAGCCTGGCAGTGCCATTGATACGGGCGCGTATACCAAGGGGGTAAAGGAGAACTGTACCAAGGCTCTGTGGTTCACCCTGCGGCATGTCACCCGTTATGGTCACCGACATGGTTTCTCCCTCCACGGAGATGCTGCCCGTATACCCGGCACACTGCACGGTAAGCTCATAGGTCTTTCCCTTTAAAAAGTATCCCCCAAGAGAAAAATTTCCAGTTTCGGAATCACTGGTTGCGGTTCGTTCATGCCCGTAATCATCGAGTATGCGAATCGTTGCTGCCACCTTGAGAGAGGGGTCCCATGCATCGGCTACAGTACCGGCAAGGATATAATCGTAACTCTTCTCAACCAGCTGTATGGTACCGCAGTCGTTGCTGCCCGCGACAACGGCGGGAGATGACTGGCTTTTTTCTTCGTACTGGTCATGGCTGAAAGTAAGAGTGTATACCTGGTTTTTTCTGAAATGTTCACTCTCGAGAATAAAGGCTCCGCTGTCACTGCCTGTTGCGGTAACAATGGTTCCCGAAGAACCTGTTGCAGTAACAGTTACCCCGGGCACGGGACTTCCTTCTGAAGATATAATATTTCCTGCGATAACTCCGCTTATCATCAGGGGATAATCAGCACCGCTGATAGTGTTGTCATCGAGAGAGTTGATCGTGACAGTAACCTCCGCGTTACGGTAATTATCTTTTTCAATATGAACAGTATACGTTTTTTCGATATAGAAATGTTCACTTTCGAGACGAAATTTACCTTCGGTATCTGTTACTGTCGTTTTGAGGGTGCCCCCTTCATCGGTAGCTGTTACTGTCGCCCCCTGCAGGGGCTGCCCCGTGGTATCATCGAGTATGCGCCCCGTGATGGCCCCGTGATTGGGGAAAAGGTATACCGGGGACTCGTCGATGACAGAAGAAAGACCATTGATGGTTACGGTAGCGGAGGTACGGGTTATATGATTCGCCTTTGATACGGTGATGTTATATGAACTGCCTGCATAAAGAAATGTCCCCTCCAGGGTAAATGATCCGTCAGGGCCTGTCATGGCATGAATGGTTCCTGGTGGGGATGATGAATTCTGCATGCTCACAATGGCCCCCTCGAGGGGATTGCCCAGGTAATCGACAACCTTTCCGGTAACACTTCTTTTTTCTTCGGCGGCATTGTTTTTTTCCTGCAGCGTGACGGTTCCCAGTTCTACCCTGAGGCTGGGGATATCAAAGACAACAGCGCGGCTTGCAGCGGCAAAGCTTTCATGAGTAAAATGCAGGGTAAAGCCCTCTCCACGGGTAATTTCTCCAGTGTCAAGGCTGAAGGTCCCGTCAGCGGCGGTAGCGGCGGTATAAGTCACGCCGCGCACAGTCATAATGAGGTTCACGTTACTGACAGTTTCACCCGTGACACCATTCACCACTGTTCCGGTCACGTTACCGTATTTGGAAAGGGGAGGCAGATTGCTGCTGGTGCCGAAACATCCTGTCAGCAGTGAAAGCGCCACAGCCAGGAATAGAGTCAGTACAATTTTTTTACTTTTCTCAGTTTTTCTTTTCATCAATATCGTCTCCATTACCAAACCCAGAGTGTGCTTTCAACTGATTTACCAGCAAATTCAACACTGATAATTATCTCATCGCTCCAGCCGCTGGTTTCATTCTCTGCATGAACCATCCCGGGGGTGACCGTATCACACCAGGCGTCTGCGTCGGGATAGTAGCCGACGTGACCATTCGCTCTCCAGGTTGCTTTGCCGGAAATATCATTTTCTGTACCGTCAGCGTAGCGGGCAGAAGCCATATATTGCCAGTCTTCATCTTCGTTAAGCCAGCGATAATCCTCGCCATTGTAGGGAGCTTCACTTGTAAAAAACAGGTACTCGAGACCGATAATGGTGACATCTCCCATTCCGCTGATCTCGTTAAAGGTCGCTGTCACCTGGATGTTTGAACTTCCCCCGTCTTTTGTTCCCGTAATGATCCCCCTGCTGCCGCTGGTATTACTGATAGCAGCGGAAGAGGTGTCGGAAAGAGACCAGAGGGACATCTCGGTAACATCATGAATCGATCCGTCAGCGCACAGTGCCAGGGCTTCACATTTCCCCTGGCAACCGGTGTAGACAGTTGCATCATAAACCATGATTTGAATTTCGGTCACGGGTGAACCTGTCACGGTCAGGGATGTGCATGAAGAAACCTCTCCGAGTGACGCGTAGATCTCTGTTGTCCCCACCATGCGTGCCGATACAACACCATTTTTTCCCTGTTCATTACTTACCAGGGCAATGGCAGAATCGCTTGATGTCCATGAAACCGATGTAGTGATGTCACGGGAACCATCGGTAAAGTTACCCGTTGCCGTAAAAGGCTTTTCAAGGTCAGGAAGTATGGAACTGTTGCCCGGAGTGATTTCAATAGAAAGGAGTTCCTCCTGCACTACGGTCAATGTTGTGTTGCCTGTCACACCATGGATGGAGGCGGTTATCTCTGCGGGTCCCTGTGAAAGGGCCGTTACTTCCCCCCTGCTCTCTTCACTGTTGCTGACCGCCGCGAAGTCAGGCTGCAGCGACGACCATGTCACAAGGGAGGTAATGTCCCGTACACTGTTACTGTAGGTGCCGGTTGCTTTCATCTGCTGTTTCAACCCTCGTGGCACAGCAAGAAGAGAAGGCGTTACTTCAATAGAAAGAAGAACTTCTTCGGTAATGATAATGCCGGCACTTGCCGTAACCTCACCTGACATGGCGGTGATTGTCACATCTCCCGCGCCCATTGCGGAAATTCTGCCCCGGGAACCAGCAAGAGAACTAACGGCAGCCCTGGACTCATTGGAACTGGTCCATGAGGCACTTTCCGTGATATCGCGCACCACCCCGTTTGAATAAATACCCGTGGCAGTGGCCGAGCCTGTCAGCCCAAGGGGAATGCTGCTCTCTGACACGGTAAGGTCAATGGTCATCAATACCGCTTCGGTTACTTCAACTGAAGCGATACCTGTTACTGTTTCTCCCAGACTGTTTATCATGGCGGCAAAAACAGTGGCGGATCCTTTCCCGGTACCATCGAGAAAATATGATCCCCCTGATGAAAATATTTCGGCCCTGTTAACGTCGGAGAGAGACCATGTCACCTGGTCGGATATATCCATGGTTGTTCCATCAGAGAGTATACCCGTTGCAGTAATTTCCTCTTTTGCCCCCAGGGGTAATGTAATAGAATAGGGAGTTATCTCGATGGAAGTAAGAGTCACATCTTTTACTGTTAACAGTGTTTCGCCTTTAACTTCCCCCATGCCTGCACGAAGAGTTACTTCGCCCGGGAGAATTGCTGACACAACACCAGTATCAAAAAATTCAGCGCACCCTGTATCGCTGCTTTTCCAGGTTACCTCTCCGGTAATATCCTGGATGGTATCTCCATTGCTGCCGGAGAAGGTGCCGACAGCCTGAAATTTTTTTTTCATTCCCACGGGAAGAATTGCGTTGCCCGGGCTGATCTCTATGGCCGTAAGAACACCGTCTGTCACGGTCACCTCTTTTTCCGCGGAAATGCTTCCCAGGCATGCGGTTACCCTGGTTGTTCCCGTCTCAGAGGCGACAAGTGCATGCTCCTCCATCACTGCGACATTTTTTTTCGTCACATCCCAGGAAACGACACTGGTAATATCTGCACTGCTTTTATCATTAAAATGGCCTACAGCCCTGAGATATATCCGCGTACCGGGGGCGAGAAAAAATGCGCCGGGGCATGAATCATCAGAAGTTTCAATTGAGATGCTTTCAAGACTTTTCAGTTCAGGAAGGGAAGCATCAGAAAAAATATCAGACGGCGAACACCCGCTAACTATCACTGCAGTCAAAAAATACAGGAAAAAGAAACGACAGGTTTTTGAAAACATGAAAGCTCCCCCTCAGAAAATAGTATGACACGTGGCAAAAATTACGTGCAATCTTGTAATGATATTCACCAGGGTATTATCTGAAACCGGGCACCAAGCCTCAGAGAAAAACCCACTTCACCATCAGCATTAATCTGCATGATATCGCTGGCTGTATCTTCAATGCTTTTTCCGAGAGATAACGAAGCAGAAGCTTCGACAAAAATGACCATGTGCCACAGGGAAAAATCCAGGCCAACACCAGAAACCCAGGTGGCAAAAGCTCTTCGGTAAGCGGTATCGAAGCTGTAAGCCTCACCAGTCTCCGCCGAAGAGTATCGTGATGTTATTTTTATATTGAGTGCCGGCCCTGTATATCCGTAGAGGCTCACCTCATTCAGAAAACCGGTGCTGCTCCGGCTCCTTTTGTAGAAAGGCCAGCTATATCCCCCCAGAAGGCTGAAAGAAAGAAAATCAGCATCGATATCCCCTCCGGGAATGTGAAAACGGTTCTGGTAATAGCCGATTTCAGTCATAAGAAGAATATTGTAGAGACAAAGACTGCCTGCGCGGAAAAAGAAATCAGGAGAGGCCCCGGCTCCGGAACCTTCACTGTAGAGAGAAGAAATACGAATACCTGTTCCCGCATCAAGATTTACCTGGCGGAAAAATCCATCTCCCGGGGAGTGAGAGGCCGCGTCAGTAACATGTCTCTTATCCTTCCCGGCTGACACATTCTCAGCCTCAAGAGGGATGAAACCAGGTAAAAACAATACGTTCAGGGCAATGAGCAGGATTAAGATTCTATTTTTCATAACATTATATACTTAAGAGTGACACCTCAGTCTAAAATATACAATATTATGTTCCTGTCAATAAAAAAACCGTCCAGACATATTATTTTTAAAAAATATTCAAGTTCACAACAGGAAAAATAAAGTAAGGCTCTGAGCCGTGGCGTGATTTCTGTAAAAACTTTTCAGTTATCAAGCAGTGTGCTTATAATATGCCGCGAGGACCACTCACCCCGGGTAAGTATGAACCAGAGATCTTTTTTCGGATAAATGGTTTTATTTATCTCATCAACAGAAAGCCCCTTCTGATGCAGGTCTCTTACCCTTCCCTGAATTTCTTTGAGAATTTCACTTTTGGCTCTGAGCCTTTCTTTCCCGTCATTAAGAACCCCGGCATGACTGCAGAAAACATACTGAAAATCAAGGTCTGAAAGCATATCAAGAGTATTAATCATGTCCCCCATGTGTTCATCCACAAAAGCGACACGTTGTCGGGAACTCACATAGATATCCCCGGTAAAGAGCCAACCCTCTGCTGGTTCATAAAAGGCAACATGATGGTGACTGTGTCCCGGGGCATGGATGACCTGGAACCGGTGATTTTCAGTTTCAAGAATCTTTCCCAGGGGAGAGGCTGAAAAACCCTTTCTGTTTCCCCATACGATAGCACGGTAAAGGGGAAGTTTCGTAGAAATTTTAACCTTTTCGATATCGTTTTCTGCAATATAAAAGGGAACTTTCAACTCTTCAGTAAGCCAGGGACCAATGCCGGTATGGTCCTCATGATAATGGGTTGCCGCACAGGCAATTATTTTTTCACTCCTGAAGAAATTACGGCTCAGAGCCTCCATGCGGGAAGGGCCCGTATCAATGGCGAGACGGTCAACAAGGTAATAGTGTATATGCATCTTCATGCCGGCCATTGAAATAGTGCCATGTGCCCACCTCACCCCTTCCTGGTCTTTTACCTCGAGTCGTTTTTTTAAAATTACTCCTGTTTTCCTCATCTTTTCCCTTCTTATAAACCTGTTGTATAACTGGCAGAAAATATGCATCCGCCCTGCCTGCGGCGGGGTGGATGCTCTCTTTTCGCAGAATGGCTGTTACGTGTAATTTAAATTGCATGAAAATGTCTGTTTCAATTCATCGAGCCACTGAAGGCGCATCTCCTGGGACCTTATGGCATACTCAACGATGAGTATCTTCGCGCCATCGACACCCCGGTTTACCATGTCACTTTTTGCCGCCCGGTACTCCTGGAGACTTGCCTCCACGTCACTGCGGTGGGCCTTGATTTTTTCCATACCCCTTTCAGGATCGAGATATTTAAAATACATACATTTTAAAAGAAAGGGGTCACGGCGAATAAGCTCGTACCGAAAGCCGCGCTCTTCGCCGTTGCTGCTTTCAAGCCATGAAAGAAAGGCCTCGCGCCCGGTGTCAGTTATACTGAAAAGGTGCCGGTTTGGCCCATCATCACGATATTCTATTTCCTTTATAACCAGTTTTTGTTTTTCCAGTTTTTTGAGAGCCGGGTAGAGCTGCCCGTCATTGATACCGAATTCATCAAGAAGTCGGCTGAAAAAGCTGCTTTTAATGTTGTACCCGTAATCAGGCTGCTGCATCAGGGTTCCCAGTATCAATTCATCAACCATTACATTACCCCTTATATATATTAATATTAAGGTATATAAGGGGTAATGTAATGTCAATCATTTCTATTTAAA
Organism: uncultured Leptospirales bacterium; assembly: GCA_964534225.1. Taxonomy (GTDB): domain Bacteria; phylum Spirochaetota; class UBA4802; order UBA4802; family UBA5550; genus CAZHNW01. Next base: position 53,965 of record CAZHNW010000008.1, on the reverse strand, counting down.
ATTATGGAAAAGCATCCTGATATTTAAATATTTGTAAAAATTTTGTAAATTTTTTGTTGTCTTCTCACTCGAGGCTCATATCCTGACGGCAAAAAACACCGGGATAAAGGGAATACTATGAGCATTGCAATCACTGTTCTCGGAGGCCTTGGTCTCTTTCTCTATGGAATGAAAATAATGTCTGAATCTCTCCAGAACGCCACGGGAGAGAGACTCAAAAGAATTCTCTGGAAAGCAACGAACAACCGGATAAAGGGAGTCATCACCGGATTCACTATCACGGGAATGATTCAATCATCCAGTGCCACAACGGTCATGCTCGTGAGCTTCGTCAGTGCCGGCCTTATCAATCTTCAGCAATCCATCGGCATTATTCTCGGCGCCAATATAGGAACCACGGTAACGGGATGGATTGTTGCTATCATCGGTTTTAAACTCAAAATCAAGGCGCTGGCCCTACCCGCCATTGCCATCGGTTTTTTCCTCAGATATCTCGAAAGAGAAAAAGTGCGTTACTGGGGGGAAGTTTTACTCGGCTTCGGCCTTCTTTTCCTCGGCCTCTCCATAATGAGTGACGCGGTAAAAGACCTTCGCGGTTCTGAAATGATCATGAATCTGATGAGCCAGTACAGGGCAACAGGTATTTTAAGTACCATAATGACCGTGCTTGTGGGATCTCTCATTACCATGATGATCCAGTCATCGAGCGCCACCATGGCCATGACCATGACCCTCGCCTTCAATGGTATTATCGACTTCCCCACATCATGCGCCCTTATCCTTGGAGAAAATATCGGCACAACCATCACGGCAAACATTGCTTCTATCGGGGCCTCTACTTCCGCGCGCCGCGCTGCCCGTGTACATATGCTTTTTAATATACTTGGTGTGGTCTGGGTATTAATCCTCTTTAAATCCACCTTTATCCCTCTTATCGATTACATCGTCCCGGGCAATCCCTTTGCCGCAGACGTTACCATGCGGTCAAAGGCCATCACCGAACATATGGCGGCTTTTCATACTGTTTTCAATATTTCTAATACCCTGCTGTTTCTTCCTTTTACCGGTTTTCTTGCCCGCGCCGCCATCAGGTTTGTTCCCGCGAAACAGGGAAAAGATGAGACAAACGGTTTTCACCTTAAATATATTTCTACCAGTCTGCTTTCCACACCATCAATGAACATCAACCAGGCTCGCCTTGAAATAAAAAGAATGATGGACATTGTTATGGACATGTTCAACAAGGTCATGGAGGTACACAACAATCCCACGGAAAAATTGGGGGAAATCGTTGAAGAGATACAGACCAAGGAGGATCATACTGACCTTCTGGAAAAAGAAATTTCAGAATTTCTTGTCAAGGTCTCACAGAACAATATTTCCGAGGAACAGAGCCATGAGATAACAGCCATGCTTCAGAGGGTCAATGAACTGGAGCGTATCGGGGACCATTGTCTCTCCCTCCTTAAGCTGATACGTCGAAAATATGACAAGAATATTATCTTTACCGATCATGCTAACAGGCAGGTTAATGAAATTTCCGGGAAGGTCCATGAATTTCTCGAACTGATCCAGCAGAACATTACGTCCAACTCCTCGAACATAATAAACAAAGCGCGCAGTATCGAAAACAGGGTCAACGAATTGCGACATGAAATGCGCAAAGAACATGTCAAGCGCCTCAGTGAGAGTGTCTGCGATGTTAATTCAGGATTAATCTTTATTGACATGCTTACCAGTTTTGAAAAGATTGGAGACCATTCTTACAACATTGCAGAAGGAATATCAGGACTTCGAATTTTTTAAAACGGATGGATTCAATGAATGAACGGGAACCCCTGCAGTACCTGAAAGAAACAGAACTGCCCGAAGGTTACTCTGTAACCACAGATGAAAAGAAAATACTCGATTTTATAAACAACAAAATCGCGGCAGGCAATTCCCTCGAAGAAATCCTCGACTTTCTTTTCAGGGAAATGAAAAAGCTTATCCCCGTTGACCGGATAGGCGTGGCCTTTCTTGAAGAGGCGGGCAACCGTATGGTGCTTCACTATACCGTTGCCGACTACGAACCCCTCTATCTCGACAGGGGATATACCGCCGATGCCGAGGGAAGTTCTCTCAAAAAAGTTTTCAATGATGGCACCCCACGGGTTATCAACGATCTTGAAGAATACTACCGCCGCAACCCCCAAAGCGAGTCAACTGAACTGCTCCGCAAAGAAGAAATCCTCTCCAGTATGACCTGCCCCCTCAAGGTAGAAAAGCGTGCCGTGGGCCTTCTCTTTTTCAGCTCAAAGGAAAAAGATGCCTACAGCAGCCATGAGATCACCCTGCACCTTGCGGTAAGCGAACGCCTCAGCCAGGCTGTTGAAAAGGCATGGCGCATTAACCAGCTGGCGGGTTCAATAAACGCGTACATGGAAATGCTCGGTTTTGTCACCCATGAGCTCAAAAGCCCCCTTGATTCAATCATCACCATGGGGAACACCCTCGCCGATGGATATCTCGGGGCACTCGACCTAAAACATGAAGACTATGTGAGGCGCATGATCCGCAAGGCACAGTACCTCCGCAACATGACGGGGGAATATCTCACCCTGTCCCGTTTTGAAAGTGACCGTCTCGAACTCAACGGAGAAACAACAAATTTTGCCGAAGACATTCTCAATGACGCCCTTGAAATCATCGCGCCGCAGGTGAAAGAAAAGGAGATAACCCTTACCACTGATACTGATAACACGGCCCCCTTTGTCTGTGATAAAACCCTGATAAAAATTGTGGTGAATAATCTCCTCAGCAATGCAGTAAAGTATGGTGAAAAGCAGGGTAAGGTGGAAGTTAAAGCCTTCGTAGAAGATGAACGCTTTCATTTTGCAGTAAAAAATACCGGCCCCGGATTTTCTCTCGACCAGAAGAGCCGTCTCTTTAAGCGGTTCTCCCGCCTTGAAAGTAAAGAACTGATGCAGCGCAAAGGCTCCGGCATCGGACTCTATACCAGCTGGAAGATAATACAGCTCCACCATGGATCAATAAGGGGCGATTCAGAAAAAGGAAAATGGGCGGAGTTCAGCTTTACCATTCCCCTTACCGGCGAAGAGGATTAACATACGTTGCCGGCATACCAGTGGTTCTCCCGGTACAGGCTCTGAGCCACCCCCGGTGGGGGTTCACTTGTTCCCACAAATAAGTTTAATGCCCTCACCTCGCCTTCGGCGCGCCGCTCTGCCATTTAGAATAAAAGAAAGGAGAGGGCTCCTCGACAAGATACTGGTTATTTTTAAACAGAGAAAAAAGTTTTTTGATACATTAAGGCTGGCATGGATGCCAGTGTGGATGACTATAAGCTGTAGGGCGGCGCTCAGGATGAGCACTCTCGCCCGTTGAGCCTCTCTGGCGATTGATGCTGGTCAGGATGATCGAATGCCAGCGCGAACAGGATGTTCTAAACAGCGCTGGCAGAGCGGCCTTTTGGTTACTTTTGTGCCGTAACAAAAGTAACCCGCCGGAGGCAGAAAAGATCAAGATGAAGAAATCCTGGCACCAGAAGGGGATATTAAAAAAAAGGGGGTAGTGTTTGAGGAATTATCACCTCAAGGAGTCAATGGTTTTTACCACATTTTTGAAATGTGGGTACAAGTCAGCTCCGGGGAGGATGGGGGGGCGAATTACTGCCCCATAAAAAAAATTCCGCAAATATCATTTGCGGAATCAGAGATTAAGGGTATGGCCCTCTTTAGTTAATGCGGTAAATTCAGAGCTTTACCGGCATACAAAGAGGAGACGTTATCCTGTTGCAAACAGGTACGAATGCTTTACTTCAGCTGTTCTGCCACCTTTTCGAGGAGAGAATCGATATCAACGGGTTTCGTCAGGAAATCATTGACATCCGGTAAAAAGCTTTCCGATTCATTCAGGCTGAACCGCGAATTTGTCACCTGGTTGATCGCTGTCAGCATGATAATGGGAACATCCCGCACTTCGGCAAAACGGGAAGATTCACGTTTGTCCCGTATGCTGTAAACCGCCTCGAAACCAGCGGTGTCCTTTTCCATCATGACATCGAGGATTACCAGGTCGGGCTTTACTTCAAGTATCTTTTTAAGACCTTCGGTACCGCTGTAGGCTTCGTAAACATTGTAATCATTTTGCGTCAGCACCGCTGCAACAGTCGAGACCAGGTCTTTATCGTCATCTACGATTAGAATTTTTTTACTCATTTTGCATCTCCCTCAGTTATCAAGAAGCTGGTATATGACATTTCTCTCTTCCCAGGCCTTGTTTCTCTCGTACATGTCAATGGGGAATTCCATCTGTTTCATCTCCACGGGAGCCGCCTTTTTATCGACAAGCCCCAGGGCAAGGGCAACCCCGAAGAGTATTGCCTCGGGCCGGGGGGGACAGCCTGGAATGAAATAGTTGACCGGGACCGCCTTAAAGGCACCGCCGGTAACATTGTATGTATCGAACCAGCATCCACCGCCGGTTGCGCATGATCCTATGCCGAAAACCAGTTTCGGGTTCGGTATCGCATCATAGGCCTTTTTCACAAGGGGAAGCGTGGGCCGTGTCACAGCACCGGAAAGAAGCATAACATCAGCGTGTCGCGGTGATGCCACGAGCTTGATGCCGAAACGCTCAACGTCATAGTAGGGAGTAAGGATATTCAGTATTTCGATATCACAGCCGTTACAGGCCCCGGTGTTACAGTGATAAACCCACAATGATTTGGGAAACGCCTTTTTTGCAAGATTTTTCAACATTACATTCACCTTATTTTAGTCGGTCTCTGATAATTTTCAGTCTCCTTCAGAATATCCTGGTCGAACTGTTCTGAAGTCTTTCTGATAAGAGCCCTTGTTTCAAGGGAATCGTACCGGTATCCCCGCAGGTCGAGCCTTTCAATGACATTGCTGTTTTCCATATCGTAGCATCGTCCGCAGCGCTGACAGGTGAGCATAAAGAGTTCCATGCGCTCGGTAATGTCGTCACGGTTTTCTGTGGCGATTTCGTATTCAGCCGTCATGGTAATGGCGTCTTCGGGACAGATTTCAGCACAGCGACCGCAATAGGTGCAGCGTGATCCGTCATAGAGCATGACCCGCAGTTCCTGGCAGACATCCCGTACGAGGATGCAACGGGCGGAACAGTGATTGGAGCATGCGCCGCAGCCAACACATTTATGGTGATCCCACGTGGGGGCTCCCCTGAAATTTTCCGGGGCAGGCCTTGGTTCGAATGGATAGTTAAGGGTGACCACACCCGGTTTCAAGACCATCAATACCTGTTTAATTTTACTGGTTAACCACACGTCGATCCTCCTTTTATATTCCGTACGCAGTCAGTCCAACGGCACCGATGGCCATTACGATGAGGACCGCATAATATTTTACCGCCTGGTCTATTCTCAAGCGCGGGTTGGTGGAACTGATCAGTGCGATGAAAATAAAGACCACGGCAATCCCGGCAACCTGAATAAGCAGGTCTATGCCGTATATCCCCGTCTGAAGAAAGGGAACAAAAACTATTACAAGCAGGGACGCATAGAACATCTGTTTGAGCATCATGTAATACTTGAACATTGCATATCCCGGTCCACTGTACTCGATAAAGGGACCCTCGAGAATTTCAATCTCCGCCTCGGCGATATCAAAGGGCTGCTTTCCTACAAAGGCCTGCAGGGCCAGGAGGAAAACCACCAGCATGATCAGTGTTGATATACCGAAACCGTTACCGGCAAAACTGAACATGGTGGCTCCAATACCGAGAGATTTGACCTTGACGGCCCCCATGATAAATGTCATGGCCAGAACAGGCTCAACCATGATCATGGTCACCATTTCCCGGCTGGCCCCCACCTGTGCATAGGTGTTCTTACTTGCCAGCGCACCGATAAGAACACTGACGCCCCCCAGTGTGAGGAGATAGATAATCGAGATTATATCGGCATAACCTGTAAGTGCCGTCTCCTGAAATCCCATGGGGATAAAGGCGATGACCGTAAGGATAGAGGCAAAGGCAAGCATTGGTGCCATCTTAAACACAGGGTTGTCCGCTGAATTAATCGTTTCCTTGCCCAGTAGCTTGAGAATATCAAGATAGGGCTGGTACAGTGGCGGCCCCTGGCGGGACTGGACCCGGGCGGTTATTCTTCGAATGACTCCCTCGAAGAAAGGCGCCAGAGCAAGAAAAAGAATAATATTTATGAATATTGTCAGTATCTTCATTGCACTACCTTCCCTTTTTCACGTTCCTTGACATATTTTCAAGCTCCATCCGGTTCATGGCTTTTACCTTTCCGGAGGCAAGATTGACTATTTCAACGCGGTCAGTACAGGAGAAACAGGGGTCAATACTTCCCAGAATAATGGGAAAGTCTGCAAACTGGTCTCCCGTAAGCATGTCCGGCACACCCTGCAGGTTGGTATAGGTTGGGGCGCGCACCCGCCACCTGTCGGGACGGTTCTCTTCACCGGTGATGACATAGTGGACTGATTCTCCCCGGGGGGCCTCAACACAGCTGAGTCCATGCTTCAAGGGGGGGATATTTTCATCGAATTCATAGAGAATATCCCCGCCGGGCATTTTGTCCAGGGCCTGCCTGATGATCTTGATGGCTTCGAATATCTCGAGTATTCTTACCACAACGGTTCCCCACACATCACATGAATCGACAACGGGAACATCAAAGTTCATTTCATCATATACAGCATAGGGGTGGTCCCTTCTCACATCGATATCAACACCGCGGGCACGAGCCACGGGGCCGATGAGATCCCACTTAATGGTCTCTTCTTTGGAGATTACGCCGACACCCTTGGTACGCTTGTGAATGGCGGTATCGTTCTTTATTGACTTGAAGATTGTCTGAACTTCCCCCTCAACCTGGGTCATAATATTTTTAATATCTTCCTGGATTTCAGGTGTCAAATCACGGCGTACTCCACCGATGATAATCATGCCGTAGGTCTTGCGGTTACCGGTGATGCGTTCACTGAGCCACATGATATGCTCACGGACCCGCCATGACTGCATAAAAACCGTGTCGAAACCGATGAGGTGTCCCGCCACACCGAGCCAGAGAAGGTGTGAATGGAGACGTTCGATTTCCAGCATGATGGTACGAATATATTCTGCACGCCTTGGTATTTCTATCTTTGCCGCCATTTCGACAGACTGGCTGTAGGCGGTGGCGTGAACAGAACCGCAGATACCGCAGATTCGTTCAGCGACAAAGGGCACTTCGTTGTAGCTGATCTGGGTGGTACAGAGTTTTTCGATTCCCCGGTGTGTCATGAACCCACGGTAATCGGCGCCGCGGATTGTCTCCCCCTCCACGAACACGGACCAGTGGTTCGGCTCGTGAAGTGACGGGTGAAAGGGGCCCACGGGAATAACATCACATCCCTCAGGGGCCTCGTCGATCTGGTAGGCGACATCCTCTGCCCCGGGGGGGATCATATCATGAGGAACCTCCTTGCGGAGGGGGTATATTCCATCGGGCCAGTCATCGGCGAGAATCAGTTTTTTCGGTTTCGGATGGTCAGTGAATTTCATTCCCAAAAGATCCATGTACTCGCGCTCGGTCCACCCCGCGCTTGGTACCTCGTTGGTAATGGAATCAAAAACGGGATCGCTTTCAGGGGCGGCGCTGCGCAGTGCCGCCATTGTATTGGATTTGTCAAAGGCAAAGGTGTGGATCATGCCAAGGTTGCCGTCACGGGCGATATTATCGTAACCGATCCCGACCATGTAACGGGCTCCTTCTTTCATCAGCTCCATGGTGACTTCCTTCAAACCATCACGTTTAACATCGATGTAGAGGCGGTTTGGGGTGGAAGTGTCGAAGCCTGTAATGCTGCTTCCGCACCTGTTTTCTAATGTAGACTTTAATGTATCAACTTTCATAGTATACCTCGTCACCTTTCCTGGCGGTTATTTCTTAACATTTCCGCCGGTCCACCAGAGGAAATTTTTCAGGGCGGCAAACATGTTCCTGTCCCTGTACCGGTTGCCGTCATGGAGATCCTGGTACCCGCAGAGCCAGGTATTCGCCTCTCTCTCCTCTGAGCCGCCGGACCTGCTGAACATCCATGAGAAGAGGAAAGCAAGGGCAACAACAGCAAGGAGCACAAGGGGCACTGCCGTGGAACTGGCGGTTTTACCCATGGCGTTGAGGGACACACCCATGGCGGTACTGTCCAGTTTCTGCATCAGGGTCCCTTCGCTGAAGGCACTGGCGACAAGAGAGCCCTTTGAACTGCCCAGTATATTGACAATACATGTCACGTAGAGAAATGGCACCAGTCCCTGCAGTATACAGAGGGCGGTCAGTATCAGCTTCGGCAGCAGCATGCCGGCCGGGACTTCTTTAACTTCCTTTTCAACATTCCACTCGGTACCGGCTGAAGTGAATGCCATGCCGAAGAACTTCACATAACATGAAAGGGTAATGGCGCTGGTAAACAGGGCCACGATACCGAATATCATGAGAAAAACCACCTCGTTGCCTGCCAGGAGTGATGATGAGATTATGGTCCACTTGCTGGCGAAACCGCTGAAGGGAGGCACACCGGCGATTGAAAGCGAGGCAATCCCCGCCACAACGGCGCTCACGGGCATCAGCTTGATGAGTCCACCCAGCTTATTCAGGTCCTTGGTTCCCGTGGCATAGAGAATACTGCCGCTGGTAAGAAAGAGAAGGCCCTTGAATATGGCGTGGTTCAGTATATGGTAGAGTGCGCCAACGATGGCAGTCATACCTAGAAGTTTCACGAATGTTGAATCTCCATGAAACATAACCAGGGCAGCACCAATGGCAAATATGATGTAGCCGATCTGGCCGATTGAACTGTAGGCGAGGAGACGCTTGGCGTCGCTCTGCTTCATGGACTGTACGGTACCGATGAAAAGAGTCACGCCCCCTGCTCCCGCAATGATATAGCCCCAGAGAGCGGGGTCATAATGTGCCCCTTCGCCGTGGGGGACCATCCAGAAGAATGTCCTTATGATGCCGTAGATACCCGTTTTCAACATGACCCCGGAAAGGAGTGCGCTTATGGGAGACGGCGCGATGGAGTGTGCGTCAGGGAGCCAGAGCTGGCCAAGGGGAAAAACACCGGCCTTGAAACTGAAACCCACCAGTATCATGGCGTAGACGAGAAAGAGTGTCCCGCCGGAGAGGCCGGCCATCTGTTTCGCCAGATCATGAATGCTGTCGCCCATACCCCCGCCGATAAGAAGGGTTGCGCCTATGATAAAGAGCCATGCAAGTTCCATCAGGGCCAGGTACTTGTTGGCGCTGCGAATGTTTTCTTTCTTCCTGAACTCGAACTTGACCAGGAAATATGAAGCAATGGTCATTAACTGCCAGGCAATGGTAAAACCGATGGTAAGGTCGTCAACGGTAACGAGTCCCACCATGCCGAGGATGAAAACAGGATAGTGAAAGTAGTATCCCCGCAGGCTGTATTCAGGGTAATGCTCCATGTACTGTATTGAATAAAAAGCGGAGATCATTGCCATGAATGAAATAATAGCCATGAAAAAGGCGGAAAAACTGTCGACGAGAAGGTATATCTTCATCGGTCCGACAGCGAGAACGTTTCCGTAGCCTATCAGGGAGTCGAGACTGAATATTCCCAGGTCGGCAACGCCGCTTTTTACGTTAAAAATAAGAACCCAGGCAATATTCATAAAGATAAGCCCGGCGAGGGAGACCAGGATAAAATTAACCCATCCGGCAACCTTTCTGCGGTTTGCCAGTACCGGTCCCATGACAGCTGCCAGAATGAGAAGCGCCATTCCGGTCATTAAGTTGCCGTAGATATGTCCGCTCATCGGTACACTCCTTTTGGACTGCTTTGCAGGATATTCAATATATAATCAGTGATAATATCAGCTGTGCGCGCAACGTGTTCGGTAAGTTCGTAACCGAAATCAATCGTTTCCGCTTCGATGCCGAGAAGCCAGGTCTGTTTCCCGTACTCCTTAAGGACATTGTCACACAGCTGCAGTGAGAGTTTATGCGTTGAAATATTCATGATCAGCTCATCGAGCTCACATGTTTTTCCGAAGATAACGGCCCCTGCCTCTGAACCTGTCTGGACCGCATCCACCAGGAGAACATGCTTCTGATGGGACGCGGCAATGCTAAAGAGATAGCTTTCCAGGACATCCTCAGCGTTGATGACCTTGACAGAATCATCCGGGGCATTAGCGGCAATCCTTTCAGCAATGACGACACCGACTGCATCGTCGCTGCGATAGGGATTTCCCATGCCCACGAGGCATGCCCCCTCACGCAGAATATGTTCCATTGCTGAAAGCTGCATTAGATTACCTCTCCCAGGGTCTTGATCTGGCGGTAGGTATAAACGGGGCCGTCAGTACATACCAGGGTACGGCCAATGGCGCAGTGCTGGCATTTGCCGATACCGCATTTCATGTGGCGCTCGAGGGTCGAAATGATATCGTCCTCTTTTAGCCCCCTTTCGAGAAGTTCGCCGATAACGGAATTGAACATCACCGGAGGGCCGCATACAAAGGCCACGGTATCCTCAACAGGAATATTCGCCTTTTCGATGAGTTGGTTGACGAAACCAACCTCACCATCCCATCCCTCAACGGGCCTGTCGATGGTGATATATGTTTCGAAACCGTCGATATTCTTCCACTCTTCGATATTGTACTGGTACATCAGGTCCTTCGGTGACCGTGATCCGTAGAGAAGAAGGATACGGCCGAAGTCATTTCTGTTCTGCAGAACGTGTACAATAGAAGATCGCAGGGGAATAAGGCCGATACCGCCTGCAACATAGATAATGTTCTTTCCCTTGATTTCCTCAAAGGGGAAACCGTTGCCGAAGGGGCCGCGGACTCCAACCTTGTCTCCCACCTTCAGTTCATGGAGCCCTCCGGTGACCTTGCCCACGTTTCTTACCGAAATGTGAAACCGGTCATTCTCGGGGCTGGGGGGAAGTGAAACGGCAAATTCGCCATAACCGAATATGGTACACATGATAAACTGCCCGGAGCGGATCTTGAAACTCTTTTCGATCTCTGGATCTTCGAAGGTCATGTAATAGGTACGCACGTCCTCGATTTCATCCTTGATCTCGTTAATCACCGCAACCTGGGGAATTGTAACGAGTCTGCTGTCACATTTATGTTCGCTCATTTTTCCACCTTCTCCGTGATTTCTCTTCTGATATAGGTTACCACATTGGGAAGACCGATATCCCCGGGGCAGACCCATGCACAGCGGCCGCAGCCGACACATCCGGGACGGAGATATTTTTTAGACTGTGAATAGGAGAGTTTACAGAAAAAGCGCTTATTTCTCCTGTCCTCAACAGGTTTTCGGGGATTATGGTCTCCAGCCATACGGCTATATCCTTCAAAGGAACATGAGTCCCATTCCCTGATCCTGATAGTCTCCCCGGAGGGGGTATTGGCGTCCTCGATGTTGAAACATGAACAGGAGGGACAGACAAAGGTGCAGGCACCGCATTCGAAGCACTGGTCGCCAATATATTCCCATGTCTCCTGGGAAATAAAACCAGTAGTAATCCTGTTCATGACACGGCTGATCCAGGCCTTGTTCTCCGTGGCCATTGTTTCAAACATATCGATACATTTATCAACCGCTGCCATTTTCCTGTCCCGGTATTCACTGCCGGCTTTTTCCAGTCCCATGTCTTCGGCAAGTTTCTTTCCCTTCTCGCTTCCCGTTTCGACCAGGTAGACATCACCAAGGTCGGTGAGGTTCAGGTCAAAGAGTTCCTTTGCCGTGGGGCCGCTGTCTGTACAGACACAGAAACACTGTTTAAAGGGAGTGGTACAGGTGTTGGTGACAATGAACATCTGTTTGCGATGCTCGAGGTAGACCTCGTCAACAAATTCCTGCCCCAGCATGAAACGGTCAAGGCAGAGGATACCTTCAAGATCACATGAACGAAGACCAAAGAGTGCCTTTGGCTCTGCCTTGAATTCCTGTTTTATGTCGACATTTTTTGTTTCTTTGTCGTAACGATAGGTAAGAAGTTTCTCTATCTGGGGGAACACCGTTGCCTTCGGCGGCAGTGAAGGTATGGGTGCCTCCAGGTCTATTTCACTAATATCATCAGCGGGAACCAGGAATGTTTCACCTGATTCCTTTTCTACCACGGGCCCGTAGACCTGGCAGGTTTTACTGAGTTCTTCTGCTATTTTTTTTACATCATTTTTACTGATAAGATACATGACTATACCTTCTCGATGTTTACTTTAATGATGGCGTTTTCGCCCTGATCTATCAGTTCCTTATGTTCCAGAAGGAACTCTGAAATCATGTCCTGAATAAAGTAAGGAACGTAGGCTGTTCCCGGCCTGACCTCGTCAGTCACCCTGACGGTAATCTGCATGGAGCCGTGAGGTGAGGTGACCGTTACGGGCCACTTGTCCCGCACCTGAATCTTTTCAGCATCTACCGGTGAAACTTCAACATATCCCCTGGGATAAAGGAGAAGTGTGGCATTGTATTCCCTGCGGGGAATAAAGGTGCGCTTCATCAGGTTGTTCTGATGCCAGAAATGCTGGGACTGGCCCATCATCAGGAGGAAGGGATACTGAGTATCCGCCCTCATCATCGAATAATCCCCGCTTACGGAGACAAAATTTGCCTTGCTGCCAGCTGTTCCGATCTCGTAGCGCCTGGTGCCTTCGGGAACGGAACTGGTACAGGGCCACTGGAAACCGGCAAGGCCGGAGAAACGGTCATAGGCGATCCCTGAATAGGTATCAGTGACCGCGGCGATTTCTTCCATAACAGTTGCGGAAGAATCATAAGACCAGCTTTCTCCGGCCTTTTCGGCAATTGCAGTGTATATCTTCCAGGCGGGTTGCGCATTCTCAAAGGGTTCGGTTTTTTGGCGGGAGAGCTGAACCCTTCTCTCCGTATTCGTGTAGGTGCCATCGTATTCCGTGTAGGCAGCGGTGGGTATGACTACATCGGCATAATCTGTAAAACCGTTTTCAAAGGCACCGAAATAGACGATCAGGTCAAGGTCTTTCATCTCTTTGCTGAAGCGGATGATTCTTTCATCATGATCAACAACAAAGAGTGCTTTGAGTGAATCGTTCTCTCTCAGCATATCGTATACAGATTTTCCCGCAGTTGCGGGGAAGTCAGACTTCCAGGCTTCAGAGAATCTTTTATGAACAGAGGTATCGTCAAGTTTCTGATACCCTGTTAACAGATCCGGGGCAAGGCCCATGTCATAACTTCCCTGGAGGTTACAGATGCCGGTAATGCAGTTGACGCCGCAGCCTTCTTTTCCCACCTTCCCGGCGAGAAGAAAGAGATTGTAGACGTAGCTTATGGTATCCTCGTCAAGGCCTGAAATCCCTGAAGAAAAGAAGACCATTGCCTTTTCGGCCTTTGCCAGTTCCTGGGCGGTTTCGCGGTATTCGTCGAGGAGGAGACCGGTTAGACTTCCTACATCATCATCTTTTAAAGCCCCCAGTGCATTGGCATACCCGTCAAGGCCCTCGGTATATTCCCTGATGTAATCCGCGTCGTAGAGATTCTCTTCGAGGAGAATCTTGGCCAGGGCGGCAAGGGCGGTCTTTTTTGACCCGGGGAGTATCTGCAAATGCCTGTCACTGAGCCTGGCAATCTGCGATTCCTTTGAACAGATGGTAACGACGCGGGCGCCATTGCGTGATGCCATGTGAATTTCACTTCCGATGATCGGGTTCTGGCGGGTAATGTCTGTCCCGACAACGAGTATAAAATCCGTATCGCGGATTTCTTCGAGAGAACCGAGCATTCCAGGCATTCCCGTGCCGCGCGCAAGTACATCCATGCTGCTCCGGTGCCCCGATTCAGAATCAACACTGACATTATTTGATTTGAAAACGGTGCGCGCCATTTTCATAAAGAGATAGTTGTCTTCGTTCGAGGCCCGGGGTGAGCCGAGAAAGGCGAGTTCCTTTTCGGGATTGGGAACTTTTTTCTTCACTTCATCCACAACGTACGAAATAGCCTCGTCCATTGTGACCTTTTCAAGTTTACCGTTTTTTCTTATGGCGGGTTCGGTTATCCTGTCTGCGCTGCGCAGGAGCTCATGAATGTGCCATCCCCTGACACAGAGACGTCCCTTGCTGACGGGATGATTGCGTGAGGCAAACACACCGGAGACTGTGTTATCCTTTACGTTTAAAAGATGCCCACAGCCAGTTCCGCAGAAATTACAGATGCCGGCTTTGAAATCCATACTCTGTTCTCCTCAGTTGACGTAGTTGACGTAGTCGAATTTGCAGACTTCACTGTTAAAAATCTTCAATCCATGAGGTCACATAATATATAGCACGAGGAAAGCGCCTTTGTAAATAGGGGGATTTTCTTTTGTGCCTGTGGGGAAATCACCCACACATTGTTAATATTTTGTTTATATTTATTTAGCGACAATGAAGGCGCGAAAGCGCTTTCGCGCCTTCATTGTCGCCTTCTTTTAGAACAACTCTTTTAAATGTCGCTTGACAGGCAGGCAAGACATCAGAGATATTCTTGTACCATTAAAATGGTGGCTGCTATAAATCCTGAAATAGAAAAACCGGCATCATTTTTTAAACATGAAAAACCACGTAAAATTACTTATTAAACTGACAGTTCTCATTGCCATCCCTGCGGGAATGCTCTCCCCCCCTGCGCTGGCCGCGGAGGAGATCACTATCATCTGCACAGGCGACATTGTTCCCGGAAGCATCGCGGAACCGCGGCATCCCTTTCCGCGCACAAAAAAATACCACCCCTCCCCCTCACTTTTTCGAGAGGTTTCCTTCATCCTTAAAAGAGGTGACATTACCATTGGCAACCTTGAAGGCCCCATCTGCCATGCCGATAATTTCATCGTGGATAAAGGTACCGGCGGCTACAGTTTCTGTTCCCCGCCTGAAACAGCGAAATACCTGGCCGGTGCGGGTTTTACCGTACTGAACCTGGCCAACAACCATACCTTTGACTGTACCGGCGAGGGACTCTACGAGACATACCTGCACCTCTACCGCAATAACATTCTTGCATGCGGACTCTGGTACACTTCATGGCATATCCCTGAACTTCCCTTTGAGGCTGAACTGACCATGCCGGTGGTGGAAGTTAAAGGCCTCCGCGCCGCCGTACTCGGTTTTGCCTCCCGCGACGTTTTCAAATCAATAAATCATATCGAAGAATCAGTTGAGATGATCCGCCGCGCGAAGGAAGTAACCGATCTTGTCATCGTTACCTTTCACGGCGGCGCTGAACTTGATGGCTCTGTAAGTGATGAAGTTGAAATCTACATGAATGAAAAACGTGGCAATACCATCGCCTTTGCCCGCGCCGCCGTTAACGCCGGCGCTGACCTGGTATTCGGCCACGGCCCCCATGTACTGCGGGGCATGGAAATGTACAGAGGGAAAATCATCGCCTACAGCCTGGGCAACTTCTGCGATATGGGCCTTATGAAAGAAATCTATCCCGGCGAAAAGAGCATAGCTGTTTCCGTTATACTTGAAGTCACTCTCGACGAAAAGGGCAACTACCTGCGGGGAAGGCTTCATCCTGTAACAACGGCGGGGAGCGGCATACCCCGCATCGATCCTTCAGGGAAGGGAATTCGCATGATTAATGATCTGTCCCGGCATCTGCCGTGAAACGATGACATCCCGTCACCTTCAGTATCTACACATTATTCTATTGACATAAATTTCACCCTGGGAAATCATTTCCTGAATGCAATTAAATCAGGGTAATATATATGTCCATTAAACAGATGACGGTAAAACTTCAGGGAATCGAAGTTTGCTGCACCAGTAAAGTACCATCAGAACCGGGGAGCCTGCCCCTTATCATGCTCCATGCCTTTGCCGCGTCCCGTGAATCCTTTCGGCTTGTTTTAAACAGGCTGCCTGAGACCTTTCCTGTATACGCCTACGACCGGCCGGGATTTGGAGAAACAGCACGCCCCCTGCCCCCCTTCGATTCACCCTGGGATAATATCAATCCCTATTCCCGTGAAGGACAGGTGGAAATGCTCCGCATGTTCATGGATGCCCTGGATATCCCGGAGGCTGTCATTGCAGGCCACAGCGTGGGGGGAATCATTGCCCGTCTTTTTGCCCTCAGGTATCCCTCGCGTGTAAAGGGACTCATACTCATCAATGCATCTATCTACGGCAAAGGCTTTTCACCCAAAACTCTCACGTTGATGCGAACCCTTCCCGGCCGACTGGCTGGAATGCTGATACTCTCATTTTTTAAACGTAAATTTGATGAAAACTTCAGCAAAGAATTTTACAGGCCTGATGAAATCACCGAAAAGACACGGCAGGTATATGCGCGACTCTTCACCATGGATAAATGGAAAAGGGGCCTCTGGGAATACCTTTCACACGGTCCGGTTCTCGATGAGGCTGAACATCTTGAAGCGATTCGGGCCATCACACAGCCGGTACTCCTGGTTCACGGAAAAGAAGACAGGCGCGTAGACCCGAACCAGAGCCGGCTTCAGGCTGATGCCTTTCCAGACGCTGAATTTCATCTCATCGATGACTGCGGACACATGACCCCTGAAGAAAAACCCATTACCACTGCCGAAAAAATCGTAAACTTTGTGCAGTCACTGTAACAGGAACAAAAAATGAACAAACAGAAAATCCGCCATCTCATTACAGAAGAGTCAATTAAAATCAGGGATGAAATAATAGCTCATTACCGAAACCTGCATATGTACCCCGAATTGAGTCTCCAGGAGGAAAAGACAGCCCGCTACATCGAAAATTTCTGTTCAGGCCTGAACATCGAAAGCAGGCGCCTTGCAGGCACAGGGATTGTCGCCGATATCAAAGGAGAAAAAAATGGCGGCACCATTGCCCTTCGTGCCGACACCGATGCACTTGCTGTTCATGAAGAAACCAATATCGAATACCGGTCACGGCATGACGGTATCATGCATGCCTGCGGCCATGATGCCCATACCGCCATGCTCCTGGGAGCAATGAAAATAATTCAGGGTGAAAAACATCTTCTAAAAGGCACTGTACGTTTTATCTTTCAACCCGGTGAAGAAGGTGCCGGCGGGGCAAAGCTTATGATAGATGCAGGGGCCCTCGAAAATGTCTCTTCTATATACGGCATACATGTCTGGAGTGAATCCCCATCCGGTGAAATACTCCTCAGGAAAGGCCCCCTCCTCGCCTCCTCTGACCGCTTTACCGTGATCCTTGAGGGCGAAGGGGGACATGCCGCGCTGCCCCACTTTTCCATTGATCCCGTTGCGGTACTTATCGATATATACAATGCCTTTCAAAAAATACTCTCCCGCGAGGTTGACCCACTGCAGAATGCCCTTCTCACCGTGCCCATGATACAGGGCAGCGAAGCCTGCAACATCATACCATCAACAGCCTCTTTCCAGGGATCATTGCGCACTGTAGACCAGGAAAGCAGAAGCCGTATCCTGAAACGAATGGAAGAAATTGTCGCGGGATACTCCCAGGCCTGGCGCTGCAGGGGTTCCTTTGAACTGGCTCCCGTGTTCTATCCCCCTCTTGAAAACCATGCCGCCTGTATCGAAAGGATTTCCCCCTTCTTTGAAGATGCGGTTCTCCTTGAAAAACCCGCCTCAATGGGCAGCGAAGATTTTTCCTTTTACTGTGAAAAAATTCCCGGTGCCATGATCCTCCTGGGAACACGCAACGAAGAGAAGGGAATAATCCATCCTCACCATCACCCCCGGTTCAGGGTTGATGAGGATATCCTGCCTGTTGGAGCGGTCATATATGCCCTCTGCGGACTCTCCCTTTCTTTTTAGACCGAAGGTAACCATGCCATGATAAAAAAAACAACAGGAAAAATTCTGGGAAAACTCCTCGGCTCCCCCTACCCCCCGGAAGAAACTGTTAACTGGTTCAAACATCTTCACAGGGCATCAATGGTAAACCATACCGGCATGGAACCGGGGCCGCTTTCGAAGAAACTCCGGGAACCCGCAGGCCAATGCATTACCATCCTCTTTTTCGGAGACCTTATGTATATGCATGGAGACGCGGTACCTGAGCCAGACCCTGCCATAAAAAAAATATTTGCCTCAGCCGACTGTATCATCGGCAACTGCGAGGCGCCGGTAACACACAGGTTGAAAAATCAAAAGGCTAAGTACCTTTTTACATTTAAACTTCCCGAAGAATACTTAACTGACTTTTTTTCTTTGTACCAGGCAGATCCTGAGCGCATTATATTTAACGTGGCAAACAACCATATGGGCGACCAGGGCTGCGAGGGTTTTCATTCAACTGTTACAAGACTGCAGAATCTTGGCTGTACCGTTACCGGGATACACAGAGAGGGAAAAATCATCTCAACTGTTGACATTCAAGGAATCACCATCGGGATTCTAAGCTGGACCCGCTGGTGCAATAAAAATATTTTTAAACAGGGAACAGGTATCATCAGGGAAGAGGACATCCTCCAGTTCGATCTTGCAGAAATCAGGTCACGTGAGAAACTTGACCTCCTGGTAGTATCTCCCCACTGGGACTATGAATTTCAGCACTTTCCCCACGTGGAGACGCGGCAGATGGCACACCGGCTCAGCACGAATTCAGCTGATATCATTGCAGGCCATCACCAGCACGTGGTACAGCCCGTTGAAAGAATCGGCAGCGCCCTCTGCTGTTACGGTACGGGAAATCTTTTTGGGGAAATGCCTTCAAAGACGGCAAAACTGGTTTCTCTCTTTGAGGTTACCGCGGACAGACAGGGCCCGGTGTCATACAGGGTACATCTTCTTGAGCAGGTAAAGAAAAACCAAAAATGGTCTCTTCGCTGTATAGACGAAAAAGAACATGAAGCGGCGTGGATTAAAAATATAATATCAAAGGTCTACCGGTAACAGCCTCTACTTCCCCTCGTTATTGATAATCCACTGTACGGCAAAATGGTTAAGGTCAGATGATCGGGGGAAGTTCATCTTGTTCTTTATCCTGTCACGGTAGTTCTCCACGGTCTTTACACTTATCTTTAACTTTTCGGCAATCTTCTTATTACTCAGGCCATGACCGATATGCTGAAAGACCTCCAGCTCACGAAGGGTAAGGCAGTCAACGGTACAGGCTCCTCGCGTCTCTTCCCCGTGGGAAAGTCTCCGCAGGAGATCGGCGCGGAGTTTCTCGCTGATATACTGTTCCCCCGAGAGTACTGTTCGAATCGCTTCGACGACGGTTGAGGCGTCCTCCTGTTTCATTATATACCCAAGGGCTCCTGCCCTGAGGGCCCGTTCCGCGTAGATGGTCTCATCGTAAATCGAAAGGACCAGTACCGGCAGACCCACGAAACGAGACTTTATGGCACGAATCAGTTCCATACCGCTGGCCCCTTCGAGAGAGATGTCCATTATAACCAGGGAGGGTTTTTCCCTTACGATAAGCCTGATGGCCTCTTCGCTTGAGCGCGCAGCGCCGCAGACATGAAGGTCATCCTGCCGTTCAATAATTTGAGAAAGTCCTTCCCGCACAATAGGATGATCGTCAACGATGAGTACACCTTCTTCCCGCTCTCCGTCTCCAGGAAGGTATCGTTCATTGGCTCCTTCCGGCGGCCCCGGCAGCACGTCTGCCGCCATTTCCTGGAGGACAGAGGCTACGACGGTCCCGCCCCCCTCGTTTTTAGAAATACTGAATGAGGCGCCGATGATCCAGGCGCGGTACTTCATAAGGCGAATGCCCATGCCATCTCTGTCGTAATCATCGGGTATTCCTTTACCGTCGTCAATGACCTTAAGGGTAAGGCCCTCACTGCGGTCCCTTATGCTGATTATGATATTTCCTGCGCCGCTGTGTTCTGCCGCATTATCCACCGCCTCGCGGGCAATATAGTAAAGGTGAGATGCCACCAGTTCATCTGAAACAGCGAGGTCTTCGTCCATGTCGAGGAGAACATTTACTCCCCTGGCTTCTTCAATTTTTCTCCTGAGAGCCTCCATGGCCATGACAATGCCCCCGGCACTTATATCAACGGGAGACAGGTCCCGCGCCAGGTCTCGGGTTCGGGAAATAGAATCCTTAACCATGGAAAGAACTTCTGTCATTTCATTTTCCAGGGCTTCATCGATGCCGGCAAGGCGAAGCCGCAGTATTTCACCTTTAAAAGCGGCGCCGGCAAGGTTCTGTCCCAGGACATCATGGAGTTTCTGCCCGATCTCTGTGCGCTCACGCTCACTGGCACTTACAATTATTTTCTCGAGACGTTTTCTCTCCGTGATATCGAGTCCAACGAAAAATATAAAATCGAGTTTATCTTCATCATCGTAAACAGAACGCCCGTGCCATTCAACAATATGTTCATCCCCACCGGCATCGAGGATCTCGCATTCCATGAAAGACCGTCTCTGTCCTGATGCGTGGGTGGTGACCGTTTCATCAATGGTTTTCCGGGCATTCTCTCCTGCGAATTCTTTGCTAAAGGAACGACCGGTAACATCTTCACGCTTATAGTCAAGGGCAATAAGCATTGACCTGTTCATTCCAAGGACCTTCCCCTCACCATTAATAGCAACATAATAGGCGGGGGAAACATCCTCTATTGCACGAATAAAGTCACGTTCCCTGGAAAGATTCCGTGTTGTTTCGTCCAGAGCGACTGTTTTTTCCTCCACGGTTTCTGCGAGCTGATCCTTTTCTCTGCGCAGGAGGTCTTCAGCATGCTTGATGCGCAGCATTACCTTTATCTGGGCAATAAGTTCAGCCTCGTCAATAGGCTTGGTCAGAAAGGCATCAGCGCCTATTTCAAGGCCGTGAATTCTGCTTGCCACTTCAGTCCTTATAGCGGTAAGAAGAATTACGGGGATATGGGCCGTTGACTCATTTTCCTTGAGAATACGGCACACCTCGAAACCGTCCATGCCGGGCATCTTTACATCAAGAATAATAGTATCCGGCAGTTCTTTTTTGGCCGCCTCGATTCCTTCAGCGCCGGAAAGGGCGGTGAGTATACGGCATTCCCCCAGGAAATTTTTCAGTAACGCCGAAATGGTTATCAGGTTATCCCTGTTGTCATCTATGGCAAGTATGGTATTCATTCTATTTGCTGAGCCATTCCTCGATTTTCTGTTTCAGATGATCAATATTATAGGGCTTTGCAATATAATCATCGCATCCCGCGGAGAGAATTCTCTCCCTGTCCCCCGGCATTGTAAGGGCTGTCAGGGCAATGAGAGGAATACGCCGCGTGGCATCTTCCTGCTTCAGTTCCCGTGCAACGATAAATCCGCTTTTACCCGGAAGGGACATGTCAAGAAGAACCAGGTCAGGGGGAGATTTACGGATCATCTCCATGGCATCCTGTCCATCATAGGCGTAGGGGACCCTGTAAATATCTTTCAGGACCGCCTGGACCACGATAATATTGTCTTTGTCATCATCAATAATCATGACAGTGGGCCGATTCACTGTTTCTGCCATCGCCGTTCCTTCTCGCGGACCGGAATATTCCTTTTTGTGTTCCCGGATAGGAGCTACTTCCATTATCTTAGAACCGGCAGAAAATGTAATGAAGCTGCGGGTGTTTTCATCGGTTCCCGGCCAGCGCAGGGGAATACGCAGTGTAAAACTGGTCCCCAGCCCGGGGGCACTTTCCACATTTATGGATGCATTGATAATAATTGAAGTTGAGGTTGCCGAAATTTCGTAGGGAGGTATTGTGGT
>CAZHNW010000008.1:19159-32229 GCA_964534225.1 uncultured Leptospirales bacterium | reverse complement strand
AGCTGATCGCGCGGCTATGGCAAGGCCAAGGCCTGTTCCCTCGTATTTTCGCGCATGTGTCCCGTCTATCTGGCGGAATTCTTCGAAAATTCCGGGCAGTGCGGATTCTTCGATACCAATACCCGTATCACGGATAAAGACAAGTGCTTCTTCCCCGTCAAGCTCTGCAATAACCGCAACGGATCCTTTTTCAGTAAATTTTACTGCGTTGGAAATGATATTTTGAAAAATCTGAAAAACCCGTGATTCATCAGACTCAATCATGGGCATGTCTGATGGGAAACTGCTCTGGAGAGATACCCCCTTCTCCTCAGCTATATATTCATGGTTATCAAGAATAATGCCTATGACCGACTCGAGGGAAAGTTTCTTTATTCTGAGATCTATACGCCCTGACTCAATACGTGAAAGGTCAAGAATATCATTGATAAGGGAGAGAAGTTTTGCACCGTTTCTCTCGATGATATCCATATAGTCTGCTTCTTCATCACTGAATTTTTTTCCCGCCTGGAGTTTTAACACCCGTGACAGTGCCATTATCGAATTGAGAGGCGTTCTCAATTCATGGCTCATGTTGGAAAGAAACTCCGTTTTCAAACGGTTTGCTTCTTCAACTTTTTTATGCTGTTCCTCAAGCTCCCTGTTCTGGAGTTTTACCATGTCACGCTGGCTGCTCAATTCCTCTGCCTGTTTCTCGAGTTCTCTTTTTTTCATTTCGAGCTGCAGATTTTTTTCAGAAAGTTCCTTTGCCAGCTTACGTGTTTCCTCGTCACTGAGGATATTGGCCAGGGCCATGTTCATCACGGGGCGAATCTGGTTGATGACAGTCAGGATTTCTTCGTCAAAGGGGTGTATGGAGGCAAGAGATATTATTGCCACGGTCCTGTTATTAACCACGACAGGTACGGTAATGATCTCCTCGGGTACAATATCCCCGGCGATCGATCTTACCTTGATGACCTTGCTCTTTGAAATATTTTTTGTTACCGTCAGTTCCCTTGTTGCCAGGGCACGGCCGAATTCACCTTCAAGGCTTTCTGCGTGAAATGATTCCATACTTTCGATATCGAGACCGATAGAGGCGAGGTGTTTGAACTCATTGCCGTTTTTCGTCAGAATATAGAAAGCACCAATAATGGAATTCGATTTTTTAACCAGTTCATGAAGAAGGCTGCGGCTGAATTCATCGAGAGAAAGTGTTGTTACCATCACCTGGATAATTTCTGAACTAATATCCTTAATCATCAACTGCGAGGTAATAATATCCGCCATGCCGTTAAAGCTTCGGTAAAGCTGCTTGAATTCATCATAGCGCTGGGACTTTAACCTGAAAGTATAGTCTCCCTTTTTAATCTGGTTGACCACCCTGATGAGACGATAAATAGGGGCGGTAATATCCCGCGAAAGAAGAAAGGTCAGGAAAAGAATGATTACCCCGATTACCATGAAAATAATCAGTTCGCTGAAAAAAGCAGAGACGGCCCCTTTCTTTAATTCCGAAATATCCTGTTTCGCGGCAATCTTCCATTCCGTGGAGAGGATACGCCCGTAAGCGGCCAAAACTTTCCTGTTTCTGTAATCCCTGCAGGTAATGACACCCCTTTCTCCCCTTGCGGCCTTTTCAAGGTAAATGTCATTGATCCTGATCGTCAAAGGGGGGCCGCCTGCGTCCCTTAATGGACTAAAGACAAGGTTTTTTTTGCCGGCGATAACGAATTCACCGGTGTCCCCCAGCCCTTTCCTGGCAAGGAGACTGTTATAGATTGTCCTTTCGAGATATATTCGCA
Source organism: uncultured Leptospirales bacterium (assembly GCA_964534225.1). Classification (GTDB taxonomy): domain Bacteria; phylum Spirochaetota; class UBA4802; order UBA4802; family UBA5550; genus CAZHNW01. The sequence goes on along the minus strand of CAZHNW010000008.1, from coordinate 30,442 downwards.
GGGCAATCACACCAAAACCTTCGGCGGAAAGATTTCCATCCCTTCTGAGGGGCGCAGTTACAAGCATTGTAGGAATATTGAGTTTGCGTGAGAAGTATATGTCGCCGACACGGGTTTTTGACATGCGGATTGTATCGAGAATAAATGGATTTTGTGAAAAATTTAAGCCAATATTTTTTTCGATGGTTGAATAAAGGACGTAGCCTGTTGAGGCACTGACAAGAAATATTTCATAGTAAAAATCGTAATTCTGGGTAAAACCCTGAAATTCATTCTGCAACTGAAGCCTCGCCGCAGGAGACGGCCCTGCAACAAGGCGGGAGCCCGCTTGTCTCACCTTTCTGCGTGATGCAAGGTTCTCGACATCTCCCGTTGCCCTTTTAATAAATGAGTCTATCTCTGAAGCCTTGATATCAAGCAGTGCCGCCAGCTTAATTTCATCTTTTTCAAGGCTCCCGGAAGATGTCTGCAGGTAGTGACTAATGGATATAATCAGAAAAAACAGAATATACCCCGTAAGGAGAAAAAAAGAGAGGCGGTTCTGTATCTTTCTAAATTTCAGGTTACGCATTATGCCCCGTTTCACCGGCTTCAATTTTTTCCAGGGCCATATTGAAGAGATAGAAGGTATTGGGGAAAACAGCGACCCCTCCCATGAATCGTTCCCGTGTTTCTCCCCGGGGAATGGCCTCGATCTCAGCCTGGAGATGACGAAGATTTTTCTTCAGGTTGTCGTATATCTCCCGAGCCTCTTCCCGGGACGTGCGAGAGACAAGATCGCGGGTTAACTGAGACACCCGTGAAGATTCTTTCAGCATTCTCCAGAGTACATCTTTTACTTCCCTGCTGAAGGATGACGTAATTTTTTCAAAAATAGTTATCCTGACAATTTCATAACCGGCGAGGACCTGTTCATTATTGCGATGCTGAACTGCATCAGGATAGAGCTCAAAGTAGGCGGCTCCAAGTTCCACCATTTCATCCCGGCTGAAGGTGAAACTTCCCCCTGACACCTCGAGAGATTTACGGTAAGCTGCCGGTGAGGGTGAATTTCTTAAATATGAAGCAGGAGACTCTGCCATCCGCATTGTCCTTTTCTGTTCAATTCACGTCTATGCGGCAATAGTATCAGAGCCTCCCCTCATGTAAAGCAAAAGAGATAATCAGTTGATATGAAGGCTGCATCCCCATTCGAAACTGTACCCCTTGTCGTTAATGCTCCTCTTGTAGAGGGGGGCCTCGATAAAGGAATTATATTTGAAGCGATACCATATTTCAGCCTCCTGGTTCGGCGTATATTTGACACCGAAACCTGCACCGAAACCAGAATCCTGATTCCACCAGCAGGAAGCGGAGAGCATATAGAGAACACCCTCGAGGCGGATATACCCATCGTGCCTTTTATCCGTAAGAGAGGTATCTGTTGCATAGGTGTAACTTGTTTCAAGCTGAAGTTTCCAGTCCTGGAGAATATTTTTCCACTTATAGCCGGTCCAGTCCTGCCCCGTTCTCTCTCTCTTAAGGGCGCGCTGTGAGTAAAGGGTCTGGGTGACCCCTCCCTGGTACATGGCGAAGGATTCCCTCCCCTCTACATCGGCGGTAGTGGCGAAATAAGGCATAATGCGGTACTGCCCCCCAAAGAGAGGAATCTCAGTCCCCGTGCGTGAATATGCAGGAGCCTCAACGATATTGGTCAAAAGAAGGGCTTTGAGAATGAGAAAATCGAAGTCCCAGTCGAGTTCAACGAGGAGTCGGTGATAGGTGATATCAGGATCACTGTAGAGGCGCCTGAAACCGGTAGTCCCTGTCGCCTCCTGCACGGGATAGTTGAAATAGACGTCCCCTGTACTCAGGTTGAATTCACCAGCGGGCCCGAAACCGTCATCGTCAAGAGTAAAGGCCCCGTAGATATAGCCCACCCTGAGGTAATGCTTTTTCCCATACCAGGAGGCGCCTACTACGTGGGTTGCGGCAATATTATTGTTCGCCAGAAAACCGAGGTCTTCTTTTCCGTCACCACAGGACTGAAAGGCGTAAGAGGCGAGAAGGGTAAACCGGTTGTCCCTGCCGGGGCGGTATACGGGTACTTCGAATATCAGTCCCGCCAGGTATTGCTGCGCTGTCAGGATAGCATTAGCCCCCACTTTATAATCGGTCTTTTTTTTCATGATAGAATCGTAGAATTCAAAAAAGAAAACTTCAACGTCATGCACAAAATAAGGTGACGGGGGGGAAGTATAACTCTGTGCGGAAAGCCTGGAGCCTGCAACAGAGCAGAAAACAATCAGGGTCAAAAGACTGATGATTACGTTTTTCTTCATGATAGTAACTCCCTGGCTTCCTAAATTTTATATAATACAGATACGACCGGCATATAGGAGGTAAAGACATGGTGCTGCTCGAACCCCCAGGCAATCCTGAAACCGGGACTGATATAAATATTCCTGGTTACCCTGAAATCATACCCTGTGAGAAACAGGGCCACCAGGCCGTCATCCCCTATTTCAGGGGCTTCGGTACCGCTTATCTTCGGTTTTACCAGCGCGATCTGGTACCCTGTGCCACCGCCGATATAGAACCCCCTAACAAGGCGCAGCCTGAAAAGAAACATAAACTGCATCATGTAAAGATTGACATCATTATAGGCGGTGTCGGATCCATTGTATCTATAGACATTGAGGAAGTTTAAGTCGAAACCGAGCTGAATGCGATTGCCGCCCCAGAAATCGATACCGGCGGCAAAACCGTGCCGGCTGGTCTCCGGGGGCAGATCATTGATATAACCATGATCACTGAAGGCGTACCCTGATGTTAAACCGATAAATACGTCGTCGGCATGAAGAGCCCCGGCGGCAAAAAACAGCAGAGAAGTAAACAGAACGGCCTGTATTTTTTTCATAACATGACCCCGGCAGTAAATGATAAATAGCTTTTTTTGAATATAGAGAATAAATGCATGATTAATAGTTACTGTCAATAAATAATCGCCGTATCGTGACAAACTTTTATGATAAGTATTTGTTTTTTGCAATTTTACTCCAGTGTTCATTAAGCCTTTCCCCTTCTCCTTGACTATTTGTATATTCAGGTATAAAATTATAATGGAGTTAAGACAAAAAAATTACAGGACAAAACATGCTGCCTGACAGTGACGATAATCTTCTGCTCTCCCGTTGTGAGCATTACTGCATTCCCGGCCTGAACGAAATAAGGTTTATTTCCGAAAAACAGACAATAGCCCTTGTACTCGGTTCATGCACTTCAACGGTTCTTATCGGAAGGGGAGCAAATTACATTCTCGGGGCAAACCACATTGTTATCGCAGATCCTACTCCCGGCAGCAGGCTTGCAACAAAAGGGGCTGTTCAGCAGGTCAACGAACTCCTGGCGGGGTTTGACAGCCTGTTCGGCATTTCCCCTGATAATGTCATCTGCCTTCATCTTGTGGGGGGAGGGAAGAAAAAGGATGTCACCATTGATATAAACGAAAAAAATATAAATTCAACCGCAAAGGCCCTGGAATCAAAGGGGATACTGACAATTTTTAAGGATACAGGGAATTATTTCGTGTCGGATTATTCAATACAGAAAAACAATCTCTCTGTCTTTATCGAAAACAAGTTTTCCGGCAGGCACATCTCTTTCATTATTGACCTTGACCAGCTTTTCCTCCTGGAGGATTCAATCAGGCCCTGTTTCCCTGTCTCCTCCCTGGAACCGACTGAAGAATTTGACTTCCTTGTCGACAAGGGGATTATCACCTTTATCACAGGGAAAAGAGACAGGTAACAGGGGATAACACGTTCTACTTATCCCCTGAAGCGACCTGCATGGAGATAGTAAACATTACCCAGCTGCCCTCTTCTGATTCGACGGATATACTTCCCCCATGCTTCTCCATTATTTTTCGGCAGATATAAAGGCCCAGGCCTGAACCCTTGATGCCTTCTGTTCCCTTCTGTTTTAAACGGCTAAATTTTTCAAACAGGCGCTTTTCAATATCCTTTTGAGAAATCCCCACGCCCTCGTTTCGTATAGAAAAGTTGACCATTTCATCTGAAGAAGAAACAGTGATGAGTATCTCTGTGTTGTCTTTGCCGTACTTGACCGCGTTATTGAGAAGGTTTGTAACCACGATTTTCAGCAAATTAGGATCACCGAAAACCGGGGGGATTTTACCTATCTCGATTTTCAGGGGCATGTTGCGGTAATTATCTTTATATTCCGGTATATCCAGCACGGGCTGGAGTACATCATCAACGAAATTGATTTCTTTATTGAAAGACTCCATATCATCGATCTCCATACGAGAGAGATCGATATAGCTCCTGATTATATCTTCGAGATAACGGGTGTTTCGAATTATCTTCTCGACAATTTCCTGCTGTTTATCATCGAGCTTGCCAAAATAGCCCCGATGAAGGGTTTCCGCCGTTGTCTGAACCACCGCAACAGGACTCTTCAGCTCATGGGATACAATGGCCATGAGATCAAGCATCTGGGCATTTGAATTTTCCTGCCTGGCTTCCAGGGCGTTTTTGATGACGTCACGAAATTCTTCAGGCGTGAATGGTTTCGGAATATAATCGAAGGCACCAAGCTTCAGAGCCTGCCGTGCAGTCTCTGCTGTAGCGAAACCGGTAAAGATGATAACCATTACATCAAGCTGCCTTTCCTTGATTATCTTAAGGAATTCCATGCCGCCCATTCCGGGCATCATGAGGTCACTGACAATCAGGTCAAATTCAGCATTTTCAATTTTTTTAAGACCTTCTTCCGCTGAATATGCCGTTTCGATGACATAATTTTCCTTACGCAGAATCCTCTGACAGCTCTTATGAACAATGTCTTCATCATCGACAATGAGCAGTCTGATTTCCTTTTCCATAATCCCTCTCTGTTGTGTATGTCGATATCATTCAGAAACCGCTGCAACCCGGTTATAGAATAATATCGCAACCCGCCTGGAAAAAGCAAATCATTCTATAACCATAATACTATACAGCTATTTTATTGGCAACTCAATAATAAAAGTTGTTCCCCTTCCCTCTTCACTTATGACGCGAATAGTGCCGCCATGCCGCTCAATGATACCGTATGTCACCGCGAGACCGAGTCCTGTTCCCTCTCCGGTAGCCTTGGTAGTAAAGAAAGGGTCAAATATTTTTTCAATATTTTTTTCGGAAATTCCTGTCCCATTATCCGTAATTTCAATGAGTATTGTATTATTTTTACTCTCAAAGCGTGTTGCAATATAGAGATGGCCGCCCTCTGGCATTGCATCCGCGGCATTAACAGCAAGGTTGCTGATAACAGACTTGATCTGGTTCACATCAACCATAAGGGCAGGTATCTCGAGGTCCAGATCTTTCTCGATTTCAATATTCTGAAATCTGTATGTTTTCCCCAGGAGGGCAAGGGATTCTGAAATCAGGTGATTCACACAGGCCTCCTGTATCTCAAGGCGACTCTCCCGTGCGAAATCGAGGAGTTCCCTCACGATAGAACGGCATCGTAATGTCTCCCTGACTATAATCTGAAGGTCTTCTTTATGTTCTGCATCTTTTATCTCTTCGAGAAGGATATTGCTGTATGTGAGAACACCCGTAAGGGGATTGTTTATTTCGTGTGCAACACCCGAGGCAAGGCGCCCCAGCGAGGCGAGTTTTTCTGACTGAAATATCTGTTTCTGGGTGTTTTCTTTCAGTTTTCTGTCCCTTTCATTGATTGCGTCAATCATAAGGTTGAAAGTATAAATCAGCTGTCCCATTTCGCCATCATAGTGCCTTTCTACCTTGCAATGAAGGTTTCCTGTGGCAACCTCCCGGGATGCGTTAACCAGTTCCCTGATGGGACTAACGATATTGGGAATAAGGTATGTGGCAAGGACTATGGAAAAAAGGCCCACCAGTACCATAAGAACAATAAAATAGCTTGTGCTCTTACGCTTCAGGCGTTGATATTTTTCATCAAGAACCCCAACATAGAGGATACCTACAACATCTCTGGAGATATTGTAAATGGGTTGATAGGCGGAAATATACCAGGTATTGACCACAAAAGCTTTGTCGACCCATTTTTTTCTTTTTAACACCACCTGTCGATAAACATCTTCAGAAACACGGGTACCTATAGTACGGATTCCATTTTTATCTTTTACATTTGTGGCAATACGTACATCATCGAGGAAAATGGTAACAGTTCCGAGCTCCAGGCCTTCAATCTTTACATCCTGATATAGCAGGTGTTTAATACGATCAACCAGGGTGGGACTGTTGTTTAAAATATGTGCGCCGTAGATGACCCCGATGAGACGCCCTTTCCAGACGAGTGGAGAAGCCGCCACATGGGCAAAGGCTCTTCTCTCGCTGGTTTTTACAACTTTTCTCTGGTGAGGTGTGTCCAGAACTTTTATTTCTGTTCTTCTTCTGAGTTCTTCCCCCTCTTCTTTGAGAATGTGGGGGGGAAGTAGTTCCGTTCCAGAACATGGTTTCTGTGTTTCAATAACATGTCGCATGCAGGGAAGCTCAAGAAGAGGAACACCCCGTGGTATGGAGACAGTTCTGCCTGAGATGTCAGTCACATGAAGAATATCAAGGTTTAATTTTTTTTTAAGCCTGTCAAGCTGACGTGTCAGCATTTTTACCCGGCCGAATCGCAGTGACCTTATGACCTCTGGAGACTCTGATTCTCTTTGAATAGATGACGCAATATTGTCAACATCCTGGTCTAAAATATACTCAGCTGTATCAAGGTGTTTTTTAACCAGTTCATAGGCCTGATTAAGAATAAAGCCATGGATAACATAGATGCCAATAAAGATAGCGCCAAATCCTGACGCGATTATGATAGCCAGGAAACTAATAGCCAGCTTTGTCTTGATGGTAGCGGGAAAAGTGATTTTCATATTACCCCCGGGCGTTTCCCCTGTAGAACATTAAAACATACGGTAGAAAACCATGTCCATCATTTATTTCTTAAACCGGGAAAACCGGGAAAGAGCATGCCGGAAAATTACTTGCCACCGGGAAAGCATGATATAACCTGCCCTGAACATAAATAGTCCCGGTTAAAAGAGGAGCATACATTCCGGCAGGAATATACGAAGGGTAAAAGATGAAAAAAGAACTGGTACAAAAACTCGCCGCATCTCTTAAAAACAAAAAACTTAAACATGAATACCGTATTATGGAAGTCTGCGGTACCCATACGACAGAATTTTTTAAAAGCGGCGTAAAAGATATATTTCCCGAAAATCTCACCCTTATAGACGGCCCCGGCTGTCCTGTCTGTGTCACGTCAAATGAGTACCTTGACAGGGCCATCAAGATCGGGAAAGATCATGACGTGATTATCACTACCTTTGGTGACATGATAAAAGTTCCCTCTTCATACAGTTCCCTCTCACTCGAAAAGGGAGCGGGAATGGACATACGCGTTGTCTATTCTCCCATGGAGTCACTTGCCATTGCAGAGGAGAATCCCGGCCGTGAGGTCATGTTTCTCAGTGTCGGCTTTGAAACCACTGCCCCCACCCAGGCGGCAACAGTCATGGCAGCCCAAAACAGAAATATCAGCAACTTCAGCATCCTGGCGGGCAACAAGCTTACTCCCCCTGCTGTTGCGGCCCTTTTAAGCCTTGGGGAAGTCAAAATCGACGGTTTCATACTGCCCGGTCATGTTTGTGCCGTTATCGGTTCAAGCATATGGAATTTTCTTGCCGATGACCACGGCAAACCCTCGGTAATCGCCGGTTTCGAAACACCTGAGCTTCTGACGGGCACCCTGAAACTTCTTGATCTTCTTGAAGAAAACTCTCCCGAACTGGTCAACGAGTATCCCGAAGTTGTCCGCCCGGGAGGAAATCCTCGTGCCGTGGAGGTACTCTACTCCGTTTTCAGTGCCGCAGATGCAGACTGGCGGGGAATCGGCGTCATCCCTGACAGCGGTCTTGTCCTGAAGGATGAATACAGTGACTTTGACGCGGAAAAAAAACTTCCTGTCACGCCCCCTGAACCACAGGAACATCCCGGTTGCCGGTGTGGGGAGCTTTTAAGGGGCCTTATACTTCCCCCTGAATGCCCCCTCTTTGGCAAGGCCTGCAACCCGGAAAGACCCGTTGGCCCCTGCATGGTGAGCACCGAGGGGCCCTGTTCAGCCTATTACAAGTACTGGAGAAAATAAAATGAAGACAATTCAGGCCGGCCATGGAAGCGGCGGCAAACTGATGAACGATATGATCAACAATACCATCCGGAAAATCTTTGGCGAGTCAAGCGTACAGCCCGATGATGCCGCGGTGCTGGATATACCCACTTCACAAATCGCCTTTACAACTGACACCTTTGTCATCACCCCCCTCTTTTTTCCCGGCGGCGACATCGGAACACTGGCAATCAACGGCACCGTCAATGACCTGGCCGTCATGGGGGCGAAACCGAAATATATTTCCTGCGGATTGATCCTTGAAGAAGGCTTTCCCATGGAGGACCTTGAAAAAATACTGACTTCAATGAAACGTGAGGCCGACAGTGCCGGTGTTGAAATCGTCACGGGAGACACCAAGGTGGTTCCCGCCGGCAAGGGAGACGGTGTCTATATCAATACTGCCGGGGTGGGAATTTTCCAGGGGAGCCTTCAGCGCCGCCCCGTTTCAGTGGGTGATGCCATTATTATTTCAGGCACCATCGGTGACCATGGCGTCGCCATCATGGCGGAAAGAAACCAGCTCAGCTTTTCAAAGGGCCTTGAGTCTGACTGCGCCCACCTGAACCATCTCATTGCCAGGGTAACTGAAAAATTTCCTGAAAGTGTCAGGTTTATACGCGATGCCACACGCGGCGGTGTTGCCTCGGTCCTTAACGAGATCGTTGACAACCAGGAATACAGCGCCGGCCTCGTTGAAGATGACCTCCCTGTCAAGGACGAGGTAACGGGAATGTGTGACATTCTGGGTCTCGACCCTCTCTATGTGGCCAACGAAGGCAAGGTTATTTTTATTGTCGAGGGAAGCAGGGCAGATGAAATACTGGAGCTGATACGGTCTGATGAAAAGGGAAAAGATGCCGCCATTATTGGCACCATCACCGAAGAGTTTCCCGGAAAGGCCTATATAGAGACAGATATTGGAGGCAAGCGACTCCTGCCCCTTCTGCTGGAGGAACAACTTCCCCGCATCTGCTGAAGAGGTATACAGCCAGTAAAAATATCAGGGTCAGAGCATCACCATGCCCTGTAAAAATAATTCACTTTTTTGCCATGATTGTTCCTTGACATGAAACAAGATGGCTTTAGGGTTTCCTTAAATTCAAAAAATGACTGCAGGTGAAGAATATGTGTCTTGCCATACCAATGAAGATAATAAAAATCGAGGGCACCACTGCCATAGCGGAATCAAAGGGCGTTGAAACCCCCGTTGATATCACCCTGACCCCGGACATAGAGCTGGGAGACAAGGTACTCATTCATGCCGGATTCATTATCGAAAAACTCGATCCCGAAGCTGCAAAAGAGATAGAAGAAACCTGGGACGAGTATATGGCCCTTGAATTTCCTGACCAGCAGGCACAGTAATGCCGTGCTTACACCGGTTACCTGGCCTCACTTAAGCCGAGGGGAAGGCGCAATGAATCTGAAGCGTCACCCTTTTCCTGTTTTTTTCTGCCCATGATCCTGAAACCATAGCGATGCCACGCCACCCGGCCTATCCGTTCATCCTTCAGGGCATCCAGCAGCAGAAGGGCTCGGCGGCTGTACACTGCCACGGGCGTGGCGATAACCAGGGGTCTTTCCGGATAAAGAATACGTATCTCGTTCTTAATCAGCGATGAAAGCTCCTGGCGCTGTATAAAAAATTCAATTGCCACATGTTCATATCCCGCCATGAGAACTCTCATTCCATGTCGCGTAGCAAGAAAGGTATCCATAAGCCCCTTCTCATCGAGATAGTGAAACTCGCCGGGAAAAAAAGTTTGGCCTTTCCCGCCTTTCGCATTTTCCGCAATCTTTCCCTTTTCGGCAGATGCAAGAAAATGATATCCCGAACCATGATAACGGGGGTCCGTTATCATAATACAGGGTTTTCCTTTTTCTGCATTCCCGCACCGGAAAGCCCTCTTCATATAGTCTCCACTGATTTTTTGGATATTAATATAAGTTTTTTCATGGGGGGAAGTTTTATCCTCCGCGGGTAACAGAAATTCCATTGCCCTGCCGGTGAAAAGAACAAGGACAGTATAAAACAGAGTTTCACTCTTGAGAGGTTTTCTCCTGCTCATGGCATTACGAGCATGACTTAAGCCGGCAAAATCATGCCAGGTAAAATCGGTTTTTCCGTAAACTGCCGCAGGAGAATAAGGGGAAAGAAGACGCAGGCGTATCCCGTAGTGAAGGGCCAGGACATCACGCACGGTACTGTCTTCGAGGAATGCCCGTTTTTCCCTGCTGACGATCCCGGCCACCTGAACTGTCTTTTTTTCAACAAGGTATTTCTTTACCGTAAAAAGAACTGTTACCGTGATTCCCAGCATCAGGACCGCTGCGGTGATTCTTGTCATTTAAATAAAACCGTCCGATTTGATAACATTTTCGAGAACCTTTAATTCTGTCTCGAGATCGAGAATATTGTTCTGCAGAAGCCTGCCATGCTGTTTGCGCACAGCGCCGGTTATTTTTACCATTGCCTCTTCTGTACGTTTGAGAATTTCACGCGCTTCCGGGGCGCTTTTTTCTTCCCTGTCAAGAATGCGTACCTGGTCGATAATCTTATGCGAAGTCATGAATATGTAATCGAGAAATCTCCTGGCGGCATAAAAGTCATCAGGATCTTTTCTCAGGCTGTCAAGAAGTGAGGAAATTTCCCCGCAGAGATCATTGACAACAGACTGTATCTTTACGTTCCCGATGGTAGCGGACCGTTTTTTCAATATTTCAAGGTATTCATATCCATTATTCAGGTAACGGGCCAGTTCCTCCTTCCGTACTCTTCCCTTTCTCACCTTGATCTTTTTCTTTCCTTTTTTTGTTACCTCTATACCCGCCAGGAGGTACATGCCGATACCCGCCCCGACAAGTGCCGCGGGAGCAGATACATAAAGAGGAAGCAGCATAAAAAACGAGGCAAAGAAAAAGAGAAGACTTCCCCCCGCCAGAGCCCCTGCGATTCCGGGCAGTTTAAATAATCTTTTCAAAGGGAGTACCCCAGGGCGATTTTTCTGATAAGATGAATATCTTTTTTCCCATCCAGCAGTTTTCCTCCCGTTACGGCAGTAATTTTTTTTAATT
>CAZHNW010000008.1:0-19149 GCA_964534225.1 uncultured Leptospirales bacterium | reverse complement strand
GTGTCAACAAATAAGATGGAACCGTTTATGGGGATGGCTAGTTTTATTGAGTCTCCGGTAAATTGTTCTTTTTTCGATTCTTTTGATGCATTGACTAATTCTCTTTTCTTTCGGTATTTTCCAAGTGCATTTTTTAATTCATCAGTATCTGCATTTTCAAATAAGATTATATGCAGGGCAACATGGCGATACTTTTTAAAATATTCTTTTTTAAAATCAGAAAAGGGTATGCCGGTATTATTAGCGCCGTCGGTGACAAGAAAGAGAGCCGGGCTTGCCTGTTCTCCTGTTTCACCTGCGACCTTCTCCAGTCCGTAGAGAAGGGCCCTGTAGAAAGAAGTAGCTCCCCGGGGCCTCAACTCCCCGAGCCTGTGCAGGGCATTGTCAAGGCTCACAGCGCGGGCAGGCGGAAAGGAGAATTCTCTTCTTACCAGGTGACTGAAGGGCATAAAATAAAAGATATCATCAACTGATGGGTTAAAAAGGGTATGAGGGCGTGATAAAGAAAATGCCAAACGCAGCATGGTTAGTATTTTTTTCTTCCCCTCCCCCTGCATGCTGCGGGAAAAATCAAGAAGCAGGGCTGAACGAACTGTTTTTTTTCTTTCACTAAGAACAGTATGCAGAAATGAAAAAATTTGGTTCTCAGGGGGAAGTATAAAAGCCCCCGCGGGAGCAGAGTCTTTTATCTCTGCCTTTAGAGGAATAACATTGCCCCTGCCCTGTTCTACAATTCTTTTCTGGATATTTCGGGAGAGAAGCCATCTCTGGAGTCTGTTAAAAAACATTCTGCGGCGGTTCTCATTTTTTTTATTTGGTTTAATAACCAGTCCCAGGGGCGCATCATTGATAAGGGCCCTTTCTTCGGGAATAATGATCCTGTAGGGATCCATTGACAGCTCAGCAAGATTTTTGTTGATGAGGGTGATGGTACTTTTGTTTTCCAGAATGATTTCGGGAACATGCCCTTTCAGGAAATATTTGATTTCTGGTTTTTCCTGCCTGAGATATGAAAGCGAACCATCAAAAGTAATAATCTTTTTCAGACGATCCCATGAGGCGGCACTGGTTTTCCCCAGCCCTTCATGACCGGCAAGATAGACAAGTCCCAGCGTACTGATACCTGAACTTCCCGGTGAAGGGAGATGAATTTTAATCTTCATCTTTTCGGCCCGCTGGATAATTTTTTTCACACTGATATCAGTCTTTATGTCAGCGAGGCCGGGATCAGAGCATTTTCTTATTCCAAAGACCACCGGGTCATACATGATGCTCCGGTCCTTTTCAATTTTTTTTAAAATATGAGGGAAGTTTATCCACATCCTGTCAGAGGGCCATACCGCGTCAAAGTTATACTCATTACCGCACAGTATCGCATGCATATCCAGGGAGCCTCTGTACATTATTGTGACTGACCACCCCCTCTTTTTTCCGAAAGCAGTAATTTCATCATCGAGAAAAATATGTTCCGGAGAAGAAAGGATAGTAAATTCGCCATGATCTCTCCCACAGTCTGTCAGCAAGATGGCAATGGAAAAGCTAATAAACACCAGCGCTATACGAAACATTCTCAAACAGCTACCCCTTAACCGGAGAGTTCAATAGACCTGTTGCAGTCTGGTAAAGAGAAAACCTCCGCCCCGCCGCAGGAGGGGCGGATACATTATTCCCTGTCGGTCATGCAACAGGTCTCATAACATTATTGAACATGAAAGAGGTAAAATAATAAAGACATTTTTTATTGCCCCGCTAATTTTTCCCGGAAAGAAAAACATTTGAGCTGCAGATTTAAAAACATGTTGCATTTAAAATCTGCCTCAGGCACCCTTTCAATATATACTGCATTCAGGGAGGAAAACATGACCCCAAACCGCCAGATGGCTTTTGAACTTTTAAAAGAATTCAACAGTGATGAAAGCCTCATTCGCCACGCCCTTTCCGTGGAAGGAGTAATGCGCCACATCGCCCGTTCCCGCGGCGAAGATGAGGAAAAATGGGGAATCATCGGCCTGCTTCATGACCTTGACTACCAGCAGTACCCTGAAGAACACTGTAAAAAAAAAGGCCAAAAACCCAGGGAAAGAGACTGGCCCGAAGATTATATCCGCGCCATCATGTCACATGGTTTCGAAATGTTTACGGACATTAAACCTGAATCTGATATGGAAAAATTTCTCTATGCCATCGATGAGCTCACCGGCCTTGTGGCGGCAACTGCCCTTGTAAGGCCTTCTAAGTCAGTCATGGACATGAAGCCAAAGTCTGTAAAAAAGAAATGGAAAGATAAATCCTTTGCTGCCGGGGTTAACCGTGAGGTCATCGAAAAGGGAGCTGAAATGCTCGGAATGGAAACGGGAGAGCTTATTGAACTGACCATTGAAGGCATGAAAGAGGTCGCCACACAGGTCGGCCTGGAAGGAATACCCGGTAATTGAACAGTTAAACAGGGGGCATCTGTTGACGCCCCCTGATAATATTCAGTTAATGTGATCTAAAAAGGTTGTTATTCGCCCAGGGCTTTCTTCACTGAGGCAACCAGAGAGTCGGGATTAACCGGCTTCTGAAAAACTCCATTAAATCCCATTGATCCCGGGTCAACATTTGTAGAAGTGGCATCTCCAATGCTGCTGAGAAGAAAAACCGGGATTGTTTTATTGGTTTCTCTTATCTTCTGGGCAACCTTTGCACCCTGATCAACACTTTCCATCATCATGTCACAGAGAATCAAGTCAGGATTATCGTTTTTGAAAGCGTTTACTCCCTCTTCACCACTCTGCGCAGTAACAACCTGATATCCATTTGCTTCAAGAATGGCTTTCACTGAATCCAGAATATCCGGATCGTCGTCAATAACCAGAACTTTCTTTGCCATAAAATTCCTCCTAAAATTGCGGTCCGAAGGAGAGATCATACTCTGATGATCTCTTATTCCAGCAAACCATTAAGCTTTTCCTTAATAAAACTGCAGGCCGCCTCACAATTATTTGCGGCTTTCTCAGTCATGGGAACGTCGAATTCCCATTCATAGCCACGAATAGCCATTAACCAGGCTTCAACCTCTCTATTGAATACCTCCTGACATAGAGCGAGTACCGAACCAGGCGCCATACTGTGGGTCGTAAAGGTTATCGTCGTTTCCGGTTCAAGCCTGTTGAACTCAAAGGGCTCTTTACAATCCAGAGACGCGTCAACAAAAATAACCACCTTTGCTTCCGCAATTTCGTAGGCATCCTCTATATTCAGCTGATAATTGCTGTCGAGTTCGACTCCCGCAATTTTCTCAGCCTCCAGTCTTTCGATTAGAACGGGTCCCAGGCCATCATCCTGACGGCCCGGGTTACCATATCCGTAAACAATTATCTTGTTTTGTTTCACCCGTACTACTTACTTACGCTTCTGATCCATGATGTTACCCAGAGCATCCTCAAGGGTAATTTCAAGAGGCATCTGGCCAAGAGCGTGTGTGGCACAGCTCAAACAAGGGTCATAAGCCCTGATTGCCATTTCAACACGATTCATCATGCCTTCAGTAATCTCTGACTTGCCTGTAAATATGTCTTTTGCAACATATTCAACTGCATTGTTCATGGGCTGATTGTTGTTGGTTGTTGAAACGATCAGGTTAGCCATTGTAATCTGGTCATCGTCATTGATCTGGTAGTGATGGAAAAGAGTTCCACGAGGTGCTTCAAGGATGCCAACACCTTCATTGATCTTGGTTCCCTTTGTTACCAGGTCATCTTTCTGAAGATCAGGATCGTTCAGAAGCTCTTTCATGACCTCTGCAGAGTGGAGAAGCTCGATCAGACGTGCATAGTGCATGTGCATTGACATATGATTTGGCTTTCCATTTGTATAGGCCTTGTATGCTTCGAATTCCTTCTGCGCAAGAGGAGTAGGAATGTACTCGGCGGTATTAAGTCGGGCCAGAGGACCTACAGTATACCATCCCTTTTCCTTTCCAAGAGAGGTAAGGAAGGGAAACTTCATGTAGCTCCAGTTTCTGACTTCTTCGTTGATGTGCTGCAGGTATTCCTGGCAGTCTACATCATTGAGTATCTTATTACCGTCCTGGTCTACAGCTCTCAGAACACCGTGGTAAAGGTCCATACCACCGTCTTTGCTTACAAGACTGAGGTGATTTGACGGGAACACCGCAAAGTTGTCGAGCATGTCGGCATTCTTTGAATGGTAGTCCTTGAAGAAATCAAGGGCTCCCTGTGACCATTCGATCATCTTGTCTATGTTAAGAGGATCAGCTCCCTTAAGGAAAGAATCTCTTTCTTCAATGGTCAGGTTCTTGTTGATTCCACCGGGGATAGCGCCGGTTCCGTGTATCTTCTTACCTGCAGTGGCCTTGATTATTTCCTGGCCGTACTTCCTCATCATAACACCCTGAACTGCAAGGTCCTTATGCTCGAGGGCGACACCGATTACATTTCTGATTGCGGGATCACCATCGGCTCCGAAAAGAAGGTCTGGAGAAGCGAGATGAAAAAAGTGAAGAGCATGAGACTGGAACATCTGTCCATGGTGCATGAGTCTTCTCATTTTTTCACCCGTAGGCGTAAGGCCATCGCCGGTGCCTGCGCCGACAATTACATCAAGGGCCTTGGCTGCTGCCAGGTGGTGTGAGACGGGACAGATGCCGCAGAGACGCTGTACCAGTACCGGGGCTTCCCAGTAGGGGCGTCCCTGGACAAATCTTTCAAAGCCGCGAAATTCAACAATGTGCAGCCGTGACTGTTCAACATTGTTGTTGTCATCCATTTTGATGGTGACCTTTCCATGGCCTTCTACGCGAGTTACAGGTTCTATAGTTATTTTCTTACCCATAGTATTCCCCCATTAGTCAAACTTAACAACTTCATATGGAAGATTGAGTTCTCCACCGGTTACCAGGGCAACCAGGGCTTCCCAGATCAGGTCCGCGCGGGGAGGACATCCGGGAAGATAGTAATCAATCTTCACAATCTCATGGCAGGGATAAACCCTGTCCAGAATCATTGGAATTTCATCGTCATTGGGAATAACCTTTTCTGCGTTAGCATTAACAACAGTAGGGCCATTGAGATATGCTTCCTCAAGACATTCTTTAACGGGAATTCCATTTCTCATTGCGGGGAGACCGCCCATGATAGCGCATTCTCCAAGTGATATGAGAATGTTACAGTTTTTACGGAATGCTATCAGGTTTTCAACATTCTCACTGTTACAGCATCCGCCTTCAATTATTCCTATATCACACTGCTTTGTAAAGGTTTTGATATCATCAACGGGAGACTTGTTGAACTCTACCAGTTCAATGAGCTGGAGAATTCTGTCATCTATATCAAGCAGCGACATATGGCATCCGAAACAACCTGCCAGAGAGGCAGTTGCAACTACAGGTTTACTCATAGTCTTCCTCCGTTCAGTTCCTTATTATTTTTGAATATCGCTTCCAATTGGCTTTGTGTCGAACTTTCTTTTGCCAAAAGGAACCTTGAAACCGACCTCTTTCTTGAGGATGGCGCCAACAGGACAAATTTCCATGGCCTTCATGGCCATTTCTTCTGAAAGTTCCTTTGCCAGTTCCGGGTCAGCCTTAATAACAGTGCGGTCTCCCCTGTTCACCAGGCCGAAGACATGCTTGCCGTCATCGGTGACAATACCGCGTACGCAGCGGAGACACTGAATACACCTGTTGGTATCGAGGTAGAGATTAGGAGCTGAAGCGTCAACATCGCGAACAGGCCAGAGATAAGGGAATCGTGGAACCATCATGGTGTAGCGATATCCCAGGGCCTGCAGCTCGCAGTTACCGGACTTTTCACAGGTAGGACACATGTGATTGCCCTCAACAAAGAGCATCTCAACAATGGCTTTTCTCATGTCTTCCAGTTCGGGAGTCATGGCCTCAATAACCATTCCCTCGTTTACAGGAGTGGTACAGGCAGCCATGTTGCGTCCACCCACTTTTACAGTACAGATACGGCATGTTCCCGCAGGTTTAAGCCCTTCGAAGTGACAGAGCACGGGAATATAGATACCATTATCCTTCGCGGCCTCGACAATAGTCTGGCCCTGCTTTGCAGTACATTCTTTTCCGTCTATGGTAAATGTAAGATCACTCATATTAATGTTCCCCTAAATTTGGTTTTCTGCCGGCTGCATCGCAAGAGGCCTGAACGGCAGCAGCGAGGTCAAATTCAGTTGCATAGTCAACGTCTTTTTGAAGTTTAGCTTCATAGAGTCCGCGAAAATTTTGAATTGTTGTGGCTATGGGATTCGGTGAAGTCTGTCCAAGTCCACAGCGGCTCATGCTCTTGACGATGGTACACCATTCTTCCAGTTCTTTAAGATCAGTTTCAGTGCCTGCACCATTCATGATTTTTTCGAACTTTGTCTTGAGAATGACATTTCCTGCGCGGCAGGGTACACACCATCCACATGATTCTTCTACGAAGAATTCCATGAAATTATGAACAACTTCTATCAGTTTTTCTTCAGAGTCAATAACGATTACTGAACCGCCTGTTGCCAGGTCATCGAAGCAGATACGGCGACTAAAATCTTTTTTGCCAATACAGGTACCGGAAGGACCGCCTACCTGGACAGCAATAGCGTTTCTGCCTTCTACTTCTTCAAGAAGAGTCTGAACAGTCATACCAAATTCGATTTCGTAAATACCGGGCTTTTTGCAGTCACCTGATACACTGAGAAGCTTGGTACCCTTTGACTGGGCTGTACCCATTTTTGCGTACCATTCTCCCCCTTCAACAACGATCTTTGCGGCTGAGCAGAAAGATTCAACATTATTGACAGAGGTGGGTTTTCCCTTGTAGCCGTACTGGGCGGGGAAAGGAGGCCTGTTGCGGGGCTGTCCTCTCTTACCTTCTGCTGATTCGATAAGGGCTGATTCTTCGCCGCAGACATAGGCGCCTGCGCCAAGCTGAATGGAAATATCAAAATTGAAACCGTTTTTGCCTGCGATGTCTTTCCCGAGAACGCCGTCTTTTTTCAGGCCTTCGATTACATTTTCAAGGTAATTCTTCAGGTAGGCGTACTCAGCCCTCAGGTAGAGAACACCTTCATCTGCGCCGATAGCGTAACCGGCTACCGCCATACCTTCGAAAAGCATCTGGGGAATCTCGGTAAGGATAACGCGGTCCTTGAAGGTTCCCGGTTCTCCTTCGTCAGCGTTGCAGACAATGTACTTTTTGTCACCTTCTGCCTGACGGGTAAAGCCCCATTTCATACCGGTAGGGAACCCTGCTCCACCGCGTCCGCGGAGATTGGAAATTTTAACTTCCTCAATAACATCTTCAGGAGATAATGAAGCAGCTTTTTTGACTGCTGATCCTGTTTCGAAATCAGCAAAGAGAACCTGTCCCTTTTTTTGAATGTTATTCTGGACCATGGCCTTTATCAGCTCTGACTGATTCTGGCCGTCGCCATAATTCTTGACCATTTCACCGGCATCTTTACCGGCTTTCATATCAGCAACAAGGCCGCTTACGTCACCTTCTGCAAGGTTCGTAAAAACAACACCATTTATGATAGCTGCTGGTTCCTGGTCATTCATGCCGATACATGAGGTGTCAAAAAGACCGATGAGTCCGTCGGCTGAAGTCTTGCCGAACCTGGTCCCTGTTTCCTTTTCAAAAGCCCTGGCAATTGCCGCGCGCCCTTTCATGGTCGCTACAGCGCTGTTATTAAGATATACAGCGTATTTGCCCACCGGCTCCTTTGAAAAGAAGTGATAAAATGTTACGACACCATCCACATCAACACGGGAGACATTCAATGCTCTGGCTATTGCCTCAATAGCCTCGTCTGAAACACATCCGAGTTCTTCCTGGACATCTCTGATTATATCCAGAAGTTTCCCAGTGTCTCCGTTGTACTTTTTTACCGTCTGTTTTACAACATCAACTAAGTTTGCCATAACCCCTCTTTTACTTTTATAGGATTAGTTTATATACCAGATTTAGAGACGTAGTACTGGATATTGGAATTCTTAACAACATTGAGTCAGGATTGCATTATTGCAACCAAAAAAAAATAAACATTTTTAATTTTTCAATCATAACACGGCCTCTAAAATTTAAGCTTTATCTGTGTCATATTTGGCATAAGTGTAATACCTCAGGGGAATTTACCTATACAACCATATTTTTTTGTACATAATATCCATTTTTGTTCACTTTTTCTAAAAATTTTAGAAATTCCTAACTTCTTTTGCCGCTGCTACCTGTCCCAGGGCGATACACCCGTCATTGACGGGAACCTTATGCGGCCAGAAAACGGTAAAGCCCCCTTTCCGGAGCCCTTCTGTGACCAGTCCGAGAAGAATACGGTTATGAAAAGAACCACCGCTGAGGACCGCTTTTCGCAGGTTATTTTTCTGCCCCGCCTGCAATGCCATGGCAACAGCGGCATCAGCGATAATATGATGGAAGGTCATGGCAATATCACTGGTTGCCTCTCCCTTTTCGATAAGGCGCACAAGAAAGGGAATGATCTCCTCCACGGGGAGAATCATTTCTTCGTCGCCCTGAATTTTTGGATGCCATCCCGCCTTCAGGTCACGTCCTCCCCGGGCGGCCTCTTCCAGCAGGATGGCCGCCTCGGCCTCGGTACTGATACTGCGGCGAATCCCCAGGAGGGAAGAGACCCCGTCGAAGATACGGCCCACGCTGCAGGTTTCCGGCGAATTTATCCCCTTTGCCATGATTTCCATGAGCATTTCTGTCTCACGGTTTTTCTCGATAAGGGGAAGTTTATCCCCGAATGACCGGTACAGCAGTGCAATACCGATTTTGTAGACGTCCCTGATTGCCTTTTCCCCTCCAGGGAGGGGGAAGTAACCCAGGTGTCCCAGTCGCTGAAAGTCATGTCTCTCCGCCAGGAGTATCTCGCTGCCCCAGAGTTTTCCATCGCGGCCGTACCCGGTACCGTCAAAAATAACGGCAATAACCGGTTCTTCGATGCCGCGGTCTTCCATGACGGAGAGAGCATGTGCATGGTGATGCTGAACCTTGAGGCGCTCTAAACTTCCCCCCGCCAGCTCGTCGGCAAATGCTGTGGTCATGTAACCGGGATGCTCGTCAGAGACAATAATCTCCGGAGTGGCATCGAAAATTTTCATGTAATGGTTCACTGTTGCCCTGAATGCCTTCTGGGTAACGGGGGCAGCCATGTCACCGAGGTACTGGCTCAGTATGACAAAATCAGATCGCGCCAGGGCAAAGGAATTCTTCAAATCACCGCCAAGGGCAAGAATATTTTTCTTTGTCGGCGCGGAACCAAAGGGAAGAGGCACATATCCCCGGGAGCGGCGAACAAAGAGAGGCTTTTCATCCTGAACAAAGAGGACACTGTCATCGTTCTGTGAAACGATTTCCCTGTTATAGCTGATGATATAATCGGCGATACGGGAAAAGGTTTTCATCGCCTCGGCGTCATCAAAGATAATCGGTTCATCCGCCATGTTACCGCTGGTCATGATCAGTATCATTAAAGGATCAAGAGAAAAAAGATGGTACTGAAAAGGCAGATAGGGGAGCATCATGCCAATATGAGAAAGCCCTGGTGCGATTTCAGCTGAGAGACTATTTTCTTTCTGTTCCAGAAGGAGTATGGGACGTTCCTTTGAGATTAGAAGTTTTTCTTCTTCAGGAGAAACATGGGCGATTTTTCGAGCCTCTTCGATCGAAGATACCATGATGGCAAAGGGTTTAAAGGGCCGCGCCTTGCGACGACGCAGTTCAGCCGCCGCGGTCAGGTGGGTGGCATCCGCCGCCAGAAGATACCCCCCCACCCCCTTGATGGCGATGATCTTCCCTTCTTTCATGAATTGTACGGTCTTTTCCGCCAGGGTCTCGATTTCCTCAGAGAGAACTTCCCCCGATGTATTCATAAGTTTCAGATGAGGGCCGCATACTGGGCATGCCAGGGGCTGTGTATGAAAACGGCGGTCATGAGGGTCTTCATATTCGCGGCGGCACTCATCACAGAGGGGGAAATCTTTCATCGCTGTGTTGTGCCGGTCATAGGGGATGTCGTAAACGATGCTCAGCCGCGGGCCGCAGTGGGTGCAGGTAATGAAGGGATAATGGTAGCGTCTCTCAGAGGGATCGCTGAACTCTTTAAGGCATTCATCACAGAGTGCCACATCCGGTGAATAGAATGCATCACGTTCTCCGGTAACACGGCTGGGAACAATTGAGAAGCTGTCATATCCCTCAGTAGAGGCTTCAGAAACTTCCATATGGATGATATGAGCCAGCGGGGGTGCCTCGGCACGAATTGCGGCAATAAAGGCATCAACAGATTTTTGAAATCCTTCTGCTGCAATAGAAACACCTTCAGTATCATTGCACACTGTACCGGCAATGTTATGCTTTTCCGCCAGGGTAAAGATAAAGGGCCTGAATCCTACTCCCTGAACGATTCCCCTGACGCGAATGTTTCTGTGTACCTTCATGCTCTCACTCTTCCCGTATCTGCCTATCCGTCAACAGCAATTTCAGCGAATGTTTAGCCCCAACGGCTAACCCAACGGGTAGTAAAATAAATATATTTTTTCTTGACGAGTTATAGAAAAAATATTTCAAGTCCTGTATCTATATCAGATTTGCTGTACTTCTGAAAAAGCGGGTCCTCTCCTGCTGTCTCAAAGGGGGAGAAGAACTCATAACTTACCAGCGCTGCAGCGGGTCTATTAATTCTACTCCTCTGGAGGCAAAACAATGGCTTACAAAATTACAGATGAATGTACCGGCTGTGGTTCATGTGCTGCTGAATGCCCGGTTGAAGCAATTTCTGAAGGCGATCCCTATGTCATCGATGCAGACGCATGCACCGATTGCGGCGCCTGTGCAGATGTCTGCCCGGTAGAAGCTATTGTTCAGGCATAAAACAGCCTGAACAAAAACATATTTCAAACAAAAAGGGGCCCTGGGCCCCTTTTTGTTTAACTGCGAAAAAAAATCAGAATCTATCTATTCGACTTTGCCAGTTCATTATAACACTGGTAGCGAAACTCCATTATATCGTGATCAGGGCGTCCCGCCTTTCGCGCCTTTCTTTTCTTTGCATCAACACAGCGTTGAAGATCTTCCTGAGATACCATAATCCGTTTTTTTTTCTGTGAGGCCGCTGCCGGTAAAAAAAACGCAGCCCCAAGTATCAGGAGTATGAGTGTTCCCGTAATTTTTCTATTCAACATGAAATTCACAGCCTTTTTTTTATTTCGCGACTGTATGCGGTATAAAGTAAATCCTGTCAATCTTTTAAGGGAAAAAAATAAATCTTGCCCGGATCTGTAATCCATTGTATACTGATGACAGCAGGAAAAAAAAGACTAAAAGAGGGAAACAGGACGCTATGGGCAACAATGAAGAACGCAGGCAGTATACACGTTTTTCCCTGGACAGCGGGGCCTTTGCGGTTATTGACAATAAACCGAATATACTGGGACATATCCTTGATATAAGCACTAACGGTGTGTCATTTCTCTATGCCGGGGGCGGTCTGGAAATAAACAGGACCATGGAGCTGGGTATACTGCTCTACACCCATGACCTCTATCTCGACAGCCTGCCCGCCCGCATCGTTTCGGAGGTTGAAGTAAAAAACGACAGTCTTTTCGACTTTGTTGTTCTCATGCGATACGGTCTCCAGTTCAATCACCTCGACAGGGAAAGACAGGTTGAAGTGATAGAACTTATAAAAAAATTCTCTGACAGAGTTGTGTGAAAAAACCGGTCCCGTAAAAAATTAGCAAAAACCAAAAATGTTTAGTTGACATTATAGAGTTATTTTCATAAAATTACCCTATGCTATCAACAAGTGAATGCGAAAAACGCTCCTGCCCCCGCTATCCCTTTAAAGATATTGCCTATATCATCCTCAATACAGGTAACATCATGGTAGGACAGCTGGTAGACCTGAGCCGGGGAGGCCTCGGTTTTTCCTATATCGGTACCAACCTGGTAAAAGAAAAAGAGACATCACTTGATATTTTTCTGTATAACATGGACATCTACATGAAAAGACTTCCCGTATCCATCATTCATAACTTTCCATTGACAGAATCTGTCTATAACCCGGCATTAACCATGATGCGCTGCGGCATCCGGTTTCGGGATCTCCCGAAAAAACAGGCGGAACAGTTACACTGCATTATCAGAAGCCTGGAGGACTAATCCGCATGCTGCAAAGAGAGATTCTACTATGCCCACACTATCACGGGAAACCCTTGATCTACTCTACGACAGGTATAACAGGCCTGAACTGATATCCCCTGATCCTCTGCAGTTTCACGGCGCCGATGAAAATGCCGAAGACCAGGAGATTGCAGGACTCATCGCCGCCCTCCTTGCCTACGGCAGGGTCACTCAAATCCTGGCATCAATCGAAAAGATACTCACTCCCCTGGGGCCGCACCCCTCTGTCTTTATCGATAATACCAACGAAAAAAACATTCACAGACTCTATACCGGTTTCAAACACCGCTTTACAACGGGAGAGGAGATAAGCCGTCTACTTGCCGGCGTGGCAGCCATCAGGCGGGATTACGGGTCTCTCGAAAGGCTTTTTCATGCAGGAAGTAGAGGCTCTGACCCCCTGCAGGCCTTCACCGATGAGCTTCGCAGCCGTGCACACCTGGGCGCGACACACCTCCTCCCTGATCCCTCGAAGGGAAGCGCGTGCAAACGCCTTCACCTCTACCTGCGCTGGATGGTGCGTCATGACACTGTCGATCCCGGATGCTGGAAGTCACTCTCCCCCTCCCTTCTTACGATACCCCTGGACACACACATGCACCGTTTTGCCCTCTGTTACGGATTCACCGAGAGAAAACAGGCAGACCTGAAAACAGCCCGTGAAATCACTGACGCCTTCAGGGAAATAAATCCCGGTGACCCGGTAAAATATGACTTCGCCCTGACGCGTTTCGGCATACGCCATGATCTCTGTCAGAATGACCTTGATGAGTTACTGAGGGAATAAACTTCCCCCAAAGCTAACAATGGGGAAGTTACCTGCGAAGCAGAGCTTTATGTACCGGGTTATTTACTGAAAGGTGCGAAAAGATAATCCCTGAATTCTTTCTTTTTATTACCGTCGAAATAAGGGTGAGGATCATTGGCCGCTTCATGACAGCCGATACACATGCGTCCTGTGACGGTTACCGGGGGCTTACCCTTTTTTTTCATATAATAGACCCAGCCCTCGAGGGCATCAGGATTTCCAGGGTCCTTTACCATGATAGTGAGGTCCCTGTAGTTCTTCGTACCCACATCTTTTCTTTTCAGGTAACTTTCTTTAATAATGATACTCCCGGTCTTCATGATGACAGCATCGATTCCATCGCGTTTTGTCCGGGTGGGCGCAAAGGCTTCTTTACTGGCATATATGACACGATATGATTTCCCGTGTCCCGGCACCTCGTAGTCAAGAATTTTCTTTACCGGTTTTTTCCACTTGCGGTAGTTTTCAGGGATATTAAAGGCACCTGATTTTTCTTTTGCGCATGCCAGAGACAAAGCCAGTATTGGAACCAAAAGTAGTGATATTTTTCTCATGTATCCTTTCCTTCCCTTACCGATCTCAAAGTATAAATCTTCACTTTTTCTTCTTTTCCTTTGACGTGGATGGGGTCATGCTCCCTGATATCTACCAGATTTCTAACCTGCTGAAAGGTAAATTCTGAAATAACAATGGTACCGGGCCCCGCGATGGAACAGAGGCGTGCCCCGAGATTGACGGCGTCACCGATTACTGTCCTGTCAAGCCTGTCACCTGACCCCATGTTGCCCGAAATCATTTCTCCTGTATTGATACCAATACCTACTGCAACGGGATGTTCTTCTTCGCTGAATTTTTTCTTCATGACATCCCGTATGGAAAGTGCCGCCTTTATGGCCCGCATCTCCATGTCATCTCCGTCAAAAACAGCCATAATTTCATCACCCACGAACTTGTCGATGTCCCCCCCGTGGCGAAGAATAATTTCTCCCTGGAGATTCATCATATCATTGAGCATGACCATCACGTCATGGGGATCACGTTTTTCCGAATAACTGGTAAACTGCCTGATATCGGAGAAAAGAACAGTCAATTTCTTCTTTTCTCCCCCCAGGATGATATCACCCTCACTCCGTACATGTTCAAGGGTGGACCGGGAAACAAATTTTGAAAGTTTAAAACGTTCATGAAGGCCATCAATCATGTCATTAATCTGTCTTCCCAGGAGCCCCAGCTCATCGGCCCTTGTTCCGAAAATTTTGGTCTGAAAGTCTCCCCTGCCGACACCCTCGACAACGGTACCGATATTAAAAATACGCCTGATAACAAGCTGCTGAATAAAATAGACAATGGCAGCAAGGAGAAGAAAAACCACGGTGGCATAAATGATCACAGAAATAACCGTGTTCAATCGGGTCTTTTCATAAACTTCGGTAAGGGGCGAAGAAATTTTAATAACGCCCCTGATGACATGATCAGTGCCATGGCAACCTGAACATTTCGGCTGGTTAATAAGGGGCTTGTAGAGAACTATAGAGTGTTCCCTGCCTGTTTGAACAACGTGGGAGATGTCATCTACCATTTTCACCGATTCTTTAAAGGCGGCATTTGAAATTTTATCAGGGGGAAGAAAAGTTGTCTTTTTAAACTGTTTTTTCCCCAGGCGACGGTTGACGTCCCTGACGGTTGTTTTGTCTGAAAAGGCCCTTCTGCCGTCGGGACGATAAAGCCTTATATCACCGACAGTCTCTATTCGGGTAAAATCATTAAAGAGTTCCACCGCGACAGGGGCTTCTCCCGACAACATGTTATTCTTAACCGCCATATAAATGACCGTTGCCTCTTCCATGACAGCGCCCTTGCGGGACGACAGGATGGTACTGTTCTGGCTGGAAAGATAATAGGCAATGGTTGTTCCGATACCGAGCGAGAGAACACCCAGGATAATAAGGGTCACCCTGACGGATATCCGGTTAAAAAAGGTTATTTTCTTTTCAATGCTTTTGTTCTCTTCCATGAACGCCCCTACTTCCCCCCCTATGCCTTAAACAAAAAGAAGCAGGCTCAGAGCCATGACCATCATGCCTGCCACGAGGCCGTAAATGGAGAGATGATGTTCACCGTATTCCTGTGCTGCGGGGAGAAGTTCATCGAGTGATATAAAAACCATGATTCCCGCCACGGAGGCAAAGAGAAAACCGAAAAGAGCCTTGCTCATAAACTGCATCAATATCAGGTATCCCACAAGAGCGCCAACTGGTTCGGCGAGTCCGGAAAGAAATGAATACGCGAATGCCTTTTTGCGACTCCCCGTGGCAAAATAGACGGGTACCGACACGGAAATCCCCTCAGGAATATTGTGTATGGCGATGGCAACCGCAACAGGCAGGGCGATGGAGGGATCATGGAGACCGGCAATAAAAGTGGCCAGGCCTTCGGGAAAATTATGGATCGCGATGGCAAGGGCAATAAAAATGCCCATGCGCATGAGACGCAGGCGGTCAGCCTTGTTGATGTCCTTTTCCATCTCTTCTATATAACGCATCTCGTGGGGATTTTCCTCTGAAGGGATAAGCTTGTCAATGATGGCGATCAAAAACATTCCCGCGAAAAAGGCAACTACTGTCATCCAGTATCCCTGCCTTTCACCCATGACAGCCACCAGGGATTCCCTTGCCTTGAAAAAAATCTCCACCATTGAAACATAGATCATGACACCCGCTGAAAACCCCAGTGCCAGGGAAAGAAATTTCCTGTTGGTGCTCTTTGTCAGAAATGCTATGAGACTGCCGATACCGGTTGACAGTCCGGCAAAAAGAGTCAAACCAAAGGCAAAAAGTACATTGTCGTTCACGGGTGTTTCTCCCTTATTTTAGACAGATTTAAAACTGCTGAAAAACAGACGAGCATAGTCACTATAAATACATCCGAAAATCAAGAATGTCAAGTATTATCACCGATGCTGACAGTTGCGATTTTTGAAGGAGAGGTTGGCGAAACTCGCCTTCAAAAATCGCTTCGATACCATATAAAAAATAATTGCCCTGTACAGGCGGAGTATTTAACATTTTTGTTGCAAAAATGGAATCGATACCCTATACTGGTATCAATACGAATTTCAAACGAGTCTAAAAATGAATTCCTTACAGGCACGAGAACTACTAAAAAACAATGGCATCAAGCCATCGCTTCACAGGTTGCGCATACTCCAGTACCTGCTGGGCGCGCATACCCATCCTACTGTTGATGTAATTTACAACGACATTGTTGAAGAGATACCCACACTTTCTAAAACAACAATATACAATACCCTGAAAACATTCATCGAAAACGGTGTCGTGCAGGCTATCACCATCGAAGAAAACGAGGTCCGCTTTGATGCCTTCATGGAAGACCATGGACACTTTAAATGTACCCGTTGCGGTGAACTTTACGATGTGGACCTGAAAGTGGCAAACCTTAACTTTTCAAAAATTGAGGGGCATATTATCGAGGAAAAGCAGGTCTACTTTAAAGGCATTTGTAAAAGCTGCGCCGCTGAGTGAGCGGATTAGAAAGCCCCTGAAGGCGCGAAAGCGCTTTCGCGCCTTCAGGGGCTTTAAAACCACGATTAAGGAGGTTTACATGGATGCTGTTTTTCTATCGCGTATTCAGTTTGCTTTTGCCGCGGGATTTCACTTTCTTTTCCCCCCCCTGACACTGGGAATCACACTCATTATCTTTCTCATTGAACTTATTAACTATAAAAAGAAAGATGAAAACTATGAAAAGATGAGCCGGTTTCTCGTAAAGATCCTGGCCCTTATCTTTACCATGGGGGTTGCCACGGGAATCGTTCTTGAATTTTCCTTTGGGACCAACTGGTCAGAATATTCACGCCTGGTGGGAGATATCTTTGGCGCCCCCCTTGCTGCCGAAGGGGTCTTTTCATTCTTTCTCGAATCTGTCTTTATTGCCGTATTGATATTTGGAAGGGACCGCGTCTCACGCAAGGTCTACCTTCTCTCCGCCTTTCTCGTTTTTTTCGCCTCTCACCTCTCCGGTTTCTGGATCATTATTGCCAACTCATGGATGCAGACACCTGCGGGCTTCAAAATGGAGGGAAACCGCGCGGTACTTACCAGCTTCTTTGATGCCGCCTTCAATCCCTCCACCATGGTACGCTACTACCATGTTGTGGCAGCGGCATGGATCACCGGCTCGCTTTTCGTTGCCGGCATCAGCGCATGGTACCTCATTAAAGAAAAGTCTGAAAAAATATTCCAGCCCCTGCTGAAGATTTCACTTGGAATCTTTATAGTCATGGCACTGATGCAGTTCGTAACAGGGCACATGCATGCCATCCAGGTGGCAAAAACGCAGCCTGAAAAAATGGCTTCCTTTGAAGCCCTCTGGGAAACACAGGCCAATGCCCCCATGTCACTTATCGGTATTCCCGACGAAGAAAAAGAAATCACTCATTTTGAACTGGCCGTACCCGGACTGCTGAGTTTTCTCATTGACTTTGATACCGCCTACGTTGTCAAGGGACTCAAGGACTTCCCGAAGGAAGAACGCCCCCCTGTTTTTCTTACTTATATGTCGTACCACGTGATGATCGGCCTGGGTACACTATTCGCCCTTATCGCCGGTCTCGGGGTGATACTGATAATTACGAAAAAGGTCTTCGAAGCGAAAAAATATCTCTGGCTTCTCCTCCTGGCGTCTCCTCTTCCCCTTATCGCCAACGAAGTGGGATGGATTGCCGCTGAAGTGGGCCGGCAGCCCTGGGCGGTCTACCGTGTATTGAAAACGGCTGATGCTGCGTCAGTGGTTGTGCCTGCGGGGCAGATACTCTTTACCCTTATCATGTTCAGCGTCATCTACCTGCTTCTCTTTCTTGTCTTCATGAAAATATTTCTCAGGATAATCAAAAAAGGGCCCGAAGACGCCACCAGCAACTATTAAGGGAGGAGACAATGGAAACACTTGAAATATTACAAAACATATGGTTTATACTGATTGGTGTACTTCTTATCGGCTACGCTGTTCTCGATGGCTTTGATCTCGGTATCGGCAGCCTTTTCCCCCTTCTTGCGAAAACAGAAGAAGAAAAGAAAAAGGTCATCAAAACGATCTGGCCCTTCTGGGACGGCAACGAAGTCTGGCTTCTTACCGGCGGAGGTGCCCTCTTTGCCGCCTTTCCCCATGCATATGCCACGGTCTTTTCCGGTTTTTACCTGGCGTTAATGCTGGTACTCTTTGCCCTTATCTTTCGCGCCGTATCTTTAGAGTTCTGGCATTACGATGAAGAGCGCCGGGGGCTCTGGGGCTGGGCGTTCATGGCAGGAAGTTTAATCCCCTCTCTCCTCTACGGGGTTGCCCTGGGCAATGTGATCATAGGTGTGCCCCTCAACGCCAAAATGGACTTCACAGGGTCATTCTTCACACTCCTGCGCCCGTGGCCCCTGGCACTCGGCCTTCTCGGCCTGGCAGCGATACTGATGCAGGGAACTACCTTTGCCGCCATGAAAAACGAGGGTGATATACAGCAGAGGGCCCGTAATCTTACGAAAAAAATCTGGCTGGCCTTTATGGGGCTCCTCGGGGTGTCGCTTTTACTGACAGTGATTTTTCTGCCTGCGGTGCTGACAAATGTCGTACCCTGGATTGCACTGGCGGGAGTAGTTCTTTTCAGTTTCCTGGCAAAAAAAGCAGCCGCCGACGGTGCCGACGGAAGAAGCTTTTTCATGTCGTCACTTTCATTTATCAGTCTCTGGGTCATAGCCGGATCGATTCACTATCCGCACCTGGTACGGGCGGGAAACGATATCAACATGAGCATCACCATCTACAATGGTTCATCAACAGAACTGACATTAAAAGTTATGCTCATCATTGCCCTTGTGGGCATGCCCCTGGTTATCGCCTATTCTGCTTATGTCTATCGCGTTTTCAGAGGAAAGGTACAATTGTAGGGTAATCACACATTTTATCTTTCATCGATGGAGGAGCGAAAGCGCTTTTGCGCCTCCATCGATGTATTATTTCACGAGCCTGAGGCTGTATGTATTTTGTATATGTATACCTGTCAGAGTATACTGTCAAGGGGATCGTACTTCTTTTCAGTGAGGTCAAAATTCATTGACT
>CAZHNW010000007.1:0-68572 GCA_964534225.1 uncultured Leptospirales bacterium | reverse complement strand
GTGCTTGTATATACGTCCCCTGTAACGGCCATTAATATACAATTTCGCGCTGCTCCAGGCACTGCTTGATGTCAATTTGAACCTGACTGACTTGTACCGTGCAGCCTCAGCCGGTGAAGCGGCCTGATCGGCGATAAAAAATGCCGCACAGCCCATTACGACCAGTACTCTAATAATCTTTTTCATAGACACCCATCCTTTAACGCTATTCACTCATATCGAAAAAAATGTACCGGACATGAAAATTCAACGTCAAGAAAATTTCTATTCCTGCCTTTAATTCTTTTCAGGAGGGCACAAAAATAATACTGATAATGTCGATTATTAAAAAGGTGGGTCAACTTCCTGATTTACCAGGGAATTTCCTGTTGAATTCGTCAGGGGTCAGTATTTTCAAAAAATTATCGAGGCGGGTTGTTTTAAATATCCTGTCAATAGCACCGGTCACATTATAAAAATAGACATCGACACCTTTTTCTTCAGAAATTTTAATATACTTTACCAGTGTCCCGATTGCACTGGAATCAAGAAATGTAAGTGCCCCGCAGTCAAATGCAATGGCGGGGGGGTCTTTTTCCATGACAACACTGAGATCATCTTCTATCTCAAGAGCAGACTCGAGATGAAATTCACCGTTAAGATGAATAATGGTCACGCCGGGGGTTTCTTTAATTACAATGTCCATAAACTGCCTTTTTCTTCTTTTCGGAAAGTTTTGCTAAAAAGAAAAATAAAAATATTGACCCTCCTGATTCTCTACACCAGTATATCTTTTCACAGGGTTATTGAAAGAAAAAAAGTTTAAATTGACAGTTTTTATTACAGGGCGTAACATCCTGATCTTTATCATCCGCCACGGGGCGAAACCATGAGGAAACACAATGAAAGTACTGAAAGCGGGCCTTGAATCGGTTCCTGGATACACATTTTCATCTATTAAATGCGGTATACGTTACCCTGACCGTCTCGATTACGCCCTCATACTCTCGGAAAAACCATGCAATGCGGCAGGACTCTTTACCCGCAACAAAGTCACAGCAGCACCGGTCAAACTCTGCCGCGCCAGGCTGGATAATCCCCTGCGGGCAATACTTGTTAATTCTACTAACGCCAATGCCTGCACGGGAAAAGAAGGATACTCTGCTGCCGAGGCCCTTACTTCCGACATTGCCCGTCTCCTTGGTATCCCGGCTGAATCTGTCATCATGAGCTCTACGGGAATTATCGGCCACCAGCTTCCCCTTGAAAAAATGAAAAAAAATCACCAGCTCCTTGTCGAAGGGCTCTCCCCTGAAGGGGGCGCCTCCATTCCCGAAGCTATTATGACCACGGACACCTTCCCTAAAAGCTGTGCCTGTTCATTTGAAACATCCCTGGGCACCTTTACCCTTGCCGGAACCGCCAAGGGTTCAGGCATGATTGCCCCCAACATGGCAACCATGCTTGCCTTTCTCATAACAGACGCTCCGGTTGATGCTTTAAAATTAAGGGAACTCTTCAGTCAAAAGGTACGTGTCAGCCTCAATGCCATTACCGTTGACGGGGACACCTCCACCAATGATACAGCGCTGATACTTTCCCCTGCTGAAGATTCCCCGCTTTCAGATGCAGAAGACCTGGCCGCCTTTGAGGAGGCCCTGGGCTATGTCCTTGATGAACTTGCCGGCATGCTTGTACGCGACGGTGAAGGGGCCACCAAAACCGTTTCTATTCATGTGACCGGCGCGAAAACCGATGATGATGCAGACAGGATGGCACGGGCCATCGCCAACTCGGCCCTGGTAAAAACAGCCTTTTTCGGCGAGGACCCCAACTGGGGGCGCATTGCCGTGGCTGCCGGGTATTCCGGTGCAGAACTTGAAGAGGAAAAACTCTCTATTTCTTTCGGGGACATTACCCTTCTTAAAAAGGGCCGCCCCGTATCTTATGAGGAAAAGGCCCTGGCCAGGTTAATGACCGAGAAAGAAATAACCGTTACCGTTGATCTCGACCTCGGTACAGGAGAATATACCATGCGTACCACCGATTTCTCCTATGACTATGTAAAGATCAATGCCGAGTACACTACGTAGTGTTTTGCTGTTGACAGAAGTTTTTATTTCTGTCATATTCCCTTTTAAAGTACGACTTGCTGAAAATGACATGAAAATTCGAAAAAAGATAAAAGCTGCCGGCGCGTTTCTTCTCCTGGGTATAATTTTTTCACTTCCCCTGGCTGCAAAGGTTGACTCTGCCGCCGCGAAGGGACCAGCGGGGGCAATCGTTATTTATAAATTTCTTCTTAAAAAAGATTCGTCTGACATCAGGTACTATGCGAATATACTTCCCCGCACCCTTTACCGCTACCTGCAGGAAACAGAAAAATATGAAGCGCATCTCAAAGAGGACACATCCCTTGCCCTTGACATCAGCAAACCAGCGGGAGAAACGAACAGGCAGGTCTTTGGCGATACCGCACGCCGGCTGAAAAATGCATATTTCATCTGTACCGGTATCATCGAAAAAGGTCCAGACGGCAAAACTGTGACCATCATGATTTATAATGTCAAAAAGAAAAACATCAGGATTCTTTCACCGTCACGCCTGGAAAGCGGCGCCGTTCTCGGTTCTTCCATGGATACCCTTTCGAATTCTGTTATGCAGAAGGTTGATTTCGCCGTTGCCGAGGCCAGGAGGGAGGCTTCTACTTCCCCCTATCTCGCTTTTCATAATTTTATGTCATATTTCTCTTTTGGCATATCATCGGGGTATGCCTTTCTCGTGGGAGACTACGCTGACCTCTACAATAATGATATCGAGGTACGCACGTGGATGGCGATAAGCCTCAGGGGCCTGCTGCCCAACCTTTCGCTGCGCCTGGGGGGAAGTTTTTTCGGTACCACCAACAGTGACATTGACAGCGGGAACCTCATGGGCATACGCATCTGGAACACCGGCGGCGGGATACACTACAGCCTGCCCCTGGCGTCATGGTTTTCAATCTCCGCCGAAGTGGAGACCGGTGCCTCCATGACAACCTTTATTGATTATGATGATGCTGACTCAAACAGCGGCCCCATGCAGCTGAGAACCGAATCATCAGAGACGAAGGCTTATATTTTTTCAGCCCTCACCATTGATTTTCATTTTGGCCCCCTCACCTTGAGTGCGGGTTCAGGTTACCGACACATCTTTTACGATAAGGTTGCCATGGACATGGTTTCTGTTTTCGGTTCGGCACAGTTTCACTTCTGATCTATCGGCTCCGGGAAAGACCACTGAAACATACAGAATATCCCCCTGCCTGTTTATGGCGAATAACAGGGCTGAAAATCATACTTGACATAAGGTTGTTCACGTGTAATTTATATAAAAATCAAACAGCCTGAACCACTGTTAGACGAAACAATCAGACGAAGTACATGGCAAAAGCCCCTGCCGGGCAGGGAAATGCAAAAATAAATTTTCCGGAGGTCCTCCATGAATATTAACAAGGGTGTTGATAAGGCATACGAAACAAAATCACTGGCAGAAATTGCTGATTCACCGGTTGACGCTCTCCAGGGCGTCAGTGAGAATGACGCGAAACTTCTCCTCGAAGCCTTCAACGTCAAAACTGTACGCGACCTTGCACAACTGAAATATGTTCGCTGGGCACAGGCCATTGTCACCGCTGCGGAGATAGAGGAATAATTATCTTTGCCGTTATGCTGTTATTAAAAAAGGGGCCTGAGGCCCCTTTTTTAATTATCGAGTTCTTCTCTTTTTTCTTTTTTTGTATTTTCTTTTCTTCTTTTTTGAAGCATGTCTCTTTTCAATTTTTTTCTTTTTTCCCTTTTTCGAATATTTCTTTGTCTTGGAACGGCAGTGGGCTTTAACAGTGATTCCCCCTTTACGCTTATAGGACTTGACCCAGACACATCCGGAACGCGCCTTACATTTACCTCTGCTCAGTCCCCGGCATCCTGCGCTCTCCGCCTGTTCTGGCAGCGAAAGGGAAAGGGCGAGAAAAAATGCACAAACAATCATGACAATTCGTTTTAACATGACATTTCTCCATGAATTTAATAATCAATATTTTAGTTTGAGTATCATTTACTGTCAACAAATATTGAAAAGGAAAGAAGTTATTTTAACAACTCAATATTGACTTGACCTGGGCCACTTTAAAGATATACTCATAGAAACCGGCATCACCCGTGGGGCCTGCGGCCCCGGACAGTGCCAAAAACCTGACGAGGCAGCAGATGCTTATTGAAGAAAAAAATGTCAGGCAGATACCCGGAGAGGGATTTCGCCGCTGGTTTTTCGACGATTACTTCGATCTTATCATCTGGTATGATAATGATCATGCCCTGAAAGGGTTCCAGCTCTGCTATGACAAATTTCGCCACGAAAAGGTACTCACCTGGATCAAATCGAAGGGATACAGTCACGATGAAATTGATGAAGGCGAGGTTCCGGGAGAACATAAAAAGTCACCAATACTCGTCGCCGATGGTCCTTTTGACAGGGAGAGTGTGGGCAAAAAATTTCTCGAAGCAAGCAGCGACATGGAACCGGATCTGAGAGACCTGGTCTACCGAAAGATATGTGAACATAACATCTGAAATAAATTCTTGACAATTTTATATACTCTGAATTACTGAAAGAAAATCGGGTGACGCCCCGATTTTTTATTTTTTTTGAGGTGAAAAGCAATGACAACGGCAAAACTGAAAAAAATCATTTCCTCTGACAGTGAGTACCTTTTCCAGAACTATGGTACCAGGCAGGAAGTCTGTTTTGTGCGTGGTGAAGGCTCTCGCCTCTATGACCAGGATAACCGCGAGTATATCGACTTCTTCTCCGGTATTGCCGTGTGCAATCTCGGTTACGGCCATGCCGCCCTGTCAAAGGCCCTGCACCGCCAGGTAGATACCATTATTCACACGTCGAATCACTACCACAACCATGAACAGATCGAGGCGGCATCATTGATCTCAGACGTCGCCTTTCCGGGGAAAACCCTCTTCTGCAACAGCGGGACCGAGGCAAATGAGGCTGCCATTAAGCTGGCACGCAGGTATGGTCTCAGCATAGATAAAGACCGCTACCAGGTCATCAGCTTCAGGAACGGTTTCCACGGCCGCACAATGGGAAGCATGAGCGCTACGGCACAGAATAAAATCCACGGGGGGTTTGGTCCCCTTCCGCGCGGTTTTAAATATCTTCCCTTTAACGATATCGAAGCCTTTAAAAAAGAGCTGAAAAAAACCAAAAAAACCGCCGCTGTTATTCTCGAACTGATCCAGGGAGAAGGTGGAATCGTTCTTGCTGATAAAAAATTTGTAAAAAGCATCTTTGATATATGCAGAAAAAGGGACATCCTCGTCATTGTTGACGAAGTGCAGACAGGTATCGGCAGAACCGGCTCTGCCTTCGCCTTTCAACAATACGGCATTTCCCCTGACATCATCACCATCGCAAAGGGCCTGGGAGGAGGCATCCCCATCGGGGCGATGCACGCGAAAAATTTTCTCCTGGAACATTTGCCCGCAGGATCTCATGGCTCCACCTTTGGAGGTAATCATCTTGCCTGTGCTGCGGCAGTAGTGGTTCTCAGGGAACTGAAAAAGAAATCCCTTTACGCGAATATAGAAAAAAATTCCCGGCTGATCATGGATCGCCTGGAAAACCTGAAAAATAATAAAAGTATCATCAGGGAAGTAAGGGGCATGGGACTCCATATCGGGTTCGAAGTAACCGGAGACGGACCGGCACTGGTAAAAGAAGCCCTCAAAGCAGGCCTTGTTATCAACTGTACCGCGGGTAATATTATCAGGATCATGCCTCCCCTGACGATTCCTGCGTCCCTTGTCAAAAAAGGTATGAACATACTCGAAGAGATTATTTTACAGGCAGGTGAATAAAATGAAAATACCTGAATTAAAAACAAAAGACCTTCTGACTGTCACTGACCTGACCCAGGATGAGATTGTCAGCATTTTTAATCTTACAGCGAAACTGAAGCGTGACCGCCAGAAAGGCAAAAGGCACCGCATACTGCGCAAAAAATCCCTTGCCATGATCTTTGAAAAGAGTTCAACAAGGACACGTGTCTCCTTTGAAGCCGGCACCTACCAGCTGGGGGGACAGGCCCTTTTCCTCAGCACCAATGATATACAGCTCGGACGGGGTGAGACATTCTCAGATACGGCAAATGTCCTCTCCCGCTATGTTGACGGTATCATGATCAGAACCGACGATCACCAAAAGGTCATCAGTCTCGCCGAAGAGGCCGCGATTCCCGTAATCAACGGTTTGACAGACATGTATCATCCATGCCAGGCCCTGACCGATTTTTTTACCATCTTTGAAAAAAGCGGTACTCTTCAAGGCAACAGGCTTGCATATATTGGCGATGGCAACAACGTGGCCAATTCCCTGATGCTCACCGCGGCAATTCTCGGTGTCGATATTGCCATTGCTTCACCGAAAAAATATCAGCCCCATATATCGATTGTTGAAGAAGCATACCGCCTGTCTTCACGCTCCGGAGCAACCATTACCATTACCGCCGATATCGATGAAGCGGTAACGGGAAGTAACTTCATTTACACCGATGTCTGGACCAGCATGGGCCAGGAAAAAGAGATGGTACGCCGCAAAAAGGCCTTTGCAAAATACAGGATAACCAAAAAGATACTTGATAAATGCCAGCCTGGCTGCATGGTGATGCACTGTCTTCCCGCCCACCGGGGGGAAGAGGTCGATGCAGATGTTATCGATTCTCCACAGTCAATTATCTTTGACCAGGCTGAAAACAGGCTGCATGTCCAGAAAGCCGTCATGTGCGCCCTTATGAAATAGAACTTGAATGGAACCGGTATACAGGGTATACTTGGTGAACTAAATTTGGCGAACCCGAGGTCCCATGGGGGCCTGATACTATGTGACACACTACGAGGTAAACAATGGATGTTAAAAAAGTAGTCTTAGCCTATTCAGGAGGACTTGATACCTCCATAATCGTAAAATGGCTTCTCGATACCTATGATTGTGAAGTCGTCTGCTACGCCGCTGATGTCGGGCAGGAAGAGGAACTCGATGGCCTTGAGGAAAAAGCCATTAACACGGGCGCCAGTAAATGTTATATCGAAGACCTGACAGAAGAATTCGTACGTGACTATGTATTCCAGGCTGTCAAGGCAAACGCCATCTACGAAGACCGGTACCTCCTGGGCACCTCCCTGGCACGCCCCATTATCGCTAAAAGGCAGATAGAAATCGTCCTGAAAGAAGGGGCTGACTCGGTCTGTCACGGCGCCACAGGAAAGGGGAACGATCAGGTCCGTTTCGAAATGGGCTTTATGGCACTTGCCCCTCAGATCAACATTATTGCCCCATGGCGCATATGGGACCTGAACTCACGGTCAAAACTATTTGACTATGCTGAAAAGCATGGCATTCCCCTTCCCATCAGCAAGGACAAGCCCTACAGTATGGACCGAAACATTCTCCACATCAGTTACGAAGGGGGCATCCTTGAAGATCCCTACCGCGAACCTGATGACAGCATGTTCATTCTCACCAAAAGCCCCGAGGAGGCACCGGACACCCCCACCTATATTGAAATCGATTTCGAGCAGGGGATACCCGTTGCCATCGACGGCGAGAAACTCGGCCCCGTGCCCCTGATGAAAAAGCTGAATAAACTCGCCGGTGACAACGGTGTAGGACGTATCGACATCGTTGAAAACAGGCTGGTGGGCATCAAGTCCCGCGGTGTCTACGAGACACCTGCCGGCACCGTCCTCCTCGCCGCCCACCGTGACCTCGAGTCGATAACCCTGGACCGGGACACACAGCACCTGAAAGACAGCCTTGCGGGAGAATATGCCACCCTGGTATACAACGGCCTCTGGTTCACCAAAAAACGTGAAGCCCTTGATGCATTCATCGACGAAACACAAAAATCTGTTACCGGAACCGTGAGGGTAAAACTCTACAAGGGCAATGCCATCGTGGTGGGAAGAAAATCACCGGAGACCCTCTACGAGCCTGACATTGCAACCTTTGATGCTTCAGAGCTCTACGACCAGAAAGACGCCTCAGGCTTTCTGCGCATATTCGGTCTCCCCTCACGGGTGGAGGCGCTCCTGCGCAACAAGTAGAAAAACAATTCAATGAAGATAATGAAAAGGGGTATCCAGAAGGGTGCCCCTTTTTGCGTTAATTCCCGAATTCAAAACTGCTGAAGATACGACTGCAAAAAATCACGGGTTCTTTTCTTCGCGGGGCTGGTAAACATTTTTTCAGGCTTTGCCGTTTCGACGACTTTCCCGTTATCAATAAATATTACCCTGTCTGAAACCTCCTGGGCAAAATACATCTCGTGCGTCACAATAAGCATTGTATACCTGTGTTCCTGTGCAAGGGTGCGTATGACATCAAGAACCTCCCCCACCAGTTCAGGGTCAAGGGCGGAAGTTATCTCATCGAGAAGCAGCACTTCAGGCTGCATCGCCAGTGCCCGGGCAATACCGACACGCTGCTTCTGCCCCCCTGAAAGCTGCGCCGGGAAGGCATGGGCCTTTCCCGAGAGTCCCACCTGCCTGAGCAGTTCCATGGCCCGTTCATTTGCCTCTGTCTTTGACAGACCCAGGACATGCACCGGCGCCTCGGTAATATTCCGCAGTACAGTCATATGAGGAAAAAGATTAAAATGCTGAAAGACCATGCCGACTTTTTTACGAACTTCTCTCAGGTGTTTCTCACTGGCCTCGACAAGGCTGCCGTTCTTTTTCTCATGCCATACAGGCATACCCCTGATCTCGACATAGCCGCTGTCGATATTCTCAAGCGTCATGAGAATTCGCAGCAGTGTTGACTTCCCTGATCCACTGGGACCGATTATTGAAACAACCTCGTAAGGGGCAATATCAATGGAAAAATCCTTTAACACACTTGTACCCGAAAAGGATTTATTGACCTTGTTAAAATGTATATGTGTCTCTTTTTTCATTTCACTGCTACCTCAGCGGTATCCCCTCGGGGGGAAGTTTTTTCTCCATGGCCTTAATTCCATACGCCGCAACAAGGCTGATACCGAGAAAGAGAATTCCCACGATTGTCACCGGCTCCAGGTACCTGAACTCTTCTGAGCCGATAATCTTGGCCACCTGCAGCATTTCAAGAACGGTGATTGCAGAAAGCTGCGGTGTTTCCTTGAACATGGCGATTACATAGTTGCCCAGTGCGGGAATAACCGGCGGCAGTGCCTGGGGCAGAATGACATCGCGGTAAAGGCGAAACTTTGAAAGATCAAGGGCAAGGGCCGCCTCCCATTGCCCCCGCGGAATGCCCTCTATGCCGCTGCGGTAAACTTCCGACATGTAACTCCCGAAATGTATACCCAGGGCAATAGTTCCGGTGGCAAAGGGGGTCATCTTTATACCGAACTCTGGAAAAACATAGTAGAGAAAATATATCTGTACCAGCAGGGGAGTAGATCTGAAAAATTCAACCAGTGACTGTGCCGGCTTTCGGACCAGCCAGCGTGGAGACCGGCGCAAAAGGGCAAAGACAAGACCTGCCACAACAGCCAGTGCCGTCCCGGCCATGGTAGCCTGAAGGGTAACGAGTCCCGCCTCGAGAATATTCGGAAAAATCTTCAGTGCATATTCCCAGCTCCACGTCATGGTTCTAAAGCCCTCCCCGGTCCAGGCCGAAAGACATGCGCCGCTCAACCGCTTTCATCGTATAATTAATGACCTGTGCAAGAAAAAAATAGATCAGAAGAACAACAAAAAATATTTCCCCTGTATTGAGTGTATTTGCTATAAGCAGCTTGCTGTTGTAGGTCAGGTCAGCAACTGTGATAAGAGAAACAAGGGATGTTGCCTTGAGCAGCTCAATAAAAAGATTCCCAAAAGGGGGAATCATCGCCACCAGGGCCTGGGGGACAATAATATACCTCATCATCTGGTAATCAGTAAAATTAAAGGCCCGTGCCGTTTCATACTGGCTCCTGGGAACAGCAACAATTGCCCCCCGCACCACCTCGGCACCATATGCCCCGATATTCAGCCCAAGTGCAACAACAGCGGCAAAAAGGGGAGAGAGTTCAATACCCAGAACGGGAAGGACAAAAAAAATCCAGAAAAGCTGAACAAGGGCTGATGTGCCCCTGAAAAATTCAACATAGACCAGGGCGGAGATACTGATAATTTTTCGACGGGAAAGCCTTGCAAGCCCTGCGGAAAAAGACATGAAAGACGCCAGCAGTGCCGCAAGGACCAGAACGAGAATGGTCTGCAGCAGGCCCTGGGCCATAAGGGGTATGTAGCTTTTAAGCCCATCCATTATTTTACCTGCCGCAAAGTTCCTCCGTGGTAACGCTGCCGGGAAGGTTGGCCCTGGTAAAACCGTATTTTTTGACCATCTTGATATGCCGGGCTGTTCCAAGAAAACTGTTCAGGATTTCATTGAATCGTTTTTGCAGTTTTTTATCATTTTTACGAAAACCGAAAGCGCCGTATCCCCTTACCTTTTTATTGTTAATAACCGGATCCCTGAATTTCATTACCATTTCAACGCCATGCCCCTTCCGGGACAGTTTTGCAATGGTCAGGCTTGTCCCGGCAAAGGCATCTATTCTCCCGCTCTGCACGCCGGCGAGGCCGCTGAAATTATCAGGAAAGACAACGATACGCTTTTGGGGAACCCCTGTATCTCTTGCATATCCGTACTCAACCGCCCCTGCCATCACGCCAAGGCGCACCCGGGGATTTTTAATGACATCATCATAACTGTGCAGTCTGAGAGGGTTGCCCTTCTTTACCAGGAAACTTTCACCGATACTGTAGGTGGGTCGTGAAAAGAGTATCTGCCTGCATCTTTTCGGCGTGATATACATACCTGCTGCGATGATATCAAAACGCCCCGCCTTGAGTCCCGGGATAAGGGAACCGAATTCAGTCACAACGGTCCTGATTCCATCTACCCCCATTTTCCCGCAAACGAAACGTGCAATATCCGGCGCCTCACCCTTTACCGCTCCGTCAGTATCCTTGTATCCATAAGGGATTTCATTGGCGATGCCGATAACGACTTTCTTTTCCTGTATTATTTTTGCAAGGGTATCTCCCCTGCGTGTACAGGTAAGGGGAAGTAGAAAACAAAGAATTAAACAGGCGGGAATTACTTTTAATCTTCTCATGCAATCTCCTGGTTTTGGGAAATATTCGCTACTGCATGACCGGAGACTATGATGCGGATCATGTTCCTGTATTGTATCATGAATTAGTTGACAATGCAATAAATAAACGGATACATCATGTAATGCAGCAACTATTCGAATGGCTGCTGCATTACATGACCACGGTTATTCATCACCCCCTGTCTCCCGTTTCAGGATGACATGCTCTGAATTCAAAGTGTCGAAATAAACAACTGTATCATCATCAGGAGCTATTGGATAACGATAACTGTAGTCAACATCACTTATTCCAGTGACATGAATTGTGCCGTTATCCAGTGATATATAATAGAGGCCATATTCGCTCCCGCTGTAGCCGACAAAATAAATCTCATTGCCACATCGAACAGCTTGCAGGTAGTTGCCTGCATTATTATATTCGACTCCATCGGCAACAGGTACACGTTCAATGGTCGAACCATCAGTACGATACATCTGGTAAAGACTGCCTGAATCCTCGCATACTCTCTGTTTTTTGTCAATAAATTCCCCTCTCTCCCGGCATCACCATTTTTTTTCAAGAAATAAAACAAGAAAAGCATACCATTTCATTATTGCCGGCACCCGCATAAAAAGAATCCCCGGGAGGTTTCCTCCCGGGGTACGAGTTATAAAACTATCAAGGAAGTAAAAGAAGGACAATCAAAACGACTGCCTCTTTACATTTGGGGCAGATACGTTATCTTACCGTCTTCTTATCAGCCTGGTCACAAAAACCATAAAGAAGGGAAAGAGTATCAACTCGAGAAAAGCACCGAGATTCATTCCCGCAACAGATCCCGAAGACCATGACGCCTCGGCAGGAGATGCACATCCGCTGACATAATCCTCGCCGGTTGTTTCCTGAACAATTGTTTCTTCAGTTTCACTGTCTTCATCGTCACTGTCCTCAGAAGGCACATAGAGTGACCTGTCGCGGTGAGTCATCAGGTATGTAGAAGGAGAATCAATCCATTTCCAGGTTGAACCCTCATTTTCTTTGTTGACCCCGGTAAAATCAAGGGTGGCAAGATGTTCATCATCAATAACAATGGTATTGGCAGAAGGCCTCACAACAGGAAGCAGGTGAGGGAAATCAGAATTGGAAATACTGAGCCTGACACGATGCCCCTTTTTAAAGACATTACAGGTAGGCCAAATCTCCACGGCATACTGATAGAGTTCACCCTCTTCTATCTCGCAGGGCTCACGGTCAGGCCTGTCATAAAAGGGATCAAAGGGGGTATACCCTGGATCAAGGGCGTGTTCAGTTGTAATACTCAGCTCATCAGGGTCATACTGCCTGTGCGTAGCATTGAGCCATCCCGAGGTAATGTTTCGTGCCCTTCCGTCGGAAAAGACATCATTGACTTCAACAACCCACTGCACGGTCCACTCAAGCATTTTGCCGTCAAGCATGGTGGTGTCGAAACCGAGAAGATCCTGTGTATCCTCAACAAGGGAAGAGATGATCCACTGGTAGAAGTCATTGGTAA
The DNA here is from genome assembly GCA_964534225.1 of uncultured Leptospirales bacterium. Classification (GTDB taxonomy): domain Bacteria; phylum Spirochaetota; class UBA4802; order UBA4802; family UBA5550; genus CAZHNW01. Next base: position 55,876 of record CAZHNW010000007.1, on the reverse strand, counting down.
AATCTGTCCTTGCCCAGAACCTGAGCACCATGGGTCCAGCGATTTCGAGATCTTCCTGTAGAGGCTCAGTCGTAAAGGTGAGAGCACCTGATTCATCGGATCGTTCATCCTCAAAGGGCATTGCCGCGTTGATATCATTTCCCATGAAGTGCTTGCTGAACTGGGAAAAAAGGGCGGGAATTCCCATGAGCCACCTGCTCGATGAACGGGAGGTAAGGCCGTGATACTTCAGCTTATGGGGTTCATGTTTGAGAATCGGATTGACACTGCTTAAATCTACATTACTGAGATTCTCTGTCAGGGAAAGAAGAATATTACTGCTGTCCGCGGTAAACCAGTCACCTGAAATCACTGAAGCCTCTGCCTTTGAAAGGTAGAAACGCCTTTCACTTACACGGTCTGCCGGCAGGGGCCATGATTTCTCGGCGCGCCACCTGTTTTCTCCCATGACATAGAGCATGACCGGGAATTTTTCCATGAATGAATCCCTCTTGCCCTTGATCTTCCAGTCAAACCATCGTGCCGGCAGGGCCATATCCATGATACAGGAGAGCCCCATTCCCAGGGAGCCCCCAAGGTGATAGAGTTCGCCTACCACAAGGGCCTTGTCGGTAACGGCATGGTTCTTCAGCCCATACTGGTAGTTGTTCAGGGTGCCGCGGGTAAAGATATCAAACCATCCCCCGAGCATAAAAACAGGAAGTTTCGAGGGAATCACCTTTTCACCCTCAACGAATCCCCATCCCCCTTCAGGTTTATCGGGCCAGTAGATCATGGGGCTTTTCTTGTCAAAAAATGGGCCGTCAATACTGTTGTTCAGGTCAAGTATCCAACCGATGGTGTCATCGATATTGGTAAGATGCCCCGTCCATGCATCCATGGCCTCATTGAAATCAGACTCAGTGGCGAGGCCTTCCTCTCCCAGCATCAAAAGTGAGGGAAGCGCTCCCAGGATATCAACCATGCCAAGCCAGAGGGGAATGAACTCAAGGTCAACATTACCGCCGTGAAGAACAATGTCGCGGTAGGGATCACTCATGGGAACAAGGGGAAAAAGGGCCTTCAGGTGTGTCGGTTCCCCCGTTGTTTCATTGCGTTCAATAAGCCCCGCTGCAAGCATTTGAATGATTGCCATGTAAGAAGGGCCAATCATCCCCACCCTGCCGTCAGACCATGACTGTGCGGGGATAAATTTATCAACAACATGAGCCGTATCATAATGTTCAATAAGGTCAAAGGAAGTCCATGCACCCTCAGATGACCCGGTACCCCGAATATCCACGAGAAAAAGGTTGTAGCCGTAATTTATTAAAGCGGCATAGATGATTGAAAAAATTTCTCTTCGGTAAGGTGTCGCCACAAGTATGGTAGGAAGTTTCTCTCCCCCCGAGGGCCTTATCAGTGTGCCCCAGAGATCAAGGGCTTTACACCCCGCGTTGGCCGGCACAGGTACCCGCACATTGAGATCGAGTTTAAAATTTATAATTCCTTTTTCTGCAAGTTTTTGCCGCAAAATAAGACCTTCGCTGTCACCGAGTTCACCGGCACTGATGTTTCCTGAAATAACAGTGGAAACAGAGAATACCAGCAGTAATAGTACGATGAGTCTTCCCTTTTTCATGTTACCCTCCCCTTGGTAGATAGAGTTGTTGCATAACTGACAGGGTGTGACATATCCGCCTCACCGCAGGCGGCGCGGTTATTCCTTTCCCCGGGATTTGCAACAACTCTAATACCTGCTGGCTGGAGATATATCCCATAAATATAACACTGTCAAGTGAAAAAACCGTCTGGTTGGTTTTTGAACTTACACAAAATTACGGCAACAGAGGCAATCAATTGACATCATAAAAATTTAACTTGATTTCGTCATGGAAATCCCTGATACTATTATCATGACTGTGTGAGCATTAACTGATTCCGGTCGTCCCCCCATCCCCCCGAAGGGGTGCTGAACAGCATTTATTATTTTATTGAAAAATACATAAGAGGCTCTGACTGATGAAAAACCTGCTAACCGACATAGAATCGTCTTTTCACCACCGTTTTAGCGGTGAAAACCGCCTGCTCCATCTCTGGAAAGAAATCAGCAGGCACTTCCCCCCCACTATCGAAACACTGAAAGAAAAGGAACCCCATCTTGTTCTCAGCCGTGACTGTGGTGACATGGGCCTGGCTATTCTCTGGATCGTTCAGACAATCCTTATCCATCGCCTCGTGGAACTCTGCGAGGATACAAAAGAAAACAAAATGGCACTCCCCGCAGACTTCGGTCCCTCCCGCATCGGCGCCCTCGCCCACAGTGAACCGGCAGATGATCCCGTAATCATCCAGGAGACCCCATCCGGCACCTGCCTTTTATCGGGAACAAAAAAATATATCACCGGGGGCCTTACTGCAGACGTTATTTTCATTACCGCACGAAAAAGCCGCGATGAAAAAATAGATTCACTCATCGTTCTCCCCTCGTCTCACATCGAAAAAGACCACATCAAAAACCTTGAGATGGAAAGCCTCAACACTATCGACCACGGACGCCTTATTCTCCGAAATCTCGAGATACCTGGATCAATGATCATACAATGTGAAGGCCGCAACCTGCGCCGTTCCATTGCTGTTCTCAGCACTCTCGAAAGAGACCTTATCATGGAATCATACATCGGGAGCATGCTCTACCTTAATAACCAGATGCAGGCTGTCCTGGGCGAGCCTCCCGTAGAAAAGGTGATTCTCAAAGATTTGCTGGCAGAACAGAAGGCCACGACAGAACGTCATTTCGAAGACATGAAGGCAGGCAGGAAACTCGAAGGAGGAGCGACAGATTTTAATGCCCTTGTCACTTCCATGCGCAAAATCAAGGAAACAGGTAACAGTGCCATGGACCGGCTCACCGATGACCTGAAAGAACGTCTCCTTGACCTTAAATTTTTGCAATCCCTGGGCAAACCCCGGTAACCGGGAAAAACAATATATTTGCCATAATATACTTGCAAAATACGCCCATCCTGTTTGGCTGTTCTCAGGCCTTCAAAAACCCATACGGAGACCGGAGAGTAAGCGAATCAGGGCAGGTGAAAAATGTTTAAAGATGTAGAAAGCGCCATCGCGGCACTGGCAAAGGAACAATACATCGCTTCAAAGGAAATTGCCACCACCGTCTACCTCGCCATGAAAATGGAAAAACCGGTACTGGTAGAAGGCCCTGCAGGTGTAGGCAAAACAGAACTGGGCAAATGCGTTGCCAGCGCCCTGGGGATGGAACTGATACGCATGCAGTGCTACGAAGGGCTCGACGAAGCCAAGGCCCTCTACGAGTGGGAATATGCCAAGCAGCTCCTCTACACGCAGATACTGAAGGACAAGCTCTCCGCCCTGATGGCCGAAGAGGAGACAATGAGCTCTGCCGTGGCACGGCTCTCAACCGAAGAAGATGTCTTTTTTTCAGAAAAATTTCTCATGCCCCGCCCCATACTCAAGTCTATTACCAGTGAAAAATCCTCGGTCCTTCTCATCGATGAAATCGATAAGTCAGATTCAGAGTTTGAGGCATTTCTCCTCGAAGTCCTCTCAGATTTCCAGGTCACCATACCTGAAATCGGCACTATTTCCGCCAGGGAAAAACCCTTTGTGATACTCACCTCCAACAACGCCCGTGAGATGTCAGACGCCCTGAAACGACGCTGCCTGCACCTCTACATCAATTACCCGACACGCGATCTTGAGGAACGCATCGTCAGCCTCAAGGTTCCTGACTGCAACGAAAAGCTGGTCAATGACATTGTCCGCATGGTACACAAGATCCGTGAATTAAAGCTGAAAAAGGAGCCGAGCATCAGCGAAACACTCGACTGGGCCCGCGCCCTGGTAATCCTCGGCCAGGACGAAATCGGCCGTGACGTGGCCATGGACACCCTCAACTGCATACTGAAATATGAAAAAGACATCGAACTGGTAAAAAACAACGCGGGGAAAATATTCATTAACTGAAAAGACAATGAAAAACACCCCTCCCCTTTACAGACGCCTCTACGATTTCATTGATATACTCAGGGACGCCTCTGTTTCCATATCCACCGACGAGGTCCTTCAGGTCTTTTCGGCGATAAACGAGGTATCCCTCCAGGACCGTGACGTCTTCCGACAGGCCCTCCAGACAACCCTCATAAAAGACTATACAGACATCCCTGTTTTCGAAGAATGTTTCACCGCCTTTTTTGAAAAGGGGGGGGAAGTTGAAGCCCTGCAGGCACTTACGGCGGCACCCGAAAAGGCCCTCTTCACCCCTGAGGAAATGGAACAGTTCGAAAAACTCCTTGATGAATGGATGGAACTCCAGGCCCATGATGAACTTTTCAGTGCACCTCCTCAGGACCTGCTCGCCCTCTTCCTCGACGAAATGGAGGAGCAGGAATCAAGCGGCGGCGGGGGAATGGGCAACCTCTTTTCCATGGCGCGCAGTTTCATCATGCAGAGAGACGCCCGCCAGGGGCCGGCAGGCGAGGCCGAAGATGAAGACCTCGAGGCTCACGGGAACATCCTCCTGGAAATGGTACAGAACCGCCGTGAGAAACACCGTGTCGGGACCGAGATAAAAGAGAGAGAAGACTTTCTCTTCAACCGCAACATACACCAGCTCACCCCTGAAGAAATCAAGGAAATGCGCTTTCTCATACACCGTTTCGGCCAGAAACTGAAAAACAGGATATCCCTGCGGAAAAAAAAGCTGAAACACGGCGGCATAGACATCAAGCGCACCCTGCGCACATCACTTCGCTTCGACGGTATCCCCTTCAAAATCTACCACAGGGACCGCCGCATTGACCGCCCCCAGGTAGTAGTACTCTGTGATGTTTCTGGCTCTGTGAGCCAGTATACACGATTCATGCTTCTTCTTACCCACACCCTGCAGAGCCTTTTCTCCAAGGTGAGGACCTTTGCCTTTATCAGCCAGCTCGTAGAGATAACAGACCTTTTCATGGAAATGGACCCGGAAAGGGCCATCAACTCCATTTTCGAAGACACCAACTTTACCTATGGCTGGGGCAGCAACTACGGTCAATCCTTTGACCAGTTCATTACCAACCACAGCGATTCCCTCAACCATAAAACAACGATTCTCATACTGGGAGACGGGCGAAACAACAACCAGGACCCCGGCCTTGAATCATTTATAAAAATGAAAGAATCAAGCCGCAATCTTTTCTGGCTCAACCCCGATAAAAAGCATCTCTGGGACTGGTCAGATTCCCTTGCCACACTCTACCAGAAATACTGTACAGAGATGAAAGAGGTGAACACCTTTCTTGATCTGACAGATTTTATCGACCGCCTATTTAAAGATTAAAAACCAGCCTCCCTTTATAGTGTTTTTTTGTTTCTGTAATTTTTTTCTGCTTTACAAATAAAAGACAAACATTAATGGTATGCTCATTACTACTCATAGATTATACTGTCACATCCATAAAAATACGGGATTTTACTTTTCACCTAAAAGTATTGACATATGATCTATACTCAAATAAGATAATAATACAGTCAAATCATCAGGAGCAGAAAGCAATGGAGATCAACTTCAAAGAAATGGCAGAACATAAAATAATTGAAGTGAGCGGTGAAGTTGACCTTTATAATGTCAGCGAACTTAAAAAGGCATTATTCAGCATTACAGACGGCAAGTATTCAAGTGTCATCGTAGACATGGCCAATGTCAATTACATGGACTCATCAGGAATAGGCGCACTCGTGGCAGGGCAGAAAAAAATGAAAGCACACAACGGCAAATTTGCCCTCATGAATATACATGACGATGTTTTGAATATACTGAAACTCGCCACACTTGATAAATTTTTTAGAATTTATGACAGCGAAGACGAACTGATCTGACCCGCTGCGGGTCAGTCGACCCGTTTAAATACCAGCATGGTCTCATCATCATGGGGAGGCACATCTCCCCTGAAATCATCGATCTCCTTTACCAGTAAATCAACAAAATCCTCAGCATTCATGTCATGGTTTTTCAGCATCATCTGCTGAACGCGTTTGAGCCCGTATTCTTCTTTATCAGCATTACGCATCTCGGTAACACCGTCAGTATAGAGAACCACCATATCCCCCGGTTTCAAAAAGACTTTTGCCTGGGTGTACTCTACATCCTCCATAATGCCAATGGGAACACCATCGAGCTTTGTGGCGGTACAGGCATTCAGTTCAGCACGGTAGCAGAAGAGTGGCCCGTGACCCGCGTTGGAAAAGGCGAGTTCCCCCGTTTTTCTGTTATATATCATAAAAAAAAGTGTGGCAAACTTATCGATTGCGAAATCCGCGCTGAGAGAATCATTAATGGCGCGCACGACACGGGCGCAGTCAACGTCACTTCGGGTAATGTATGAAGTAAAAACCGTTCGAATCATAACCATGACAAGTGAAGCAGGAACCCCCTTACCGGACACATCACTGATAAGGGCCCCCACCCTGTGTTCATCAATATCAATGTAATCAAAATAGTCCCCGCCGACACCCTTGGCGGCGCGGGTAAAGCCCTTGATCTGAACGCCCCCCTTTTCGTAATAATCCATGGGGTTGAGCCCTTCCTGGATGTCCTTGGCCATTTCAAGCTGTTCTTCCATGAGGCGGGACTCGATCTCCTTGTTTTTGGCCTCCTTGATCTGGGTGGTCATGTCGTTGAACTCCCGGGCCAGCATCCCCAGCTCGTCAGAACGGTCGATCTCGATGCGGTGGTCAAGGTCGCCGCCCCCGATAAGGAGAACACCGCGCGAGAGAATACGTATCGGCTTAATGGTAATACTCGCCAGGATGATGGATCCTATGATGGAGAGTCCGAGAAAGGCAAGAGAGATGAGGCTGATTACCTTGATCACATTGGCAACCTCCTGCCGTATAATAATATCAGAAAGACCGATAATGGCGGCGCCAATTGGTTTACCATCCACCTTATTGAGTACCAGGCGGGAAAAATCAAAGATTTTACCTCCCCTGTCATCAGGGTCACTTATACTGGTAATAACTGTCTGTTTTTTATCTTTTCTCTTTTTCAGGTTCCTTACGATACCGTCAGAAAGAACCTCACCAATGGTTCTTTTCTCCTTTCTCCTGTCAAAGTACTGGATTATCTGCCCCTTATTGTTGACGACATAGGCATATTTCAGGTACTTTATTTCCTGGAGGTTCTTGATGGAGCCGATAAGGGCAAGTTCATCGATACCGATAGACTCCTGGGCGGTATTGGTAAGGTGGATCATTTCCCTCTTGATCGAAGAAAATATCTGTTCCGTAAGAAGGTCGCTCTCACGGTATACGAAATAAACTGTCATGGTTGAAAGTATCACCGCGACAAGGGCGATAATGGCAAGGGAAAACTTCAGGCGAAGGCCGAACCTGATACGGGGCGTGGTCTTTTCTTTACCCTTTTCTTTTTTAGAAGAGGTCTTATTTTCTTTCTCTGCCATAATTTACCGTCCGAGGAAACCGAGAGATTTTCTGATATTGTTCCTTGCTTTTACATTTCCCGGGTCAATTGCAAGTACTTTTCGCCATTCATCAATGGCCTTCTTGAAATTATTGTTCGTATAATAGCTGATGCCGCTGTAATAATATTTGCGCACAAGAATTCTCTGCCGCGGTGTAAGACGCCTCTGGGCAACCCTGCGGGCGGCAGGTGTAATACGCAGCTGTGATTCGATCTTGTTAATACCGATAATGGCCTGAACGTTTTCAGGGTCTTTTCGTTTCACATCACGGTAAGCGGCAAGGGCGGCAAGAATATTCTGTCTTCCCCCCCTTTTATAAAAAAGGGCTGCACGCCTCAACTGCTGCGCTACTGTTTGCTTATCCGCCGCGTTGAGAACAACCTTTGCCGCCCGTTCACTGCGCCGCGAACGGGCGATCAGGGCGGCAATACCGGGATACTTTGGATCGATAGAGGCGACCAGCTCAAAATTTTTCAGGGCGGCACGGTATTTCTTTGCCTTGTAGAGCTCCTTTCCCGTATTGATCATGCGCGCCATCAGCTCTTTATATGATGCGGGGTTAAGTTTCATTTCGCATTTCAAAAGATACTCAGTGGCAACCTTGTTTTTCGGGAAAAGCTTTAGGATATTGTCCCACTTCTTTCGGGACTGCAGGTACTTACCCCTGGCATACAGGGCCTTTCCCGATATTATCAATGAATTAACAATGTCATAATAGGGTGAATTGCTGTCCACCAGCTCTTCGGAGAGTATCTCCTGGGCGTCCTTGGCGCGCTGAAGGTAATCACGCGCCTGGCTGTCTTTCGGATTGAGTTTCAGGGTCTTTTCAAAGGCTGCAATGGCCCTGCGGTAATCGCCTTCAGTGTAGGCGATAATGCCCTCCTGGAATTCACGGTTAATGATTTTCAGACGCCGGCGCCTCTCCTCCTGGGCGTACTCTTTTCTCAGGGCATCGAGACCGGCAAGGCGCTGTTTCGCATCTTTATAGTTTTCAACCAGGGCCAGGGTGGATTCAAGGTCTTCCTCTGCCTGGTCAAAGTCGTTCTTCTCGATACTGGCCAATGCAGACCGGTAAAAATTCTCAGCCTGCTGCTGACGCTGCTGGTACCGGCGCCGTTTCTCCAGTTCTTCATCGATGTCTTCAATGAGTTCCTTTGCCTCGGCGTTTTCAGGGTCAAGGTTAATGATCTGCACGAACTCGAGGCGCGCCAGGGGATACCTCTTCTCTTTTAGAAGCCCCTTCCCCTTTGCCATGAAGCGCCTGATCTTTTCAAACTTGATGCGGTTCTCTATTGCCAGGGTAGCGGTCCTCTTCCCCTCACGTGCCCGGGGATCTTTCGGAAGAATATCGAGAATATCCTCCCAGTGTTTCAGGGCGTCCTGGTAGCGTTCCTCCTTCATCGCCGCCAGGGCAAGAAGGAGAATTCTGTCAGCCTTCATCCGCAGTTCACGACGAAGACGCCTTTTCTCCTCTTCAGCTGAAATCCGGTCATTGAGGCGCCGCATATCCTCTTTCAGTTCCTGCAGCTCCGGGTCTTCGGGATCAATACGGTAGGCGGCGATATAATTATTGATGGCAGTCTTGGCCTTTGACTTCCCCACCTCATAATTCGTATCAATTGTCTTACGGGCAATACGGTAATTCAGCTTCGCCTTCTGAAGGGCAAGGTCCTTGCGCTGCTTCAACTCGTAGATCATTTCGATCTTCTTCTGGATGCGCTCATTCTCAGGGTCGATTTCGAGAATATTGAGCCAGAGGGCAATGGCGCTGCTGAACTGCTTTTTGTCAAAATGCTCCTGTGCCTTTTTGTCCAGGTCACTCACGTTCTGAGCGGTAAGAAAAGAAAGGGGCATAAGGCATGTAATAATAATGATTCCCAGGCGCCTGGCCATGCAGTCTCCTTGTAAAAATATATACCGGTTAAAGTCTTTTTATCATTAGACACTTACAGGGGCTTTTGTTTACAATTCTCCCCCTTTATGACGGTAAAAACCTTTTAATACTGACACAAAATTCTTGTTTATATATAAAATATTTTATAAAAAATTCAAAAAAGCATAAAGATGAAGGAAGTTTAACCCCCCGCCGCGGGTTGCCTCCAGGCGGTGCATTAACTTCCCCGCAAACCTACAACCTGAAAAGAAGGCGCAGGCGAAACCCCGCCCGTCTCCAGTAGAAACTGAAACGCGTGCCGAAACCGATAACAGCAGTAACAAACCCCATAAGGGCCACCGCCATGGTAACAGGAAGAATATTTCTCCGGATGCCATTAATGACTTCTCTGCCGTAGCGCTGAACCGGGGAAAGCGTAACAGGAATGGAAACATTGATTATTTTTTCAATCGGCTCTGTCCAGCGAAGGTCTTTTTTCCTTCCCCGTACCCTGACATACTGTCCCCGGGCTGAAAGATAGTACCTGCCGCTGGAAAGATCTTCGACTCTCAGTACATTCTCTACCGTGGTCACCGTCTTCGGCGCCTCAGCCTTTTTTCGGCTCACCACAACTGAATAACCGGTGATGTTCTTTTCACTGACATTTTGTATTTTCATCACCGCACTGAAAGAATCCTCTTTCAGTGGTGTTTTTATATCAAAGGGAAAATCAATGACCATTTCAGGTTTTTTCGCCAGGTAGCGTATTTGAAAGGGTTTCTTTCTCTTTGTTCTTTCCATGAGTTCATCAGGATTTATCTCTTCTGCTCCCCCGGCAATAATATAATAGTCGGCCACCTGGCTCCGCTGGTTTGTCCTGTCGATGGCGCTGAGGCTGAAAAAGTAGACGCCCTTTTCGAGGTCCTTAAAGGTCTTTTCAAAATCCCGGGTAAAGGTCCGGGGATAGGTAGCTGAGTCCTTTGAAAGGCTGTAGACAAAACCCTTCAAGCGTTCCCGCCCGTCCACAGCCCAGCGAAAAACAGGTGTTCGCGAATCAACCTTTTTACCCTGGGGATGTGTGGGTGAAACCACCACGGGCATGGGCAGGGGATTGGCACTTACCTGTATCTTGTAGTGAATGGTACGGCTGAAGTTGCCAGCCCCGTCAATGGCGCGGATATGAAAATAGGTTATGCCGTCAAGGAGTCCCGGCAGCACGACACTGCGCGTGCCCGCATTAATGTTCTGGATGGCGGGATTGATGTCTTCAACGCGCCCCTTCTGGTCAGCCTTGCTCACAATAGTGGCGTAACCGACAATACCTGACTCATCAGCCGGGGGAACCCACTCAATCCGCGCCGTGGACCGGCGTGACCAGCGTCCCGCGGGATGGGTGCGTGAATACACACGGGGAGGCCTGACATAGACATCACTGTATTTAGCGGTGATACGCCGCCCCTCCCGCCAGAAGACCACCGCCTTGTTGCCAGAGGCAACAGGAAAGGGATCCCGGGAGTCCCTTTTTTTCAGTGACAACCTCACCTCTTTTCCTTGCTTTTTTTTCCGTGTGTCATATTCACGGGCAAATACCGCCAGGTACCCCTCCCTGCTGTCGTACCAGGTTACAAGAAGGGTATTCTTACTGCTGAAAGCGAGTTTCGGACGGTAACAGTCAGTATTGGTTTCTGTAATTTTTATCGGTTTTTCAACCCATGAACGGCCCCGTCCCCTGCCGATGAGGAGCCGAATGTCCCATGATTTTTTCTCGTTGTTCTGATAAGCAAGGTAAATCGTGTCACCGGAAACAAGTACCGATGGTGCCGCGTCATTTGCTTTGCTGGTAGTAATCTTTTTGATGCCGCTCCAGCTCTCACCGTAATTGCCTGATTTCATAAAATAGAGGTCATCCGTATAAGACCGCCCCTTCCCCTGCCAGACAACGTAGATATTATCCCGGTAAAGCTGTATAGCAGGGAAAAAGGCCCCCTTCATGTCAGGCGTCAGTTTCATCAATGTGCCGGTATTGCGAAATTTTTTTTCATCCCTGCTGACACTGTGATAAAGGTTTATCACACCCCCGCTGAAACCATGAAAGAAAACATGCACATGGTTTCTGTTGTCATAAAAGACCCGGGGGAGCATCTCCATTTCATACCCGCTGTATATCACTGCCGGGGCAGACCAGGTGACGCCCATGTCACCTGAACGTGCATAGTAAATCCTGTTTGCCGCCTCATCCACCATGTGGTTCTGCCACACGATAAAGACATGGCCGTTACCTGAAATGGCGACACGGGGATTGTTGGCAATAACAGTATTAACATCAGCCACTTTTACCGGCGCCCGAAAGGAGATACCCCCGTTATAAGAGATATAGGCATAAATACCCTGTTTTCCTTTTTCAGTACCTTCACAGGCAACAATGACAAGTTTTCCCCGCGCTGCGGCATCAAAATTCCCTGTGGCAATTCCTGCCGGTGTAATATAATAGCTTTTTTCCCAACCCACGGGCCGTGTTATGGTACTCCGTTCGGGGAAAAAGAGGGATACCCCCACTGTCAGGACAAGGGTCACCAGAAAAAACCAGAGAAACTGGCGAATATAACGAAACCTGAAGTAGAGCTGTAATATGTAGGTGGATAAACGTTTCATTCCCTTCAATAAACCATTCCCTGGCATGTCCGGTCAAGGGCAAATTTGCATTAAACTTCCCCATCAAATAATGAGAATTTCCCCTTTCCTGCATTATCGGCAAAAAAAAGCAAAAAAACAACCAATCCTGCTTACGAGATGTCGCTATTGAAGGCGAGGTTAGCGAACCTCGCCTTCAATAGCGACATCTATTATATTAAAAACTGATGAGAAACAGAAATACTGATTGAAATTACAGATCATCTGAACTTATTATGTCATATTAAACTTTTTGGGTCTTTCCTGATTTTCCGGTAAGTCCAATTTTTTTCATTTGTCCCATTTATTATTTTATAAAAAGTGAGTAGATTAACTTCATGAATGCATTCGGAAAAGAAGAAATTGTTATCCTTTTTCTCAGCCTCTCCCTGATGCTGGGCCTGGCGCGAATACTGGGTGAAATTTTCAACCGCTACAGGCTTCCCGCGGTAATAGGGCAAATCCTGGCAGGGGTACTGTTAGGCCATACCGTACTGGGGCGCCTGGCGCCTGACTTTTCAGCCTGGCTTTTTCCCCCAACAGGCCATGTTTACACCGGCCTTGAGGGTTTTATCCTCCTGGGGGTTGTACTTCTTCTTCTCACGGCAGGGCTTGAAGTCGATCTCTCATCTGTCTTTCAGCAGGGGAAGTCGGTTATTTATGTCAGCCTCTTCAGCATCCTCGTCCCCTTCATCATCGGTGCCACAGTTGCATGGCAGTTCCCCCATATCTTCGGCAGCGGAGATAATGCCCGGGTACTGCCCCTTTTTATCGGTATCGCCGTTTCGATAACATCGCTGCCCATCATCGCCAAGATACTGATGGAGATGAAACTTTTCCATTCAGACCTGGGAATGCTCATCCTTTCCGCCGCCATAATCAATGACATCTTCGGATGGCTTTTCTTCTCCGTTCTCATTCAAATCGTTGAAACAGGAAATGTCAATACCCTTTCCGTCCTTAAAACAATCGGTTTCACCCTGCTCTTTTCCGTCCTGCTTTTGACAGTGGTGAGATTCCTCATCAACAGGGCCCTGGGATGGATACAGGCAAATACTGAATGGCCGGGAGGAGTCATATCCTTTGCCATCGTGGTTGCTCTTCTCTTCTCTTCTCTTGCAGAGTCCATCGGAATTCATGCCATCTTTGGAGCATTCCTGGCGGGTATAGCCATTGGTGACTCTCCCCGGCTGAAAGAACACACCAGGGAAATCATTGACCAGTTCATCAATAACATCTTTGCGCCCCTTTTCTTTGTTGCCATCGGCCTGCGCATCGATTTTTTCAGTGACTTCAATCTCCTTCTCTCCCTTCTCCTTATTCTCATTGTTTTTACCGGCAAACTCGGGGGAGCAGTACTCGCGGGACTCAGCGCACGGATGAAAATCCGTGAGGCCTTTGCAACCGGTTCAGGCATGAGCGCCAGCGGAGCCATGGGGATCATCCTCGGCATCTTTGCCCTTGAATATAAAATCATAACCAGTGAAACCTATGTTGCCATTGTTGTCACTGCTATCGTGACCTCCATCTTCAGCGGCCCCCTTATACGCTTTTTCCTCAAATCAAGGGATGCCCTGCACTGCATGGACCTTATAGAGAGCCGCCTCTTTGTTCCCCGCCTCAGTGGATACACCGCTGAGGATGCCATCAGGGAACTCTCAGTTCTTGCCAATAAAAAATGTGGTCTCGGTGCTGATCTCATCAGTAAAATGGTGTGGGAAAGGGAACTGATCATGAGCACCGGTATCGGCAACCATCTCGCGGTTCCACATGCCCGCATGGCGGGACTGAAACAGTCGTGCCTTGTTATCGGCCTCTCCAAAAAGGGTATTGACTTTAACGCTCCCGATGGTAAACCGGCACATATCATATTCATGATTCTAACGCCCCTTGACGACCAGAAATCACAGATACAGATTCTTTCTGATATCTCGAAAATATTTTCAAAACCGTCTGTCAGGCAGGAGGCCCTGGCAGCGGAGGAATACAGTGACTTTATGTCAGTAGTCAAAATGGCGTCCCATATTGCAGCAGAATAAAGGAGTTTTCATGCAGTCATCCCTGGCAGACATTATAAAAAGCGAAAAGGACCGTCTCTTCATTGTCGATCCGGAATGCTTTATTATCTTTACCGGAGAAGATTCACTTGAAGGAAAACCCTTTATCAGGATAGGCACCTGGCCGGAGATGCCCGCGGACCTTATACCCTTTATCGAAAATATAATCGTTCCCGACGGCATGACCGGCAACCCCGCCTTTGAACAGTTTAACATCGATGTCCAGGACCTTGAAAACAACCGCTACATCGGAAGCGAAAATATACTGCAGCGTTTCCTTAACTACCAGAAACTCTTCGGCCTCGACCTGACCAATGCCGTTATAGTTAATATCGAAAAAGACCTGCCTGAGATTTCCCGTGAAAAGGCAATATCAGAAAAAAATCAGTTCATCGGCGTCTTCTACCGCGATGGCAACTTCAAAACCGTCCATGGAGGCAGGGAGATTTTCAACCTGAAAACTGCGCAGGAGATGGTACTGCCCTTCACGTCTCTTCATGACATGGTGGTGGAAAATTCTATTAACACTGACAGATACCGGAACCCGGGACTGGTCATTCTTGATAACAACCCGCTTTTCTTCAACGACGGTTCCTTTACCAGCTACCTCTTCCCCGCGCCCTGTCTCGAAAAACTGGCATCACTAAAAATTTCCCCGGAAAAAATAAAAACGGTAATTCATCCCTCTGGCAACTACCTTAATATTACCCGCTTCATGAAATGGAAGCACCAGAAGACGGGCCAGCTCACCATTGCCAGCGACCACACCGATGAAATAACACTTCTGAAATCTCTTTTCCGCAACTCTACCGTACGCAGCGAGCCCTTTGATGGCATGGATTTTACTACACCTGACGGCACCGCCCTGCGGCAGTACCGCGATTCATACAACGTAAGAATCGATTTCAAAAGACAGGGCATCTCCCTGGCATTCGTCAAGGGAATCTCCGGCATCAGGGAAATACTCAAAGATGATATTGACGCCATCCTCATTGAATACAGTGTCTACGAAGAAACGGCCCTCCTCTTCAAATCTTCTGACACACCGGTTTTTCTCATCAATGACACGGGGAAAACAATTGACCATATCCTCAGCGAATCTCTCATCCTGGCACGCGAATCAGTTCCCTGCACCTTTCACCGCACTGATTCTCTCGCTGACCTTATTGCCGCCGCCGGCTTTGATGAAACTGCAAAAAAAATTTTTGTCTCCGAAGACATTACCGCGATAAAAGAATACATTGACCATAACATCGCCGCAACCGAAGGCGTCCTGCGAAAAACAAGAGACCTGAACAATGTCTGCAGCATTCTTCGTGCCATAAGCGAAGCCACAGGCGACCGCAATCTTTTCAGCTCCTGTCGAACTCTCATACAGGATCTGCGTGTAAATTTGAGAAAAGCAGGCAAAACTCCCCCTGCGGGAAATACCATGAAGGTCTTTTTCTACAACAGGGGTATTTACAGCTTCATTACTGACACAGAAACTCACGATGACATGAAACTTATCGAAGAGATACGGGAAGAGGCTGAAGACAGAATCGATCCTGAATCCATCAATCCCTTCCAGAGGGAGGCACTGAAAACAATCATCAGAGACAGAAAACGTCTCCGTGCCCTGCTGGCAATTCTCATGCGTGAGAGGATTGAAAGCGGTGCCGCCGTAACAGACACTTCCAGTCTTCAAAGGGCCATTGACTCGCGCAAGGACTACTACCGCACCGTTGATATCCCTGAAACAAATAAAGGGTACAATAAAAAAAGCGGCGAAAGCAGACTTGCTTCACTTCTCGGGGGAAGTACAGGGGGAAGAAAAAATTCCCCCGGCCCTGTCTCTTTCGACGGTAAGGAACCAGGAGAAAGCAGCAGTCACTTTCTCCTTAGACGAAAAGATACTAAACGAAACACGGGGACAGATGACAACGCTTCCGAAAACCTTTCCACTCAGCATGGTCCCCTGCCATCCGGCAGCGGTACCGATACCGCGCCCGGCGGGGAAGTAACAAAGGAAAAAAGCAGGCGCTTTCTTCTTCCCGCCGCGGCGGCCCTGGTAATTTTGGTACCCGTTCTTTTCTTTCTTTTACATGACAGGTCAAGGGAAGCAATTGAAGGTACCGCCTCTGCAGCAAAAAAAACTGTTATCCGAAATGACGGCAAAAACGACACCAGAAAAGACGGGACCGAAAAAGAAAAGATCACTCCCAGCAAAGATATACTTACAACACGGCAGAAAGAAAGGTACGAAAAACTTCCCCTCAAATTCAAATCAAAGATTTCTAACAGTGACATTTACCGCTACGCAAACATGGTTGCCGTCAGGAACGGCTATGCCGAATTGAACGAAAAGGCCATCAAAACCCGCAATCCCCACTGGATCTACCCGGAGAATGTTTTTCTCCTCCTTGACGGACAGAGAATAACTGTCAGCCGGGGTGACACCCTCTGGGCCATTGCGAAAAGAAAACTTATCGAAATGGATATACTCTTTCATCAAAGTATACAGGCCGCTGAAAAAGCCAGCCCCCGGGAAAGTAAAAAACACCTTGAGGATGCACGGCGCTGTTCTTTTTCAGAAAAGCATACGCAGATACTGGAGGGTCTGAAAAAAGACCATGGCAAAAGATAAAAAATATTATTACGTCGAACCTGTTGAAATCGAGGTCTACCTGAAAAAAATCGGCAGGGTGCGGACAATCGTGCGTGATCTCTACATCGAATTGATTGACGTGGAGCCTGTTAACGATCTAAGCCGCAGGGTATTTGACTTTTTTAAAGAAAAAAATGAACCAATTGATTTGATGGAAGTTCAAAACTATTTCCCTGAGTTAATCAGGTATATCTATGAATCATACTACAAGAATATGGACATCTTTGAAAAGCTGAGCATGCATTTCAAGATGGGCCTGACTGACAGTACAGATTCATGGAGAAACTCCCTCTATTTTACTGAACTGCTTTTAAAATATGAACCGACCGTAGCATCGAGCCAGTATATCGGTGACTTTCAGACATACAACCTGAACTACTGCATCATCAGGCTCAACGAACTGGGAGAAAAATTTTTACTCGAAGACGAAACTGTCGCGTACCTGATAAAAAGAAAAAACCTCGCCTATAAGGACAAACCCCGTGACAGGGAATTCGAAAAACTCGTAGAACTATGGGAATACAATATCAAGGAAAAGATTTTTTAAAAACCCTGAAAAAGGGGGCCCTTCATGGGGCCCCCTTTTTCAGGGTTTTATATATTACCGGTAATATCCTCTCCTACCTGAATTTCTGGATAAGAGAATTCTTCACTGATGCGATTTCGCCGTCATCGAGGCCGACGAATATGTCGTTACCGCTGACAGTGGCTGACGTCTTAACCTCTTTCTCAAAGGTATGTGCCCACTGTAGTTTTCCTCCGGTACGATCAAGGGCCATGACTCTTCTACCGCTGGTGATAATTATGAGATTACCCGTAACAGCCGCCTTTGACTTTACTTTACTTCCGGTATTGTAGGTCCAGGCCACTTTTCCTGAGGCGGTATCAATGGCATAGAGTTTCCCATCATTTGATCCCACATAGACCCGCCTGCCCTTGATCAGCGGTGTGGAAAAAATGGAATCACCCGTCTTGAGTTTCCATTTTTCTTGCCCCTTCAGTGCGTCTACCGCAAAGAAGGTACCGCTGTAGCAGCCGATATAGAGGATACTGTTATGTATGGTGGGCGCCGATGATACCATTCTGCTGTCGGCTTTAAACTTCCAGCTTATATCACCGTCTTTTGCCCTGATTGCATAGATGTTATGGTCTTCAGCGCCGACATAAACCATCCCCTTATCGAAAGCAACCGATGAATAAATGCCGTTTTCAAGATCAACATGCCATCTCTCTTTACCCGCCGTGGTGAAGGAATAGACGCGGCCAAAACTCGTTGCAAAGTAAAGGTTTCCCCCTGCAACCACGGGTCTTGAACCGAACAGCAGTGAACCGAATATTTTTTTCTTCCACACGATGCGGCCTGTACCGGCATTCAGGGCGTAAAAATCACCATTGCTGGTGGCAACATATATTTTCCCCTTCCAGGGCATGGGTGTTGATTCTATTCTCCGCTTCAGGTCAGCCTTCCATATCCTTTTGCCTGTCCTGTTGACCAGGAGGAGGGTACCATCATTGGTGGCAATAATCAGGTATCGGCCATAAACAACAGGTTTCACCAGTACCGTTTTTCCCATCTTATGCTTCCAGGTCAGGCGATCCAGTTTTTTCTTACGTATAAGTTCTGTCCTGAGTACCTTCTGTTCTCCAACACCAAGTGTCACATCCGTAGAGTAATCCTTGAACCCGGGTGCCTTTACAGCAACAGTAAATTTTTCTTCTACTCCTGGAGTCAGAACGACCCTTCCGCGCCCCACATAACGGTCATTGAGATAGATGCGTCCATATCGTACAGGAGAGACAACAGTCAGGGTAGCGGCCTTTTTCATTACCGCCGTAATATTTTTTGTCTCACCCTTTTTCAGGTTTACCGTGGTGACAAAGGGGCGATATCCCGCGGCAACAATTTTTACTTTAATATCTTCACCGGGAATCGGGTTGAGAAGGGCCTTGTTATATCCTATCAACCTGCCATTAATATAAAGAGCGCTCCCCGTGAGGGGGCTCTTAATTTTCAGCTCTGTGATTTCTTCTTTTTTTTCTATCGTAACGAGTTTTTTGGCCTTTGCTTCGACAATGTCTTTCTCGAGTTTCTCCACCTCTTCGACATCTTTCTTCTCTATCTTCTTCTGCTTTTTAATCTGCCTGACTTCATTTTTTTCTTTTTTCATGAGAGAAAGGGTGGCAAAAATCTTCTTCACCTTTTTTTCCTGTTTTACAACAGGCTCCCTTTTCTGAACAGCGACTTCAGCAGGGGCCTTCTTTTCAGGATCAATTTTCCGTTCCTTCTCTTCTTCTTTTGATTTTTCAATCTCTTTTTTTATAACTTCCACCTGCTCGGTAACAGTCTTTTCTATGACTCTGTTCTCTTCTTCTGCCTTTTTATTGTCGATAAATGCTGACTCATTGGCATCGACAACGATGGTTTCTTCATCGACCTTTTCTTTCAGGGCCATAAGGGCGTCTGATTTCTCAATAATATCTTTATCTATACTTTCCAGCACAGGAACGCGTCTCTTGAGTTCAACCTTGCCTTCAACAACAGCAACACGAAGTTTCACTCCCGGTTTTGATTCAACGACAAATCTGGTTCCCCGTACCGCTGCAATGGCCGTAGGCGTTTTTATCCTGAAACTGTCGCCCTTGAGAAGTTTCTTCGGGTTGACAACACTTTTCCCAACCTTGAGAGCAAGCTGATTATCCTCGATGCCGCTGACTTCCTTCAATATCTTTTCAAGAACTAAATGAGAGGTTTCCTTTACTGAAATAAAAGAATCCTTTCCTATCACGAGATTGCACTGAGATTTTTTCCCGGTTTTTATCTCATCTCCCTGGGTAAGTTTCATCTGGTTTTTGGCGGGCGACCAGGTATCTTTTGTTTTAACAGTAACATTGCCGATGGCAAAGATTACTTTCGCGTCATTTATTCGTCCTGCAGCTTTATCGCCACTTTTTTTACCACAATGGGTTGTTGCGAAAATGACAACAAATGATAATGATAAAATAAACAGGTTACGATTCATAATATGGCCCCCTTGATGCTACCCCGAAATCCAGGAAAGTTTTCTGATGAGGTAAAAACCACTCACTTCTTCTCTACTACGCATTTAATATACTCGAAGCAGCAGACTTCGTCAAGAACAACCACCCGGTCAGGCGGCAAAATTCACATGACAGAGTGTTGACTCAACAGGCTTCATGTAATAAAGATACCTGCAAATGAAGAAAAAATGCAAACAAATATCAGGAATTTCAGTGGAATGTACACAAAAAGCACACCACTGTAAAAGAATCATTAAAAACAAAAATCACTACCGAAGTGTTGTCCAGTAAACAATATCAAGCAGAAAAACCGTCATTATAAAACAGGAGATAAAAATAACGAAACGCCAGAAAATTTTCACTTATCCCGGCCCCCCCGGACTATTTGAAAAACCTTTTTCTCTCCCTTTCTAAGAACCACCAGGGTGACCACCGTTCCCCTCTTACCGAGAAGCAGCTTGCGATAGACATCACCATGTTTCATCCCCTCGACAGGTACGCCTCCCACCTGAACGATCACATCGTCTCCCTGAAGCCCCGCCCTGTGAGCAGGACTGTTTTCAAGAACTTCATGAACGACATAGGGAAGTTCATCGCTCACCCTCTCATCACCAATGGGTACAACGATACCAAGCTGGGGACCTTTTTTGTCACCCTTACAGCCGGTCATTGAAAAAGAAAACAATAGAATAAAAATCAGGAAGAAAAGCTTATAGAAAGAACTTTTCATAGTAGAACTCCAGGGAGTTGGATTGAAATGCAGATGGACAAATATTTAACAAAATATCGGAATAATTCAAGAACTTTTTACAACAGAAACTATTCACTCTTTTTTTCTTCTGTTTTCTTCTCGGGTTCCTTCTTTACCGGTTCTTTCGTTTCAGTGGCTTTTTCATCCTTTTTTTCTTTTCCCGTGGAGCCATCATCTTCCCGGTGAGATTTCATGTCATCTTCCACTTTCAGTTTATCCAGAAAGGTTTCTATGGCAGATTGACGGGAAAGACGAAGATAGTTATCCATCAGGTGAATTTTCATCTTATCATAATCAAAGGCAGGTGCTGACGTGCCCTTCGGGTCTGCCTTTAACACATCAAAGGTGGCGTCAATGAGCTTGTAATTAAAATCATCGACATATTTTCTCATGATATCCTCGGCACGATCAAATTCATGGTTCATGAGAAAACGGGCAGTTCGGGCCTCCTGGCGAAACCTGACACGCTTCAGTACCTTCTTTTCAAAGGTAGTCTTTATCCCGGCTTTTTCTTCTCTCTTTTCATTTTCATCAAAGCTGAGATTCAATTCTTTGATAAAGGGCTCTCCCTTTTTATCAAGAAAACGATTATAGAACTTCTGTCCCTTCTCCTTTTCCTTTTTAAGGAGCTGATTATAGATGGCTTTCTTCACATCGGACGTACGGCTTTCAAAAAGGGCGAGAAAACCATACCTCTTTGACCTTCGCGCCATTTTAATCCCCTCTTCATACTTAAATATCTTGTAAGAAAAAAGACGGGGGTTAGAGGCATTCCCAATGGTGTAATGAGTAACACTTACCGTCCTGTCACGGTACCCCAGGGTGAGATAAAGCCTTGCGCGGGGATTTTTTGACTTGATGATTCCCGGGGCCATCCTGTCGAGTATTTTTTTGGCATCCTCAAGATAGAGGTCTCTCAATAAAGTTTCATAGAGAAGTGACATTTTACGCTGCGAGGCATAGACCTTTTTATACGACCTCTTATAATCAGACTGCAGGTAGGCGATATCAGCATTGAAATGAATGCGGTAAACATCCTCAAAATCAGCATATTTTTCCTGCGTAAAGTTTGTAACGCAGACATTAATAAATTCTATGTATTCCTTGTTTTCAGTAAGAATCCGCTCTGTTGTAGCCTGATCCGTGAAGGCAAATACATTCGAAAAGCTGGAAAATATCATTACCAGGGTCAGGGTGAGCAGGAGAATATAATTTTTCATGATTTCATTACCTTCATAAAATGGACTATCCGCTGTATTTATTATCGTAAAAATAAATAAAGGCAGAAAGTATATTTTCTCAATTTTAGAGTATTATTTTCAAAGAATTGTTCCCCGGGTACCGGGACCACTGTACCATTTATATAACGTATCTGAATACCCTGGGTATAAAAAAGAATATTTCATCCCCGGAGGACCGAGTCAAGTAGAATATACGGGATGATAATTATCCGAAAGCTGACTGATTTTCCCCTCCGCATGTGATCTGTACAGTGAAATATTTATATTGACATCTGGATTCAGAACCTTTATGATAACCAGCTGTATATGCAGCATTATATGCATATATAAATTTTATATGGACATGCAAATAATTTTTATATGAGCCGCGAATTCAATACTATTACCGATACCAATATAATGATTGTCAAGGCACGTTTTAAATCAAGTGCCATGAATCTTTATGGTCAGGTTCTCCTCATCTTCAACAATAACGGCGAACTTGACAACCACAATCTTGTTGTCTCCACGTATTCCGACGCTTATGACCTCGAACTTCACACAAGCTGGGACAAATACGAAGAGTTTATTGCTGACCTTAAATGGAAGGGGCATTTCAATAACAGCATGACAACAAGCCTGATGAACCAGTTCAAGGAACTCTCAGCAGACAACAATCTCATCAAGAAATTTTATGAGAATATAATAAACTATGATTACGACAACCTTGACATAACCCTCTATGACCTTATCAACCGGATTGTACATGAAAAAAACCTGATTCTTGAATCAGTCATCCAGGAAGTCACCCCCGCTGAATTCAACGAAGTCAAAAACCAGAGAAGCAGGCCCGCCGATGAAAAGGCAGAAAACGCGCCTCAGGGGGGAAGTAAATACGGTCTCGGCAATGAAGCGGTAATTCTTACCGTTAAGCCTCTTCTTGCCCCGGTAAAGGGAAAGCCCATCTATGAACTGCGTCTCAGCGACCAGCTGATGGTAAAGATACTTCCCAGCTCAGAAGTTCAGAATCACTATATAGAACAGCTCCAGTTGAAAGAGGAAAACCAGATCAAACCGGTACCCGCAGAGGTAATGGATATCAAGGCCGGTGCAGGCAAAAATGACCCCATTGAAATTCTTGTGCGTATCGCCCCCAACATCTATGGCAAAATACTCGAAGATGAAAAACAGGTAAAACTGCGCATGTATAATCCCTCAGTTGACGGCCTCTCTCACCAGATCGTGGACAGACCACAGCAGGCACGCACAAAACCGACAGGAGGAGAAAGCCTCGGCCTTTCCAGGGGAACCGTTGTAATGCTCCTGGTTTTCATTTTTATATTGATCATGTTTACAGTTTTGATCTTTTTAAGCTGGTAAATCTCTCCCGGCGTTATTATTACAAGCATCAATTAAAGAAGGGTTGCAATGAAACAGGATAAAGAATATATTCTCAAGCTTGCCCATGACAAAAATGTCAAGTTCATCAGGCTCTGGTTCACTGATATTCTCGGCTTTCTAAAAAGTTTCGCCATTACTATTGATGAACTTGAAGACGCTCTGGTCGAAGGTGTCCGCTTTGACGGTTCGACCCTGCAGGGTTTTATAAGATCAGATGAGCAGGAAATGATTGCCATGCCTGACGCGTCAACCTTTGCGACCCTTCCCTGGCGCCCCAGGGAGGATTCCGTAGCCCGCATCTTCTGTGATATCCATACGGTTGACCACAAACCCTATGAGGGAGACAGCAGGTTCATTCTCAAACGCATGCTAAAAAAAGCATCGGAAGCGGGATATACATTCTATACGGGGCCAGAAATCGAATTCTTCTTTTTCAAAAATTCGTCAAAACCTGAAACACTTGACCGTGGCGGATACTTTGATCTTACCCCCCTGGACACCGCGGCAGACTACCGGCGGCAGGTGGTACTCACCCTGGAAGAAATGGGTGTTGATGTTATTTCATCACACCACGAGGGAAGTCACAGCCAGCATGAAATAGACCTGCGCCATGAAGACGCCCTCACCACCGCTGATTCGATCATGACATTCAAGCTTATTACCAAAGAAATCGGCCAGCTCAACGATATCTACGGTTCATTCATGCCGAAACCCCTTGCGGGACAGAACGGATCAGGCCTGCACATCCACCAGTCACTCTTTCATGGAGACGAAAATATTTTTTTCGATCCCGGCCGCAGCAACTACCTCTCTGAAAAAGGAGAACATTTTATTGCCGGGCTCCTGAAACACAGCAGAGAATACTTTGCCATAACCAACCAGTGGATAAATTCATATAAACGCCTTGTTCACGGATACGAGTCCCCCACCCATGCCACCTGGGGCATTACCAGCCAGGAGGCAATGGTACGCATACCCCGCTGTCAGGCTGACAAGCCAAGCGCCATGCGGGCCGAACTGCGCAACCCTGATCCTGCCTGCAATCCCTACCTCAGTTTTACCGTAATGCTTGCGGCAGGGCTGAAAGGCATCGAAAAAAAATATTCACTTCCTGAGATTCTTGACACCGCCAGTGACGATAGTGCCTACACGCAGCTGCCGACCCAGCTGCAGGAGGCAGTCTTCTATTTTGAGAACAGCGACCTGATGAAAGAGGCACTTGGCGAAGCAGTACACCGGCGGTTCATTGAAAACAAGAAATTCGAACTTGATAAATACAACAGTTATATCACCGATTACGAAATCAATGAATACCTCCCCATCCTGTAATTATAAAGAGTCCGGCTGATGAAAAAAAATGTCATTCTCATAGGATGCGGACGCATTGGTTTTCTTCTCGAAAATGATCCCCTCAGAAAAAAACCCTGTACACACGCGGGAGGTGCCCTTTCCGCAGGAATCGCCATAACCCATGCCGTTGACATTGACAGGTCACGTCTCGAAAAATTCAGGTGCAGCAGCGGCATTTCCCCTGAAAACTGTTCCACCCATTACCGTGAACTTCTCAACAGGGTAACGCCCCACTGCGTGATCATTGCCACCTGGACAGAATCACATACTGACATTGCCCTCTTTGCTGCCCGCAGGGGCGCCGAAATTATCGTATGTGAAAAGCCCCTCTCCTGGTCCCTGAAAACAGCAAAAAACCTGATTGAAACATGCGAAAAAACCGGATGCCGCCTTCTGGTCAACCATGAACGACGCTATGATCCCCGCTACAGAAAAGCAGCAGAGCTTTTACGCAGCGGCAAAATAGGAGAGCTCAAAACGATTCATGGCCAGGTCCTTACGGGCCCCTACGGTGGTTCTTCATCCCTGCGAGAAGGCGGAGGCCCCCTGCTCCATGACGGGACCCACATGATCGACATCATCCGTTACTTTGCCGGTGACATCACCGAGGTAACCGGCAGCTTCCAGAGGGATTCCCGTTCCTCCGGCTACGAAGACAGGGCCGCGGCATGGCTGAAAACCCACGGCGGCATTGATATCTTTCTTGAGGCGGGGGGAAGTCGAAACTACTTTCAGTTCGAGGCAGTCATCAGCGGCACAGAGGGCAAAATCGTAATAGGAAACGGTTACCAGTCTCTCTTCCTGTCACGGCCTTCCCGTTATTACCGGGGATTCAGGGACCTGAGGGAAGTAAACTTCCCCGTAATAAAAAACCAGAACTGTTTTACCGAACTCTACAGAGAAGTAAAAAAACTGATGAAAAACAGAAAAAACGAAATAACATCAACAGGAAGAGACGGTTACTCTGCCCTGGAAATAATCCACGGCATATACCTGTCCGCCTGGAAAAACGAAACAAAAATTACGCTTCCCCTCAAACAGGGGGAAGTAAATCTTCAAAGAATATTTGACATTTCTTCCTGAAATTTTCAGGGTAGACAAAAAGAAAACCTTGAAAAAAAAGGTTTTTCCATGTAAAGTGTTAGATTGTTTTTACATTCTCCCCCTGAGGGATTCAGAAAAAAAGCCAGAATTTTATTAAGCATTACACGAAAAAACCGGTTACCGCTGCACAGCAGCTAAACACCCTGCGGTGACGGGAAAAAGTCTCAAAAACCAAAGGTAAAAAAATGGATATACCTGTTACATTATCGAAAAAGGGGAAAGCCCTGGTAAAACTTGTAGGGAAATTCAATATTGAATCAGTTCCCATGTTCGAAGAAAAAATGGAATGGCTCTTTGAACAGGATGTAGATGTTCTGATATTCAACCTTGAAGATCTCAAACTTATCGATTCATCAGGAATAGGCTCTCTCATTAAAGCGCTTAATATCGCCAAAAACAGGGACACCAGTTTCTATCTCTACAATGTATCCGATGAAATAAACACGATTTTTACCGTATCTTACCTCGATAAATTTTTTAAAATCAAATCAAAATCTGAACTGCAGGAACTCTACCCTGACATGGCATTATGAGAGAAATCCTTCCTCTGAAAGTTTTTTCATGAGCTCTGCATCACCACTCTCTTTATTACCGGGGGCTCTGAGCATCTTCTCAACGTACTTGGCAAGGATATCAACTTCCAGGTTAACGTCACTCCCCTCTTTCCATTCGTTAATGATTGTATTACCGATTGTCTCCGGTATCAGGTAAAGGCTGAAACCGTCATCAAAGGCCTCAACCACGGTCAGGGATATACCGTCCACGGTAATGGACCCTTTGCTGACAATATATTTCATCAGATCTTTCCCCGCGGCGACCTCTATGGTACCGCCCGAAGAATCCCTGGTGATCCTGCGTACCTGCCCCACCCCGTCAACATGGCCCTGAACAATATGCCCGCCGAAACGCGACGCCGGAGTCATGGCCCTTTCCATATTTACGGGAGACCCTTTTTGCAGACTTCCCAGGGTGGTAACGGACAGTGTTACCTTTGAGACAAAAACTGAGAATACCCCGTCTCCCAGATCTGTGACAGTCTGACAGGCACCATTGATGGCAATAGAGTCTCCCTTCTTTGCGTCCCCGGTTACCCTCTGAGCTCGAAGGGTAAGTATCCTTCCATCGCTTTTCTCTGAAAGAGACTCAACAGTTCCCACTTCTTCAATCAATCCGGTAAACATGACATGCCTCACATCATCTCAAAGTTATATTTCTCGCGATACCCGGTAACAATCACGTCTGGTCCCGTCATGGCCACACTTATATCATGTACCATGCCGGCTTCACTCATCAGGGACCTTTCCGCAGCCGCAATTGGGGCGATACCGCTGCCGATTATTTTCGGAGCCTTCACATAGAGAAACTGGTCTATCTCCCCGGCATCGAAAAAGGAACCGGCGAGTAAACTTCCCCCCTCGAGCATGGCGAACATGATCCCTGACAATGCAAGTTCAGTTAAAATAAAAGAAGGCAGCTGTACAGGATCATCTGAAGGGGCGACCCTTATCCTGTCAGGGTCAAGTTTCTCCAGGGCATTTGCCTTTTTCCTTTGCAGTTCATCGAAACGGCGTGGTGACTCGAAAACGAGGTAATTTGAATCAGCGAAAAAATTGCTCGTGCCATTAATTTTTTCAGGGATACCGGCAAGAACACGCAGGGGTGCGGGAAAAATCCCTTCCTCGGAGGCGAGAAGTTTTTTAAAAAAGATATTCTCGCGCCCGAGAATACCCGGGGTTCCTTTTCTAAAAAAAGAATGAATTTCCTCGTCGAATTCATCAAACCTGATGGTCAGAGAAGGATTATCATTGAGAAAGGTGTTCATACCCACAATAACCGCGTCAACCTTCTGTCTCAGGCGGTGGGAAACAAAGCGGGAATAGGGCGAGGATATCCATTTCGAGTCCCCCCCCGAAGTGGCGATTTTTCCGTCAAGGGTCATTGCGCATTTATGAATCACGTAAGATTTTTTTCGCAGTATCATCTTTTTAAAGGGACGAATCAGGTCAGCCGCTACAGGAGCCGCATCATGGTGGACCACTACATCCACTCCCGCTTCCCGCAGTTTCTGCACCCCCTTTCCTGCTACAAGGGGATTAGGATCAAGGAGAGGAATATGGACTCGTTTAATTCCCGCACTGATAATAGCTTCAGTACAGGGGGGAGTCTTTCCGTAGTGGCTGCAGGGCTCCAGGGAAACATAAATCTCGGCCCCCTCGAGGGAGTTGCAGAAATCAGGCCCGTCAAGGCGGCATGCGGCCTTCAGGGCAACAATTTCAGCATGATCGAGACCTGCGGGACATGTCCCCCCCGTGGAAATGATCCTGTCATCCTTTACGACAACAGCACCCACCGCGGGATTAGGTGATGTCATTCCCATTTGGCTGAAGGCGATATCAAGCGCCTCCTGCATAAACTTACTATTCATCACAGCCCCTTCAACCCGTATTTTCGCAAAAGGAAACGCTGGTCACCCTGAATATCCAGTTCACGATAGGCCTGGTTTTCAACCTTTCCCGCAATGGTGGCATTATGCTTTTTGACACCGCGATACCCACCCATGATACTGCCGGTATAAAAAAATGTTGCCACTGCCCCGAAAAAGATACCCGCAGCTTCAGTTTTATACCTGAAACCAAGATAGCTGAGAGTAGCACAGAGAGAAATCATCACAAAAGAGAGTACCCCGGTACCCGTCTCCCCGGCATAGATATAGCCCATACCGGGAATTATACCAAGGCCGGCACCGAGAATGGGGCTCTTTGAAAGGGCCATAAGACTTTCGCCCTTCGTTATAAGGGAACGATACTCATCCGCCTCAGGTAAAGTGATGAGATCATTCAAAGAGGTCATGTCCCCCTTCACCCCCGTCATAAGGGCATGGTAGACTTTTCTTCGCATAATAATGCCCCCGATCTCGCTGCCGTAATTTTTTTTCGCCTGCCGGATATATGTATTCGCCTGGTTATAGTTACCTGTTAGAAGACAGCTGTCAGCAAAAAAAACCGTATCTGCCAGTCCCGGTCCACTCCCGAAATAAGCGGGCATGGAAAAAACAGCCCTGTACTGTTTTCCCTGGAGAAGAAGAAACTCACCGGTTACAGCAAGTCGTGATGCCGGCGCGGCGGTGGGATAGAAATGATGGTAGCGGCGCAATTCAACAGATGCGCGGTAATAGTCTTTGTTCCTGATTAAAAAAGAGATAAAGCTGCGAATATTTTCAGGACTGTATCGGGGAGAGGAAACAATTTCAGCACTTCCCTGCCCTGCCAGAAGGAAGACCAGGAGAAGTGCTGTGAGCGCCTTTCTTTTCACTGCCTGCCGGTTATTTATTAAAAAACTTTTCCCACGCCACAAGAAGTGGAGAGGCGATATAGACAGATGAATAAGTACCGACGAATATACCAAAAAGCAGTACCATGGCAAATTCGTTAAGAACTTCCCCCCCGAGAAGATAGAGGGCAAGGACCGCGAAAAGTGTCGTCAATGATGTGAGAAGGGTTCGATTCAGTGACTGGCTGATAGCCTTGTTAATGGTATCAAAAAAAGTCTGTTTCGACTTTACCTGAACGTTTTCCCTGATACGGTCAAAGATAACGATTGTATCATTAACGGAATAACCAAAAATCGTCAGCAGGGCCGCCACAACGGGAATATTCATTTCTACACCGGCAAATCCAATAAATGCCAGTGAGAGAGAAATGTCATGAACCAGTGCCGCCATGGCACCCATGGAATATTTAAACTCAAACCTGAAGGAGAGATAAATAGTCATTAAAACAAGTGCAACGAGAAAAAGCTTGAGGGCTGAACGCTTCAGGATATTTCCGATAGCAGGGCCGACATTTTCTTCGCTGAGAAATTCAATATTTTTAAATTTTGA
This sequence comes from uncultured Leptospirales bacterium, assembly GCA_964534225.1. Lineage (GTDB taxonomy): Bacteria > Spirochaetota > UBA4802 > UBA4802 > UBA5550 > CAZHNW01. Next base: position 26,397 of record CAZHNW010000007.1, on the reverse strand, counting down.
AGAAAGGACCTTTTTTACTTCCTCGAGCCCCTTCTTTTTTCCCTTGTCTCCCTCGGAAAGCTTTGTGGATACAATATATTCGTTCAGCTTTTCCGCGCCAATCTGCTGCACGAGGGGATTGAAACCTTCAAGGGCATTTCGAATGTCTGCCTCGCTGACCCCCTTTTCGAATTTAGCGATAATTTTAGCACCCCCGACAAAATCGATGCCAAAATTAAAACCACCCTGTGTCGCGGCGCCCACGGCAAAAATGACAAACATCAGTACCGAAATCCCCTGGGCGATGTACCTGTATCTTAGAAAGTTTATTACCCGTTTCAACTCAGACTCCTTATATATGCAGTTTCTTAATCTTCTTGCTCAGTGAAATGATCTCGTAGACAAAACGAGTGACATAGAGAGCCACGAACATACTTGAGAGAATCCCGATAAAAAGAATCACGGCAAAACCCTTGATGGGGCCTGTTCCAAACTGAGACAGGATAAAGGCGGCAATAAGGGTTGTCAGGTTTGCATCAAAAATAGTCCAAAAAGCCTTATCGAAACCGTAAACTATGGCCATCCTGACAGATTTGCCTGTTGCAATCTCTTCTTTTATTCTTTCAAAAATAATAACATTAGCATCAACCGCCATACCCACGGTAAGAATAAAGCCGGCAATACCCGGAAGTGTCAGGGTAAATCCCAGCAGGGAGAGAAGTGCCAGCATGAAAACCATGTTCAAAACCAGTCCCAGGTCAGCTATTATACCCGCCGCCTTGTAGTAGATGAGCATGAAAAGCATAACGCCCGCAAGGCCGATAATAATGGCATTGACACCTGAAGCAATAGAATCAGCCCCCAGTGAAGGCCCTACTGTTCTTTCTTCTATGATTTTCAGGTCAACAGGCAGGGCACCTTCCTTGATAATACGGGCCAGTGTAAGGGCCTCGCTATGGGTAAAACCACCACTGATCTGGCCGCTTCCCGTGGTAATCTGATCATTTATATGAGGCGCATTCCTCACCTTTCCATCCAGCACAATGGCAAGGCGTTTTTTCTTGTTTTCTTCCCGTGTTACATGGGCGAACTTGGTTGCCCCCTCGGCAGTTGTTTTAAATGAAACAACAATCTGCCCGTATTCATCACGGTCAACCGTTGCTTCTTTGATATCTGTACCGGCGACAGCGACTTCCTTCAGAAGGACAATGGGGTTTCTTGGATAAATCTTTCCTGTATCCTTGTCTCTTTCATAATAGTAGAGAATATCAAATTTTTCAGGAAGTTTGATCCCTTTTGCAATCTTTTTCAAAAGCTCTTTACGGTAAAGCGGTTCGGAAGGAATTTTTATTTTTTCTTCCTTGTCTTTACTGTTTTTGGCCATCCACTCCATGGCTTTGGCGGTATATTCATCATCCACGAGACGGTATTCGAGGCTCCCGGTATCCCCAAGGGCTTTTTTGACTGCCTTTGGATCTTTTACGCCGGGAAGCTGAATTTCTATGGCCTCGGTACCGCTGGGACGAATAGAGGGTTCTGAAACACCAAATTTATCCACACGGTTTCGCAGGAGCTCAAGGGCCTGCTGTGTAATCTCAGTTTTATCCTTCTCTGTCAGGGGCCTTTTCAGTTTCTTTTCGATACCTGAAAAATTTGCTCTCAGGACCAGGTGCATCCCCCCCTGGAGGTCAAGGCCGAGATTTATTTTTTTAGCGAGAAGTTTTTCTTCAACCCAGTGCTTAAGCAGTTTGGCATCGATAACACCCGGCAATATTCTGGAACCATTGACGATGGCATCATTGAGTGATCGTCCGGAAACGCGGATGATGCCCTTTTTCTCCGTTACTGAAAATTCAGGAGCAGGGAAACGGCTCTTGATGGCCTTCTTTTGGACTTCGGTCACATCCCTGCGGAGGGTAATATCCATCTGCTTCTCTCCCACTGTGGGGACAATAAGAATTACAGATATTGCAATGAGAAAAAGTATCCATACCGCCTTGTATAGCATTCCTCGTGTCATGTTTTTCACCTGCCAGGAAAATTTATATTATTTTAGATAACTTCTATGAACGCTGCGACTGCCGCGGGACCTGAACCTGTAGAGAAGAAATATTATCACTATCAGCAGGGCCAGCCCTATGCGTGCGACCCAGTCAGCTGTTTTTTTATCAAGCCCCAGAAATCCTTTTTCTGCCTTCTCTACCGGCTTTCCCGTTTCTTCGAATTTTTCCGCAGAAATAGTAACAAAATCATCCGGTTTCTCAGCATCTTTTTCTTTTAATACAATTTCCGGGATACGACTGTATTTGAAGTTACCTTCTTTTATGGGAAGCAAAGTTCCGTCAGCAGAAGATCCAGCAGGAGCCATGGGTTTTGCTTCATCCTTTTTCTCCGCTCTTCGGGCTGCCGGAGGCTTTTTCTTCGCAGCCTTTTCTACAGGCTTTTTCTTTGCCGCTGCGGGGACTTTTTCAGAAACCGGTTTTGGGGCAGTCTTTGAATCTTTTGCTGTCACCGCGGGATTCTTTTTCGCCACAGGTTCAACCACATCATTCCCCGCGGGAGATGTGCTTTTTTCCTGCGCAAAAAGCCCCGTAAGGACAAAAAGAAACAGAATAAAAAAACTAAAATTTTTTACCGGTAATGAAGCCATAATCAGGAGACTTTTGACTGAATTGAACTTCTGGCAAATTCAACCTTGGTGCCGTCTGCAATTTTCAGGATAACGACATTTTCATCTTTTATAGAAGAAACTGTTCCATAGACACCGCCAACGGTAAGCACCTTGTCTCCCTTCTGGATGGAACTAATCATCGCCCGTCTTTCCTTCTCTCTCTTCTGTTGTGGTCGTATCAGTAGAAAATAAAAAATGACAATCATTAGAACTATCGGTACCAGGCTCATCCACCCGGCACCAGCGCCCTGTGCGCCATTAGCACCGGGATTTTGCCCCATAGCGTGGGCAGCTGTAGCAACATTAAACAATGTCGGCCTCCATATTCAAAAATTCAGGGACAATAATCAGCAATCGCAGAATTAATGTCAACCTTTAAACTTTACCTCATTTTCATAAAACACTATGACTATTTTAAATTTCTGGTAAAAAGTCACATTACAAGGCTGTTCAGCATATATACTAATTATTCGCCTTCAATAAGTACAGGCATCCCCATTCTGATGTACTGGTCCATCTCGATTATATCCTGGTTAAACATTCTGATACACCCACTGGAAACACGGTGCCCAATCGAGGGGGGGTCATTATTGCCATGAATGGCGATACCAAAGCCGATACCGGCCCTCTTTCCTTTACGCAGGGGAATTTTCCCCTTTTCCAGGGCGCGGGAATAACGCTTTTTGTCTTTTTCCCGGGGGTAGTCGAGCATGTAAAACCGGGGGCCATAGGCATTATCACCCAGGTCGACATCAGGTTTACCGAAACGATGATGCCCTGATGATGTCCTGAAATAGACCCCGTTGAGCATCTTCAGTTTACGGTACGCGTTAGAAGACTTATCAGCGTCCATGCTGAGAATTTCTTTGATATGATAGATGCCTTCGGGGGTCCTGTTGTCCCCCTCGTAGAGCTTGGTTTTCCCGTCAGGATTTTTCCCGTAACCGATACGGTACGAAACGACATCCACCAGATCCCTGTTAAAAACAGTAAGGGTATAATTTTTCTTGCTGACATAAATAACATAGGGACCATGATAATTTGAAAAAATTTTTTTCACCCGGGACCTGCCGTCTCTACCGCAGGAGGCAGAAGAAAACAGCAGAAGGGGGATCAAAAATACCGGTATCATTTTTTTTACTATTTTTTTCATATACAATCACCGCGAAACCGGGGCAGAACGAATTTTCCTTTTTTTAAAGGCCCTGATAACATCTTCGGTAACATCATATTCACCAGCCCCGTAAAGCAGGCCTTCACCATAGTTGAAGATAAAATCAGCACCGCAGTCACGGGCCACTTCTTTGAGTACATGACCGATGGTGGTAAGAGTTTTCCCTTTCAGGGCTTTTTCTTCTTTTTTCAGTTTGAGAAGTTCCTTTTCGATCTCCCCGCGCCTTTCCGTTACCTCTTTACCTTTCGTTTTTTCAGGGGGGGAAGTTTTAAGCTTCTCTCTCTCCTGAATGAGCTTTTTTCTCTTCTGCCGTAGCCTTTCCGCTGCAGCATCATCAGCAATGAGATAACGGTACACCGCCTTGACATCGCAGTAGCGAATGACGTACCCCGCCTCCCCTTTTTTCACGGCAGAGGAACATGAAAAAACAATGGGCATACAAAAAAGAACAGCAAGGGCAGAAAATGTCTTCCACCGCACCCTCATCAATACCTCATGTCACCGATCTGGAACTGAAAGGTGAGCTTGTCGATATGCCTGAAACCGCCATCATAAACAAGTTTCTGTCCGAACCAGAAACGAAGGGGCATCATGGGGATCTGTATCCTGAAACCGAAACCGTATGAATACTTGAAGTAAGACCCCCAGTTTGTCTTAAAAATTTCACTGATATTCTTCAGTTCACCGCTTTCAAGGTCATCGTTGACTGCATCAAGGGCATCACCGGTAAGCTGTTTATGCCAGAATTCGTCACCCCAGAGGGCGCCGGCGTCAAAGAAAAATATCAGCCACAACATCTGGGGATGAATGGGAACCCGGAACTCGACCCCGTAAAGAATACGGTGATAGAGTCCATTATAACGCCACGATGAGGGAAGATTAAAATCATAGTAATCCCAGCCCCTCACCGTTTCAGGACCACCAAGATAGAGACGGTCTTCTGATTCGAGCCACTGGTTGACAGTATGGTCCTGGTTGACAGAACCAAGGGGCCGTGTCATGAAAGTGCCATTAAAACGGAATTCAAAAACACAGGGATGGCTCTTGAGAAAGGGCAGATGAAAGGGTGAAAAATAGAAATAAAATTCCGGGGCGAACTTAACATAATGGTCGTCACCGCCATATATCACACCCCCTGTCAAACCGATGGAGAGGCCGATGCGCCACCCCCTGGTGGGATTGAGGTAGTTATCCTTTGAATCACGATAGACATAGAATGTCTGGGTTCGTTTCTGCTGCATCCCCTCGGCGGCGGCAATCCAGATTTCATCAGAAGCGTTACCAGACGGATTCATATATGTTTTGAAGGCATGTGACCATGTTGAACCCACCACATAATAATACCAGAAACGCCAGCTCAAACCAAGAGAATACCCGAAGGACTGTTTCTGATATTCAGCATTGTCTCCCACGTTAAACATGGAGGTGGTCTCAATATTATAGAGATAATAGAAAATTGACGTATTAAGGGCAAGGGGCAGGTCAAAGAGCCAGCGTTCAGTGAAAGAAAGGGTGATTGATGATTTCTGGGGACCATATTCAAACTTCACCCCTACCCTCTGACCGTTGCCGAGAAAATTATTCTCACTGATATCGGCAAAAATTGAAAAACCGGATGTGGTGCCGTAACCACCACCAAGTGAAATCGTACCGGAGGGCTGCTCCTCTACGTCAATGATAAGGTTCATATAACCCTCGCGGCTGCCGGGACGTACATCAATATTGACCTGTTTAAAAAATCCCAGGTTGAAGACCTTCTCACGGGATATCTGCATCTTTGCAGAACTGAAGAGTTCCCCTTCTTTAATGACAAGTTCTCTCCTGATGACCTTGTCCTTGGTCTTCTTGTTTCCCTTAATAATAATCTGTTCCACCCAGGCTTTAGAACCTTCAGTAATATCAAAGGCAATACTGACGAACTTTCTCTTCTCTTTTTTGCCGTCAATAGTTACTTCCCTCTCCTGGATAGTGCGTTTCGGCACAACACGGGCAAAGATGTGCCCCCGTGAGGCATACTTGAAACTGATCATCTGCCGATCACGCTGAAAAAGGGTATAGTTGAAGACTTCACCCTTTTGGGACAGCTCAAAGCCCTTCATCAACTGTTCTGAGGTAAAAACCGTTTTCCCCTTTTCGCCCCTGATGGAAACACTGTATTTATCGAAATAATATTTTTCACCTTCCTGGAGTTTTAAAAGGATAAAAAGGACCCTTTGTTCCTGTTTTTTAGGATCTTTCCACTCGTATTCGACTCTGTCTTCGATAATCTGGGCATCAAGATAGCCTTTTTCCTTATAATAGCCAATTATCTTCGCCTTGTCCTGTTCATAAACTTCCTTTTTAAAAGAACCGTCACGGATGATCCCTTCCTCCTGGGTTTCCATGATGCTGCGCAGTTCTTTTTCATAAATCTTCTTTGCCCCGAATATTGAAATTTTTTCAACCTTTATCTCTTCGCCTTCATCAATAATAAATACAACATTGACATTCTCCTGCTTTTTAACAGGCTCTATCCGGTACGAAATAGTTGCGTTAAAAAGACCTTCACCATTGTATTTATCCTTCAGAAGCTTAATAGATTTCTGCACAAAATCTTTTCTGAAAACATCCCCCTCTTTCAGAAGAATGGAATCTTCGAGATCGGTTTCCACGAACTCATCGTTTCCCTTAAAGATGATTTCCTTAACACGGGGCCTTTCCTTGCAGATGAAACGAAGTTTTACTCCATCCTTGAATTCATCGACTTCCACATCGATCTTTTCAAACTTCCACTTGACGAAAATTTTCTTAATATCCTTTCTCATCTCAGATGAGTTCAGGGGATACCCCACGGAGGTTTTCATTTCATAGAGGAGATCTTCTTTATCGGCAACGGTGAGGCCGACAAAGTCGATTTTTCGCACAATTTTTCCTTCATATTTTTCCTGCTGAGAAAATATCCCTGACAGGGGAATATGCAGCAGTGCAAAAATTGTAAAAAAGATAATATATTTCTTCATCTGGTTCTTTTTCCGGCCCTTTTCTTTGATTGTCGTCTCATATCATCCCCCCTTGATCCCTGTCAAGAATTTTGGGGTTCTGATAATAATTACTCACTGTGTCGTTGATATGGCAAACCGGGGAATACCCGCCTGATTAAGCCTGTCTATAACCTTGACAATGGTATCGTAATGGGCTTTACGGTCACCCCTTATGACAACATTGTTTTTCTCATTCTGCTTTTTTATGGAAGTGATTTCAGCCTTTAATTTTTCAAGGGCCACATTTCTGTCATTAAGAAAAATTTCATTTCTTTCATTTATTGAAATAATGATGGTTCCACTCTTATACTGCCCCGTCTGAACCGCTTTAGGAAGATGCACCGTAATAGATGACTCCGAGCCGAGAGAGGAAGTAACCATGAAAAAGGCTACAAGAAGAAATACCAGGTCAATGAGCGATGTAATATCAATCATGGCCCGGTGCTTCATTTTTGTTTTCAGCTTGATTGCCATGAAGCGGCCTATTTACTCCTTTACTTCCTGCATTTCCACGAGACTGTTGGCAACAAATTCGATTTCCCGTGTAAAGAGTTCACTCCTGGAGACCATGTAGTTGTAAAACATGATAGAAGGGATAGCCACAAGCAGGCCCAGGGCCGTGGTAATAAGGGCCTCGGTGATCCCCTGGGCGAGAAGGTCCTGAGCAGACGGCCCCATACTGGCGAGGCTGCTGAATGATTTCATCATACCTGTAACCGTACCGAGAAGCCCCAGCATGGGTGAAACCGTCGCGATGGTGGAAATTACACCGCCAAAACGCTCTACGTTTCTCACACCTTTTTCGGCAAGATCAGCGACAAGGCCTTCGCGGTCATCTGTCACTCCCCCGTCCTTTACAAACCTGGTCATCATCTCAATAATGGGCCCACTATACGAATCCAGCATTGCGCCCGCATCTGCAAGACGCCCTGCGCGTACTTTATCCCTGACACTGTTGACAAGGAGACGATAATCAAAATTGATACGGCGGTAAAACAGAAAACGCTCAATAATTATTGCCAGGGATATAATAGAGCTTACAAGAATCGGAAGAATCATAACCCAGAGGGGTATTGAATCGAATATGGAAATGATAATTTTTCCCGTCATATAATCCTCGGTTATTCATTTTCGGCGGAGGGATTCCCTGCATGAAAGGTACTCTAAACATGCTCAATCCCTTTCAGGACACTCAAAGGATATTTGGTTACAGTATAAATATCAAATAACGATACGAAGACCCACCAGCGCGGTAAAACCCGGTTCAGGGTATCCGCTTATCAGGCTGTAGGAATTATTATAAAGGTTCTGCAGCCTGATATTAAAATAGAGTGTACTTATCATCCTGTACTGTATCTGGAGATCACCGGTAATGGCATCGCTGAGTTTCGCATCACTCTCTGCGTCAGTAAAGACACTGCCCCGGTAACTGTTTTCCCAGGAGAGTTCCCACCGCGACGCCCTGTAGGCAATCTTCCCCGTCACACAATGCACCGGGTGATAGGTAATACTAACTGGTGCATCGAAATACTGAAAGCGATAAGCCGCGTTCAGGCGCAGCCGGTGACTGAAAATAGAAAAATCGAGCAGAAGGGAGACAACAGAGTAGAGGGTCGTCACCTTCCCCGATGTTAATTCAAGTACCCCTCCCCCTGAATAGGTCTCACTGGTGGTAAAATTATAAAAATTATTCTGTTTTTCCCATACACCCTTGGCCTTGAGCTTGATCTTTTTAACATGGAAAGTCGACTTTTTCTTGAAAGAGATATCAAAGGTGGCATCAACAGCGCCCTCGTGAGTTCGTGATGGGGGAAGTTCACCCCCCGGCGCCACGTACTTCTGGTTGAAAAAGATATCTTCAGGCTGAAAGGGATCAAGGACATAGGAATAAGTCCCTTCAAAAGAAAAATATTTCAGGTTTGAACTGGAAAGAGAAACCCTCCCGGAGGGGAACCATCCCGCGTCTCGGTTCCAGTCGGCAATGGCCCCGCAGGAAAATTTAACATACTCGGTAAGCTTAAAATTTATAAGCAGTTCATTGGCAATATGGGCATCATTTTTCGCGTTGCCGTCATTATAGAAGTACTGCCAGTAATAGTGCCTTATGGCAAGACTGTTCGAAGCGGACCATACATACTCCCACTGGATTTCTTCGCTGAACTTATAGAAACTGAAGGAAACAGGGTCACTGCCGGTAAGGCGGTGAACATACTGTGCACCGCCGACATTGAAGTACCAGCGTGCAGGTGTAGGCTTGTATTCGTTCTTCAGAAAGACAACAATCTTGTCCTTCTCCTCGCGGCTGAAAGTGGTATTGTCAAACATACCGTGTGATTCATTGTTGACCGCAATTTCAGGAATCAGTGTCCATGTCCTGTTGAAATCAGCCTTTCCGGAGAAACCGATTTCATTATTAAAAAATGACGAATTTTTATACCCGAAATCATTGGAACGCCTCAACTCTGAATTGAGCTGATAGGCAAATTTCTTATTATTTTGTATAAGACTGATTGATGAAAAAATATTATTATACTGGCCATAGAGAAGCTGGGCGTCGATATTGGCGGATTCTTTTTCTCCGGTTTCTTTCTTCGTATTTTCAACCGGCACTGACCTGGTTGTTGTCTCGGCATCCGGTGAAGGAGACACCAGTTCACTTCCCTCCCTCTCTTCTTCAGCATAAAGGGCGGGGGCGGCAGCAGGCATTACGGCTATAAGCAGAAAAATGGCATAGATAAAAAGGCAGGTAAGAAGAACAGGGCAGCGCCTGTATATCCTGTATGCAGTAAGAGACATTGACGTTCCATTTATTCAAAATATTACACGTATACAGGTTGCCGGTCCCTAAATTATTTCAACCCTTTTGACGGCATTACCGCATTTTCGGCATTTATATATTTCCTGTGGTATGCCAAAATCGATAAAGACCTTCACCTGATACCCGCAGGAGCAGCTGTACTTAAAACTTCTGATTTTTGTGCTCATTTTCTTCTCCCGTTAACAAGTAATACATGATACTTTATTATCGGAAGAAACGAGGAAATGCTTCCCTCAATTTTACATAACGCCCCGGAGAAGAATAGTAATACAATCGTCTCCTCTCCCGGGCCAGGAGATACCCCTATTTAAGGGCATCCACCATGTTTTTCATTTCCCAGACGAATCCCTGGTCTTCACGGCCGAAATGACCATAATTTGTTGTGGCCCTGAAAATGGGGCGTCTCAGATCAAGGGTCTGCAGAATACCCGCCGGTTTCATATTAAATGAGGACATGACGCGTTTTGCAATCTCCTCATCGGCAATGGTTCCGGTACCAAAGGAGTCAACCATGACAGAAACAGGATCAGGAACGCCGATGGCATAGGCGAGTTGAACTTCACAGCGATAGGCAAGCCCCGCAGCCACGATATTTTTTGCAATATAACGTCCCATGTAAGCGGCTGAACGGTCAACCTTGGAGGGATCCTTTCCGGAAAAGGCACCACCGCCGTGACGCCCCATTCCCCCGTAGGTATCTACAATTATTTTTCTGCCCGTCAGGCCCGTATCCCCATGGGGACCACCAATGACAAATCTTCCCGTGGGATTGATAAATATCTTGGTCTCATTGTCAATGAAACCGGCGGGGATGACCTTTTTGATAGTCGTTTCAATGACTCCTTCCCTGATCTGCTCTATACTCACATCGGGAGTATGCTGGGTTGAAATAACAACAGCATCAACACGCTTTGGCTTCCCGTTTTCATATTCAATTGTCACCTGTGATTTGGAATCCGGCCGAAGGAATGTCAATTCACCTGTTTTCCTGACATCAGCGAGTTTTTTTACCAGCCTGTGTGAAAGAGCTATGGGCATGGGCATCAGTTCATCGGTCTCAGCGACAGCATAACCGAACATCATGCCCTGGTCACCGGCGCCCTGCTCCTTAAATAGTCCCTCTCCTTCTGTGACCCCCTGGGAGATGTCCTGGGACTGGGCGTGAACGTGAATATCCACGGTACAGGTTTTCGCATCAAAACCGATTTCAGGGTCGGTATAACCAATATCAGCAACAACCTCACGGGCAACTGCCTCGTAATCGACATCCTGGCCTGACGTGATTTCACCGGAAAGAACCACCAGGTCAGTGGTAACCAGCGTTTCTATGGCGACACGGGACATGGCATCACCCCCGATATGTGCATCAAGAACAGCATCGGAAATCTGGTCGGCAACCTTATCCGGGTGCCCTTCTGAAACAGATTCAGAGGTAAAAATAAAATCTTTTAATGACATAGCAACCTTCCTCTTATGACTGCCAGTGGATACATTCAGCCGGGCAGTTATCTATTACATTTTGTATATCACTTTCTTTCGCACCGGAATCATTGCGGGCCTCACTGACCCCCTTATTGTTCATGCGAAACACCTCGGGAAGCATGTCAACACAGAGCTCACAGCCGGTACATTCATTTTCATCAACAATGACAGATCGTGCCATCAGACTTTTCCTTGAACAAAATATTTTTTCAGTTAATTACTGCGAATCGGGCTTTTTCGGGGCATTTTTCCCCTCTTCAGCGCCCGGCTTTTTGGCATCATCCTTTTTCAGGACTTCGGCGGAAGGTTTATCAGATGTCATTACCTTCTCTTTTAGAGAGGAGGTTTTGCTCGATTCAAGAACAGCAAGGCCGAGGGAGCCAATCATGAAGATGGCGACCATGGCAGTGGTAATCTTGGTAATTACATCAGCAGTAGAAGAACCAAAGGCAGACTGACTTGAACCACCCAGAATTCCCATACCCGCGCTTTTATCAGACTGAAGAAGAATAACAATCACCAGGATAATACAAAGAATGACAAATAAAACTGTAGAAATAGAGACCAGAATTCCCATTTTTTTCCTCTTTGAGCAGTCATCTCAGAAAGAGATGAATATTTAAACAGGTTCTTTCACCCCTATAAGGAGCAAAAGAACCTTTCATGTTACACAGACGCAATGGCGAGAAATGAGTCAACCTTAAGGCTTGCTCCTCCCACCAGGACACCGTCAATATCAGGTTTCTCAAACAAACCGCTGATATTATCAGGTTTTACAGAGCCACCATACAGAATCGGCACATCATTTGCAACAACTTCTCCAAAAAGTTCAGCCAGAACTTTTCGTACCATTTCATGTGTCTCCTGGGCGATCTCAGGCGTCGCCACCTTTCCGGTACCAATGGCCCAGACAGGTTCATAGGCGACAACAATTTTCTTCATCTCTTCTGCAGAGATATCTTTCAGGCCCTCCGTGATCTGTGTCCTGACGACATCAGCGGTAGTGCCCCCCTCACGTTCTTCAAGGAGCTCACCGATACAGAACATCGGTTCAAGGCCATGTTTTAAAGCCGCTTTTACCTTTTTATTGATCATTTCATCGGACTCACCAAAGACATGGCGCCTCTCAGAATGGCCGATGAGGATATAGCGGCATCCAGCGTCTTTAACCATGAGGGGTGAAACCTCACCGGTGAAGGCGCCCTCTTCTTCAAAATACATGTTCTGCATTCCCACATCTACGGGAGAACCTTCACAGAGGGTGCAGAGCTCATGGGCCCAGGGTGATGGCGGAAAAATGACAACTTCCCTCTCCTTTATATCTCCAAGACCCTTGACAAGGCCGTCGGCAAGTTCCTTTGCCTCGGACCATGTTTTATACATTTTCCAGTTTCCTGCGAATATTTCTCTTCTTCCCATAATTTTTTCCTGTTAAAGCAGTAAGCGGCGGAAACAGTCTTCCGCCGCGTTTTTATGAAATTCCGTCAGTGAACGTCCCCTACTTCATAATGAAGTTAACGAGATCAGCACATCTTACGGAATAACCCCATTCATTATCATACCAGCTGAGAACCTTCACCATGCGGCCCTCCATAACCTTGGTCGAGAGAGAATCAACGATGGATGAATTGTTATTCCCGGTAAAATCGATTGAAACGAGTGGCTCTTCACAGAATGCAAGAATTCCCTTGAGGGGACCATCAGCAGCCTTCTTCAGGGTGCCGTTTACATCTTCAACGGTAACGTCTTTCTTTACCATGCAGACTAAATCAACGATGGAGACATCAGGAGTGGGAACACGCATTGCGCCGCCGTCGAGTTTTCCTTTCAGTTCAGGGATAACAAGGGCAACAGCCTTTGCAGCACCTGTTGTTGTAGGTATCATGGAAAGGGCTGCGGCACGGGCACGTCTCAGGTCTGAGTGGGGAAGATCAAGGATTCTCTGGTCATTGGTATATGAGTGTATGGTTGTCATGGTACCATACTCGATACCGAATTCATCATTGAGAACCTTTGCCACGGGGGCAAGACAGTTCGTTGTGCATGAAGCATTAGAGATAATATGATGCTCATCCTTGTTGTACTTGTCTTCGTTGACACCGAGTACAATAGTAATGTCTTCATTTTTTGCAGGGGCAGAGATAATAACTTTTTTAGCACCTGCCTCGATGTGATAACCGGCCTTTTCCTTGTCCCTGAAAATACCGGTTGCTTCAATAACGACTTCAACGCCTTCAGCCTTCCAGGGAAGCTGACGGGGATCCTTTTCTGAATGGACCTTGATTTTTTTGCCATTAACAACGATAGAATCACCCTCGACAGCGACATCCCCATCGTATATCCCGAATACTGAATCATACTTAAAGAGATGTGCAAGGGTTTTGGCGTCAGTAAGGTCATTGATGCTGACAACATCAATATTACCATACGTTGCCGTGTCAGTCATAATGGCTCTCAGAACGTTTCTTCCAATCCTTCCGAATCCGTTGATTGCAATTTTAACAGCCATGTTTTTCCTCCATTGAATTTTAAATAAGGTTTTTCTTTTATTATATGCTGCGCATTACATAAAAAATGCCGTTACTTCCCTCTATTATTATTGAGAAGTAACCACAACTGCGCCGTAAAAAGGCCTGAAAAATAAAAAAATACAGGAATCATATCGTGAAACAACTCATGAATTACGCAGTACATCTGAACTGCCGCGAACCTGCGATGAGTCTTCGCCGAAAACCCCGTGGAGGGCTTTTGTCCGCTTTCAAAATTAATTCATGACAAAATCTATTGAAAATATATAACCATTGCCTGGTACAGCGAATTTCAACAAGGTGGTAGAATCACAAACAGGCTTTTTTTTGTCAAGCATTTCAAGTATATGCAGAAAACCAGGTATTATTCAAGACATTTTTCCTTTGCAGCACCGCTGGCGGCGCAGCAGGGAAAGCACTTTCGCAGAAACTTCTCCATCTCCACATCGAAAAGATGGGCATATTCGAAAAAGGGAACATGCCCCCCCGCCTCGAAAAGGATAAATTCAGCACCGGGAATCTCCGCGGCAAGAAGACGTGATACCTCAGGGGGCACCAGGGTATCACCGCTGTTGGCCACAACAAGAACCGGCATCCTGATCTCGCAGAGCCGTTCCCTGAAATCGAGACTGCCGCAGAGGGCAAAACTCTCCCTGAGGAGTTCATGGTCCAGGAGATGGATATTCTTTTCCGCGATGGAAGCGAGATAATCTCCCCGGCGGCTGAAAACAGAACGTATAAAAAAAAGAAAAAATTCCTTTGCCCCGCGGTGCATCTCCTCTTTTAATGCCCGGGAAAGGGGAATATGCGCCCCCGTGGAAATGAGTACCATTGCCTCAACACGTTCAGGATAACGGAGCGCAAGTTCCATTGCCACGGCACCGCCGAGACTGTGTCCCGCCAGGGTAACCTGTTTCAACTTTTCCGCCTCGATAACCGCCAGGACAGCCTCAACGAGACATTCCATTGAAATCCCCCCGTGACACCGTGAAGAGGCGCCGCTGCCGGGAAGATCAAGAGCGACAGATGTAATAAACGAAGCAAAATAATGAAGCTGTTTCTGAAAAAAACGAGAATCCGCCCCGAGGCCGTGAATAAAAACAATGCCCGCATCACCACCGGCGGCCTTGACACGGTAGGCAATATGGCCATCACCAAATCCTGTCTTCTTTATCTCTGTTTTCACCCTTATTATTTTCTCCTGAACGAAATGGAGGAGAGAATCAACTGAGCAATCACTCATGTCAAGACTTTTTCATTGACACCGACTTCCCCTTCCCTGATTTTCACTTAATAACAGAGCGGCTCAGAGCCCCCCTGAAAAAAAAGCTTCAAAAAGGGCCTGACCACTGCATTGACTAAAAAAAATGAAAAAAAATCATTCCATCAACATCTGCCGCCCCGGGTATGGCGCCTCCTGTGCCCTCTGCTGCGGCAGCCACAACTATGATGCCCCTCCCGGGGAGATAACAACCCTTTTCAGGGCACGGCGTGAGTTTTTTCTTGATGGAAGTAAAAAGCAGCCTCTACTTCCCCCGAAGGCCCTGCCGGATGCCCTGCAATGCCCTCATGTTGCCTTTACTGACGAAGCCTGCAGTCTCATAGGCTGTCTCTATTACCATGAAAAGGCCATGCAGGAAGACACCTTCTTTAAAAAGACCTGCAAAACCTTTCTCTGCCCCGCCGCAGAAGAACTCTCCCCTGAAGAAATAATCTACGCGGCGCGTTTCTGCGGAGACTGGTTCTACTACAGCCTGCTGATCCATGAAATAAAATTTCTACGTTCACTGATGAATAGATATCCCGATCCCGACAAAATGCCTCAAAAGACGCGGCAGGATATGCAGGCCCGTCTTGCCGGGGCCCTGCGGCAGGAAGAGAGATGACACTACGATGAAAGAAGGCGTCCCAGGTTCTTAATGCGGGGGTCGAAACGGTTCAGGCGCCGCGCCTCCTTAAGTGCCGCCACGGCATCCCTGCGGCGCTCCAGGCAGACATAGACTTCCGCCAGTTTCAGCCAAATCCCGTAATAGGGCACCCCTGTCTCAATGGCGCGTGAGTACCATTTCTCTGATTCGATGTAATCTTCCTGGAGAAAACGTGATTTGCCCATACGTATATAGCCCCAGATATTTTCAGGGTATTTTTCCATTACCTGGCGGTAGGCGTCTTCGGCTTCGTCAAAGAACTCCTCATCGAGAAAATAATCCCCTTCGAGTATATCCGTCACCCAGCAGTCTGGGCCCATTGCTTCATGGTGATGGATAAAATCTGTTTCCCGGTACCATGACCGCTGACGGATCTTTCCCAGCTGGTTAACAAGGAGCATCACCATATTCCGGGCCTCATCATCTGTGCGTACATAAAGGCCCGTGTCTTTACGCGAGAACCAGTCCGAGTCTTTTAACTTCCCCCCCTGCTTTGCCTTTTTATAAAGTTCCGTGCCGGGGAAATAGGCCACGGGTGAAACCATGCCGTCGCCGGGAAGGATCTCACGTATCAGTTTTTCCGTTGCCTTTATATCACGGATCGTCTCACCCTCAAGGCCCGCCATGAGATAAATAGAAAGGTAGATACCGAGCCTGCGCGTTGCTGCCGCGGCAGCACGCACGTCATCGAGCCTTATATCCTTGTCGAGTTCCGCCAGAATCCTCTCAGATCCCGATTCTACTCCATACTGAATATGCTCGAGGCCCCCCAGTTTCATCTCACGCAGCATCTCCTCGTCAATGGTATCAACACGGGACTGGCAGTTCCACATCAGGTAGAGGCCCCGCTGGCGAAGAAGACGCGAAAAGGCAATGACACGCCCTTTTTTCAGGGTAAAGTTATCATCACGAAGGGAAAAATAGATGATGCCCAGTTTCCGGTGGAGATACTCCACCTCATCGGCAAGGCTTTCGGCGCTGCGAAAGGTGACACGCCTCTTCCAGAACTCGGGTGAAGCGCAGAAACTGCAGTGATGGGGACATCCCCGTGTCGAAATAAGAACCTTGTACTGTTCATGGGGATTAATGTCTATGGTCTTCCCACGAAATGCAGCAGGAAAGGGCAGCGCATCCAGGTTTTTTATACGTATTCCGTCAATGAGGCGCTCCGGTGACTTCCCTTTTTGCAGGTCATCAACCAGTGAAAGCCATGCCTCTTCGCCTTCGCCGCAGATAATGTGATCGATTTCAGGGTAACGTTTCAATATTTCACCGGAAAGAGTCGTGGCATGGTGACCACCCACAACAATACGGCAGCGGGGCATATCCTTTTTGATTCGCCTGATCAACTTCAGGGTCTCGTTCCTGTTATAGCTAAAAAGGGAAAAACCGATAAGATCAAATTTTTCATTACGCAGGATTTTCAGGGCCCCCTTTCTTCCCTTACGGGAAAAATTGGCAAGGGTGACATCACAGCCCGCTTTTTCGGTCACCACTGCCAGGGCGGTAAGGCCATAGGGCAGAAGGGACATGTAGTAATCGTGGCTTTCCTCCGGGGGGGGGAGATAGGCAAGGAGCACCTTCAACGGCAGTCTCCGCTGATGGCATTGACATAAAGGGATGCCAGGGGCCATGCCGCCCTGAGTCCCCTGAAAGATATTTTCAGTTTTTCAGGGTCAGAGGGTTTCACCAGGCGGTTCCAGTCTTTGAGCATAGGCCGCGCCAGGGGAAGCCATGACCAGTGCCACTTCTCTTCATTGTATCCCTGCCGACGCCCCGCCGTGTAGGGACGGACAAATCCAAAGGAGGCGGCGTTTTTCTTCAACCATTTAAAGATGATCTTTCCTTCTGCCTTTTCATAGTAGGCATTGGTGAGCCGGTTGAAATCGACATCGGTCCCCCAGTGGTGCCGGCTTGTTCCCGGCATGGATGAGTACTCAAGAATTTTCAGGGCGCGGGCGCGGTGATCCTTTATACTCTTGTTCAGTTTTTTCCCCCCTACCAGGCGGCGGCCATTCCACTTGGCATGCCAGATCCAGCGCTGGTCATAGAAGGTGCGAGTGGCGCTGCGCACGTAGAGTTTGATGTCGGGATGTTCACGCTTAAAGGAATCAATCATTTTCTTTAATGCCGTGGCAGCCTCTCTGCGGAGGTACATGTTCTTTCGATATGCGGGAATTTTTTCCGTGGTGAGGTTGACGAAACAGGCTGTCTCTGCGGGAACAAAACGCCCTGTCAGGTACTTTTCAGGGGTAATGCCGCAGTAGATTGACTTTTCAGATGAACCCGGGTACGGCGTGAGGAATAAAAAAAGGACCACCGGCAGTGCGCGTCTCAGGATATTACTGCTCCATACACGCCTCACCAATGATCCTCCTGCAGGTAAAATAAATAATTATCTCTTAATGATCTTCCATCTGGCTGGCTGCCGGGGGATAAATCCCCTTGTGACGACGATATGCGGCAATGCCAAAACGGATACATCCGGATAGTGCAACAAAACTGGCAATAAGAACCGCTATCCAGATGGTATTCTCGCAAAATACATGGTATTCACGAACAAAATCAAGTATAGCTTTATCAACTCCCATAATCTTCTCCCTTTCTGATTAAGCTGATTCCCTTCTATATCCATTTCATTAAATGTCAATTGTAAAAACACCGGTGCTGCATTTTTTTTGCCCGTCTCAGGTGTAAAAAAATTTGATTTCCCCGGGGTTTTTTTATATATTCAAAAATTATCTACCAGGGAGGTGCCATGGGAGCCAGAATCATTCTTCCTGTATCTGCTGTTGTCGCTATTGTCCTTCTTCTGGCCCGCGCAATGCACCTTAACCACCGATTTGATCAAAAAAAAACAACATTTATTAAAAATTGTTCGATTTACATAAAATTTATTTCTATTGGGAACTATATCACAGTTGTCAACCGAGGTTGTCAGTTCTATAAATAATACAATGTTTGTTTAGCCCAATTATCACATCGAATGAGCCATTACAGATTCCTTTGTATTTTGAATCGTTTGAATAAGTTGAGGAACATCAAGAATATAAGCGACTTCACCAGTACCAAGAATTGTTGAGCCGCTAATCCACTTTAAGTAATTAAAAATCCTTCCCATAGGTTTAATAACTGTTTGAAATTCTCCTATTAAATCATCAACAACGAGTCCAATTTTCTTGCGTGCAAATTCAACTACAATAATTTTAGAATTAAAATGATCAACTTTATCCTGATCATTCGTAAAAAATTCACTAAGTTTTAAAAATGGCAACACATCCCCACGAAGATTTATATAATTCCCGCCATCCTTTGAGTCAATATTTTCCTGTTGTATTTCTGAGCATTCAACAACCATATCTAGAGGTAATACATAATAAGTATCATCAACCGTTACCATAAATCCATCAATAATTGCCAGTGTTAATGGTAAGTGAATGCGCATCATTGTACCTTCACCAGCTTGACTTTCAATAGAAATAGTTCCCCTTAATGATTCAATATTTTTTTTAACAACATCCATCCCTACACCACGCCCAGAAATACTGGTCACTTCTTCTGCTGTTGAAAACCCTGGATCAAAAATATACTGAAATAAATCATAATCTGAAATACTTTGCTCAGGTTCTAACAATCCTTTTTCAACAGCCTTGGCAAAAATTTTATCATAATTTAAGCCTTTGCCATCATCCTGGACCTCAATTATAATACTGCCTGTTTCATGATATGCATTTAACTGAATTTTTCCTTTTGCTGGTTTATTGTTTTTGGTTCTTTCATCTGGCGTTCCAATACCATGATCTATTGCATTTCGAACAAGATGTGTTAATGGATCTGAAATTTTATCAATTAATGTTTTATCAAGTTCAGTATCACCGCCATTGATGATAAGCTCAATTTCCTTACCTTTTTCTCTGGACAAATCACGAACGATCCTTTCATATTTTATAAAAGTTTCCTCAATCTGAACCATTCTTACATTCATTGTACTGTCTCTAATGTCTTCAATTAAACGCGACATCCCTTCAACTGCTTCGCTAATACCTTCTTTATGATCTGTATTGGCAATCTGTTTAACATTAGCACCAACAATGACCAGTTCTCCGACAAGATTTATTAATTCATCAATTTTGCCTGAATCAATCCGAATGTATTTACTATTTTTTTCAATATTCCTCTTAACTTTTACCTGTTTTTCTATAGCAGCCTTAAGAACTGGTTTTTGAACGATTTGTTCTTCCACCATAATTTCTCCGACAAACTGCTTTTTAGAATTATTATTTACATTTTCATTTTGCATAGAGAGGATAATATCCAGTTCATTCTGAGTTAATGAACCGATCTCCATCAATATTTCTCCAATTTTCATGGAATTTTCAGGCAACTTATCAATTAAGTCTACATATTCAGATATTGAACTTCTTGGCGGAATAATTTTTATCTCACAATCATCAATTATGAAATCAAAAACATTTTCAATTTCCTGTTTTCCAATTTTATTTGAACTCTTAAAGTTTATCTCAACCCCCAGGTAACATAATTCTGGGTCCATCTCTTTGCCATAAGGCATTTCATCGAAAATTGATTTTATATTAATAATTTCACCATTTTCCTGCAAATAAGAAATAAATGAATACGGGTCCATTCCGTTATGAAGAATATTTCTACCGAATCTAATCGAAATATGCCAGCACTCATTCATTACATACTCTTTATCGTTTTCGGAACCGTTGTTATCTAGCTCAATAATTGTCTCTTCATCCATGTAATCATTAAGTTGATTTGTTAATTCACGAAAAACGACGGTTGCCTGTTCACTTAATTCTTCATCAATAGTCTTGCTAAAAAAATCAAACATCTCTAAAATAAAATCATGACAATGTAATAAAAGTTCTATCATCTTTGAGTCAACAGGGATCAAAAAATTTCTTACTTTATCAAGCAAATTCTCCAACACATGTGTAAATTCTCCGATTTTATCAAAGCCGACCATTCCTGCGCCTCCTTTAATTGAATGAGCGGCTCTAAAAATAGCATTAATCGAACCTTCATTAAGTGGATCTTTCTCAAGAGAAAGAAGTGATGCCTCCATCCCACTCAATAATTCTTTACTTTCTAATATAAAAGTCTCACGAACAGATCGCAGATCAAATTTTTCATTACTCATTCTATTTCTCCTAATCAAATCGATTCATGAAAAAAATCAAAAAATTTTTTAACATCTTTAGAAGGCTTAACTACTCTATATTCTTTTTTTGCGTTAGCAATCTCTCTTTTCATATACGTTATAAGTTGAAAACCAGCAGTATCTATTTTTGAAACCTTTGTAAGTACTAATGTAAAATTTTTATATATACATAATGCTTCATCGAATTTCTTTTTTATTTCGGCAACAGAATATATCGAGAATTCACCATCGAATAAAAATGTGACTGAGTTCTCATTATCAACCTTTAAATCTATATCATATCTCTGCATATTTTTCACCTTGAATGTATTTAATTAAATTAAAAAATTATTCATTTAATTTTGATAATTCATCTATATACAATACCCTTTCAACATTTAAAAGAATAATAAACTGATTATTAAATATACCTATTGAATTAAAAAAATCTGTCCTGATTTTTGAGCCGACTTCTGAGGCTTCTTTTATATCATCTTCTCTGATATCTACTACAGCCTGAACGGAATCAATCATAACTCCAATAGGAACAACTTCATCATTATCCATAACTTCAAGAACAATAATATCTGTATCATCATTTACCACGCCTTCCTTTTTATAAAATCTATACGTTAAATCAATAACAGGTACTACTTCTCCACGAAGATTCATAACACCTTTTATATATCTGGGCACTCCAGGTGTTTTAAAGACCTTATTAAATTTCATAACTTCTCGAACAGAACTAACTGGAAATCCGTATAACTCATTTTCCAAAAAAAAGGTTAAATATAAAATACTGGGGACGATATTTTCATCATTGATATCAGCATATCCGTATTTCACAATTTCTGATCTTTTAATCATGTTTTTTTCAATTAACTCATTCATATTGCCTCCTGACGAATACTGAATTACTTTTTATTCATATTTATTACAACAGACGAGATTTTTTCCAATGAAACAATTTCATCGACAGAATTTAATTGTATGGCTTCATGTGGCATACCAAACACTACAGAGCTCTTTTCATCCTGTGCAATTGTGTATGCTCCAGCTTCTTTCATTTCAAGCATTCCTCTGGCTCCATCATCACCCATTCCTGTCATGATAACACCAATGGCATTTTTGCCTGCATTTTGAGCAACTGAACGAAAAAGAACATCTACAGATGGTCGATGTCTGCACACAAGAGGCCCCTCTTTCACATGAACATAATATCGTGCCCCACTGCGTTTTACTAAAAGATGTTTATTACCCTGTGCGATCAGTGCTCTACCGGTTAATATAGAATCCCCGTTTTCAGCTTCTTTTATTTCTATTTGACATATCCCATTTAATCGTTTAGCAAAAGCAGAGGTAAAATTTTCTGGCATATGCTGAACGATAACTATACCTGGACAATCAAGCGGCATTGACTCTAAAAAAACTCTCAACGCTTCTGTTCCACCAGTTGAAGCTCCAACTGCTACAATCTTTTCAGTCGTTTTAAACATTGCCTTACGAATGGGAGGTGGCAAAACAACATCGGCTGTATACTTATCTGTTTTCAGGTTCTTTATTTTATTATTTTGTTTTAATATTTTTAACTTGGCTTTGGATGCTGCAATGACAGAATCAATAATCATAATTTGAGATTCTTCTAAAAAATTTTTAACCCCCATTTTTGGTTTTGTTATTATATCTACAGCTCCATACTCAAGTGCTTTTAGTGTTGTCTCACACCCTTCACCGGTGAGACTTGAACACATTACAACAGGAATTGGATATTGGCTCATTATTTTATATAAAAATGTAACTCCATCCATTTTAGGCATTTCAATATCAAGAGTAATAACATCAGGCTTCTTTTTTTGAATCTTTTCTGCTGCGGCAAAAGGGTCGGCTGCTGTTTCAACTTCACCAATATTGTAATTTGATTCTAAAATTTCTTTTAAAACATTTCGAACAACTGCAGAATCATCAATAACCAGAACACTGATTTTTTTATTCATAAAAAACCTGCTCCGTATTCACTGTGAAATTTAATTTCCAAAAACACTGTTACTCCTTCATGTAAACAGTTGGTCTGACAGATTTAAACTTATCACTAATAGAATAAAGAGATTCGGAGCTCCCAATAAAAAGGTAGCCACCAGTAGAAAGTTGATCATAAAGTTTATCGAAAAATTCAATCTGTGTTTCCCTATCAAAATAGATAATAACATTGCGACAAAAAATTATATCCATCTTATTGTGCATTAAATAATTTTTATCCATAAGATTCAACTGCTGAAACTCCACCTTTTCCCTCAACTCAGAGACTATTCTGAATTCTCCTTTTCTATTATTCTTGCCTCGCAATAGATATTTTTTCTTTAGTCTATCAGGAATAGGTTCTATATCTGCTTTCCTATATATTGCATTGCGGGCAATTGTTAATGCTCTATTTGATATATCTGTTGCCAGTATTTCAAAATCATATTGTTTGTTTTGAGATAAAAAATCTTCAAGAATCATTGCAAGAGTATAGGGTTCTTCCCCCGTAGAACATCCAGCGCTCCAACAGTAAATTTTTTTATTAAGATTAAAACGTTTCATATTTAAAATTTCATTAAGTATTCCATCGGATAAAAATTCAAAATGTTTATTTTCTCTAAAAAAATTAGTTTTGTTAGTAGTAACCGCATCTGTTAATTCATCAAACTCCAGCATTCTGCCATCATATGATTTCAGATAATTATAATATTCTCTATATGTACTAAAATTTAATTCCCGGAGTCTTTTATTCAACCTCGACGACAACATCATTTTTTTTGCAGTTGTTATATTTAAACCAAGATAACAATAAATCAGTGAGCTTAAATCAGTAAACTCCTCATCAGACATGACTGGAACCGCACAGCTCCCTAATCTTAAATTGTTATCAATAATGTTCATAAAGCAAAATACTCCAAAAATATTATAATCTGCATATATAACCATGAAGGTTATATATGCAGATTCAACGTTTAAATTTTAATACTTCTCGAATTCCTCTTCCAGTGACATATCCAATTTAACTCCTTTTTCTCCTGATGAATTATTATCAATATTTTTTAAACTCCCTTTCCCGCCATTCCCATTACCTTTTGTCTTTTTATCAATTTGCTTAATACCTTTTGACTCATTTCTATTTACATGCAGCGATGACATCCTGCTGCTGCCTTCAATTTTAAAAAACTCTGCAGCATTCTGAAGCTGTTCTGCCTGTCCTGAAAGTTCTTCTGTTGTTGAAGCCATCTCTTCTGTTGCTGCTGCATTTTGCTGTACTCCTCTATCCAACTCTCCAATAGCAAGTGTTACCTGTTCGATACCATTTGCCTGTTCAGCACTTGAAGCATTTATCTCCTGGACCAGTTCAGCAGTTTTCTGAATCTGAGGCACTATTTCTTCAATAAGCTTGCCTGCTTTTTCTGCAACATCAACACTGCTTTTTGAAAGATTATTAATCTCTTTAGCTGCATTACCGCTCCGTTCCGCAAGATTTCTTACTTCACTGGCAACAACGGCAAATCCCTTACCATGGTCTCCAGCCCGTGCCGCTTCAATAGCCGCATTTAAGGCAAGCATATTTGTCTGGCCTGCTATATCCTCAATAACAGCTATTTTCTCAGCGATACTCTTCATTGCCTTAACAGTTTCAGCGACAGCATCACCACCTTCCTGCGCATCCTTTGCTGCTTTTTCAGCATTCTTTTTGTTAAACCGCACAACGCCGTCTATCTGCATTCTGAATAACAGAACTGTTCATTTCCTCCATTGAACTGGAAACTTCTTCTACACTTGCTGACTGCTCATTGGCATTTTGAGCCATTTGCTCCGCAGATGAACTCATCTCTTCGCTGCCAGATGCAACCTGAGCGGCGGCGACCTGTGTATTTGAGGCGAAAGAAGTAAGATCAACCACCATCTGCTTCAATGAACTCATGAGCTCATCCTGCTCTGAACGAACTTTTACATCCACCATGAGATTCCCTGAAGCGATTTCTTTTGTTATTTCTGTGACATTTTTCATCGCATCAATAGTCTTATTGAGGGCGTCATTAATCTTCAGATAGTTCTCTCGCTCTTCCGCTGTGTATTTGTCGGCTTCCTGTACATTCGTATCAAGGTTTAAATCACCATCAGCAAATTTAAAAAGATTTTTTGCCAACCTGTTAACTTCTACTTCTTGAAACTCTTTAACCCTGTTTGCAGCTGTAACATCTTGTATTATTTCTATGTGGCCTGTTTTCTCACCTTTGTTGTTGGTAATGTATTGTGTATCCACCTGAAAATCCATATCCTGACCAGGCTGTTTAAAATATGACGTTTTTTCTCCTTTCCTCAGCATCTGAATACCACATTTACCTGTACCACAAATGTCTGCATTCCAGTTACTGCATTGCTTGCCTTTCATTTCTTCCTTTTTCAAACCAGTTAACTCAGCAACAGCTTTATTAAAAAATATCCAATTCATATCCATATCCGTAACAGAAACAGGAAATGGTACCGCATCCAGAGATGCCTCATAGAAAAAAAGCTTATCCGCCACACCGTTTAAAGTATTATTAACCCCCTGAACAATGGCTTTAAAATCACCCTGATGCCTTTCCTCATCAGCACGGGTTTCATATTTTTCTTCTAATGCTGCTTGAGCCAGCATACCAGCATCCTCAACCAGAGCTGTTACTGCGTCTATACAAACATTGAGATTATTCTTTATTTCGTTAAAATCACCATTATAATCATCTGTGATCTTTTCAGGGATATCACCTTTACTGATACGATCAACATATTCAGCCGCAACATTCAAGGGACCTATAACCGCATCAAGGGTTGCATTAACACCCTCAACAACTTTTGCAAAATCACCACCATGTTTACTTGCATCTGCACGGGCATCAAGCTTACCTTCTACCGCTGCTGCGGCAAGCATGCCTGTATCCTCTATGAGCAGTTGAATATTTTGCATCATCATTATAAATGATGGAACTAATTCATCTTCTTTTGAACGCTTTCCTATCTCTTTATATGCTTCAAGATCTTTCAAATCACCTGCCGCAATATTTTTCGCCGTATCAGTCACATGTAGAAGTCTCTCTCTAACCTCATCAACGGCCTGGGCAATTTCCGCATATACCCCCAAATATGTCCCTTCAACTTTGTTAGTAAAATTATTAACAGCCATTTGTTTTAAAATATTATTCGATTCGACAACACCACCGAGACCATCAATACAGGCATTAATATTGTTCTTTATCTCGTTAAAGTCGCCATTATAATCATCTGTAATCTTTTCTGGAATATCTCCCTTACTGATGCGATCCACATACTCTGCAGCGACATTTAATGGCCCTATGACTGCGTCAAGGGTATCATTTACTCCCTGAACAATAACGCCATAATCACCTCCATGTTTACTGGCATCTGCCCTGGTATCAAGCTTACCCTCTACTGCTGCTTTGGAAAGAAGACCAGCATCCTTAACAAGCTCATTTACCGCATCTATACACACATTGAGATTATTCTTTATCTCGTTAAAATCACCATTATAATTATCTGTAATCTTTTCAGGTATATCCCCTTTACTGATACGGTCTACATACTCAGCCGCGACATTTAATGGC
>CAZHNW010000006.1:60226-70392 GCA_964534225.1 uncultured Leptospirales bacterium | reverse complement strand
AAGGGGAATCATCATACCGGGGAATATGGGACGCTGGGACAGGGGAATAATCGTCAGGTCCTCGGGCAAAACCTCGTTTGCCAGGATGAGATGTTGATTCTCTACGACATTGTTTTCACTCATGATCACTTCCCTTTTTAAAAATAATGGCTGTACCCTGTACAGCCACCGGTTTACACTCTGGCAAATGTCCGAATTTTATCTCTTTGCAGAAAATACGGCAACTGCTTCAAATTTACTTATTATCCCTGAAATCATTCAGGTTTTCAATAAAATATTTTTTTGCGCGCCACTCATCAAGGGTAAAAACCCAGGGCGATTCAGATGATGTGGCAAGATACTTTTTATCCTTCTGCTGCCGGAATATTTTTAAATCAATATCCCTGCCAAAGGCCTTTACTTTTACCAGGACACGAGGCATTCTCAGGGTATCTTTTTTAACATCAGAATATGACGATGCCCTGAGAGGATTCAGAGCGTTTACCAGGGCATCCACCTTTGCCTTTTTCACTGCCAGTTTTCTGTTTGCCTGGTAGACCCACTTCGTTTTTGATTTCTGCGGCACCACGGGCTTTTGAACTGTAGATTCAGGCTTTGCCGGTTTTTTCTTGTGTTGAATCTTTTCCTGATCAAAGGCAAAGGTCCTGCCCCGAAATGTAACGGCTATCGATGTTACCGCGTCACGGGATACTTTCATGATCACCTTATCCCGGTAATCGTTGACGGTACGGTTTAAATCTCCCTTAAAGGTGACAGCTCCCTGGTAGACCTCGGGGTGATCGTCAACGAGAAGATAACTGTGGCGCCCCGTGGCACCGGTCTTGCCGACTTTCAACTTCCTTACCACCTTTTTATCTTTTTTAAGTATGACAGTAGATGCCTTTTCAGGCTGCAGATCGTAGTTGCGGTAAAATTTCTGCCGGGAAATAAGATCGGTCAGCTTCAGGTCCCTGACTTTTTTCACCAGGTTTTTTACCTTTCGCTCATCGGCGGGATATTTCTCCTTTCCGATGAACCATTTCCCTTCTGTGCGGGTGAAATGAAATTCTTTTTCTCCCGATTTCATGACCAGTTCAGTAACTTCCCCCTTCCAGGGTTCGAGTTCCGGGACATCCCGTGTCCCCTTCTGGTTGGAAAAGATAATATATGCCACCAGCAGGGCAATGACCGCAAGACTGCCGTATAACTTTTTATTCATCTTTGATTCCTCCCATGAACTGCTGCTGAATCTGTTTTCTTCGGCGTCCCCTTCGTCGCCAGATTATAATACCTGCCAGTATAACAAGAAGAGGCACACCGGCAATATTGACACTCTTCATGATGAAGCGTTCACTGTCATCGCTCCTTTCAAGGGGATTGAACTCAAGGCTCTTGGAGAGCATTTCAGGAATGTAGTCGTTGCCCGCCATATAGTCAACCATGCCGTGAACAAGGTTGTCATTGGCATAGGCCTCGTTGCGTCTTCCCCGGGAAAGTATCTTGCGGCTGTCAGAGAGAAAACCTGACCGGATAAGTTCTGCACTTCCCACGACAATGATTTCAGGTTTACCTGATGCGATTGATTCATCGAGACGAGCCACCGATGATATCCTGCCTCGTTTATTCTCAGGCTTTTTTACGTCTTTCTGAACAGGGACTTCTTTACCCTTAAAAAAACTGGTAAACTTCCCCGAAAGGAGCCACGCAAGATCATGACTCTTCATGTCTTCAGCCCTGCCAGGGTTCATCATGAAGGGATTAAAATTTACTCTCCCTTTCATGAGCCAGCTTTCATCAGAGGAAGAAACAAGTTTTGTAGCGACCGTTTTGTTCTCTTTCAGTTTCTTCTCATCAACAGTAACAGAAGATGCCTTCATGAAAAGGGCACTGTTAAGATACCGTGTAATAATGGAATCACGGTTCAGGCCGTCACGCTCGATAATGGGCATCACCGGATAGTCTTTGATCATCTGTCCCATGTTCACCTTTGCACAGCTCGAATCGAGGACGACATTCTTATTAACCATCACTCCGTATGATTTCAGCATCGCGTCGAGACCGTGCTGCACGGGAAGCACAACAGGCTGACGCTGCCTGAACATGTTCTGCCCTCCCGGCATCTGTACCTCCTGGTACGAGTCAACCAGGAAGATAACCTTTTTTCCTTTCATAAGAAACTGGTCGATGCGGTAGAGCTCGATATCTTCGAGTTTCTGTTTCGGGCCTGCGACAATGAGAACATTAATATCCGGGGATATCTCTTTTTTCGTGGCATCGATCCCTACCAGTTCATACTTGTCATCAAGAACTTTTTTAAAAAGGGCTGCACCGTTGCGGGTACGCTGGTCCTTAAGATCAGGAATGCCGTGACCGGTGAGATAGCCAATGCGTGTTGTTGACGAGAGAAGACTGCTGACTGCATCGTTGATCTTGTCTTCCATCTTGTCAAGGCCCACCACCGTATAGCTGCCGAAGAGTGTGGGGGCCACGTTGAGTTCAATGGTCTTGAAACGTTTGCCCGTGGTGAGAACAATGCCCAGGGCGCCTTCACCCGCTTTCATGGCCTTCCCGTCAGGGGTACGTCCCGCCCCCCAGCGGACACGCTGAAGGCCGTAGATGGCGCCCGCATCAACCTTTTTGTTCCCGGCGGCGGGATCCTTTTCACTGAACTTTATCTTCCCGTAATTGACCCTGTTGCTCTTTTCAACGGCTTCACTGACACCTTTCTTGATTTTATCGATGCCGTCAATGGGCAGCTGTTTCAGGCGGCTGTCAAGGTAAAGGGTCAGTTTTATCGGCTCCTTCAGATTCAGGAGACCATCGATCTTTGCGGACATTTTTTCCATGCGCGAAGTGATGGCATACTCCAGGCCCGATGGGTCTGTCAGGGCGGGGATCTTTTCCATCAGGTCTGCATGCTGGATCACTACGCCCATATAGGTACGCCTGATCTTTACCTGGTCGTCAACAAACTCGCGGCTCGAGACAGGCTGTATCCCGTAATCGCGAGCCTGTTTTTCAAGTTCTTTTTCACCGACAATCTCGTAGCTGAAATAGCGGTTCCCGTGGTAGCTGTACTCCTGCAGAAGGTCTTTCAGGTAACGAAGAATGGTACTGTGCTCCGCCGGAAGGTTTTCTGAAAAGAGGACCTTCACCTTCATGTTCTCCTTCAGGTTTTCTACAACGCCTTTGCTCTTTTCAGTGAGGGAATAGGTGTTGTTGCGCGTCAGGTCCACTCTCACGTTGAGGTTTACCGCGGCAATATTGACCAGAATGATAATAACTATATTGAGAAGAAGCTGGTAGCTGCGGGTATCACCGGAAAGCTTCGTTTTTATTGTATCGATTTTTTCCCTGATATTCATAGTCTATCTCCTTTCATCAAGGATTTTTACAGTAATCAGCATGAACAGTGCCATGACTGACAGGAAGTAAATGATATCACGGGAATCAATAAGTCCCTTGCTGATATTCTGAAAATGGAAGTCACTTCCCAGGTAGCGAACAAAGCCAAGCTTTGAGGGAAGAAAGATCACGACCTTGTCTATGATCCAGAGGGTAAAGTTAATGGCCCAGCCGGTGATAAAGGCAACGATCTGGTTTTTGCTCAATGAAGAGGCAAAGAGCCCGATGGCGGTATAGGCCCCTGCCAGAAAGAGTGCCCCCAGGTACCCCCCGATAATGGGACCCGGATCCGGGTCACCGGCAATGACAAGGGTAACCAGGTACACCAGGGTGGGGGCCAGCATCAGAGCAACGAATACGGTGCCCGCGAGAAACTTCCCCGCTACTACATCAATAGTGCGTACCGGCATGGTCATCAGTATCTCGATAGACCCGCTCTGTTTCTCCTCTGAAAGAAGACGCATGGTAATGGCAGGTATTACAAAGGTAAACATGAGGGGAAGGAGTTGAAAAAGGTTTCTCATCTCCGCCTGGTTGAAATAGAAAAAATCTTTGAAAAAGAAAAATCCCGTAAAGATGAGAAATATGGTTATGACGATATAGGCTATGGGGCTGACAAAGTATCCCCTCAACTCCTTTTTCATAATAATAAAAGTTTCTTTCATTTTATTCATTGTCGCCTCCCACGGTGAGTTCCCGGAAAATCTTCTCGAGGCTGTGCTGTTCCTGTTTCATTTCGTAGATGACCCAGCCACTGTTCTTAACCGCTTCGAAAACAGCAGGCCGCACATCTGTTCCGGCGTCGCTGGAAATATGCGCCCCTGTCAGCTCACCTGCTTCATCAGGGGCAACGGATGTCACACCCGGGACTGCCTTAAGGGCCGCCTCGAGGCCGGCAAAATCTGTCCCCTCCACCTTGAGGGAAAGCCTGCTTTTGGCGCTCCCTGATGCCTGAAGGTTTTCAGTGCGGTCATCGGCAACAATGCTGCCGCGGTTAATGATGATGACGCGATCACAGGTTGCCTCGACCTCGGAGAGGATATGGGTTGAAAGGATGACGGTCTTTTTCTTTCCCAGTTCTTTTATCAGGTTTCTGATTTCGATGATCTGGTTGGGATCAAGGCCTGATGTAGGTTCATCCAGGATAAGTATTTCAGGGTCATGAATCATTGCATGGGCAAGCCCCACGCGTTGTTTGTATCCCTTTGAAAGCTCGTTGATATTCTTATGCATGACCTCGGTAATACCACAGAGTTTCCCCATTTCATGTATCCTTTCTTCATCTTCGATACCCCGCAGTTCAGAAACATAGACAAGATAATCATACACGACCATGTCAGGATAAAGGGGTGCTGACTCAGGAAGATACCCGATCATTTCCTTGACCTTGAGCGGATCCTTGTCGGTCTGGACCCCCCCGACACTGATGGTGCCGGCATTCTGCTTTAAAAAACAGGTGAGCATCCTCAGGGTTGTTGTCTTACCCGCGCCGTTGGGGCCCAGGAGACCAGTAATTTCCCCGTCCCTGATAGAAAAGGAAATATCATTTACGGCCCTGAAATCACCATAATACCTGGTTAGATTTTCTGCGTTTATCATGGATAAAAACGCTCCTTCCGTTATTCAAGATATTGATTCACTTTAATTTGAGTTTCGTAATGCTACGGCTGTAGATTAATTACAAGAAGTATTTTCCAGAAGTGAGTGGAAGAGAGGGTGCTTTTGTTACAATTTTTATACCCGTTTTTACTATTGCCTTCACCGCGTGAATTTGAACTATTTGTAATGTTTAATTAACTCGACTTTGGCGAAAATTATTAAAATTTATAAAATAAGTCATGCTGAGCGGAGTCGAAGCATGATAATAGTAATAAATCAACTTATTTCAATTTCATTCACCCTTCGACTCCGCTCAGGGTGACAATATTGCTGCATAGAACACTGTATTATATAAGCAAGCTACATCAGATTCTAAAAATCGCCTAAGTCGAGTAATTAATATACTTAAAGCAGGCTCTTCAGGTTAGAGGGCGATAGTGCCGATTCATTTAATTCTTTTCTTAACGGTCTCGGCACTATAATAAAAAATCAATTTGACACCCCACCTGTTTACTTCCCAGAATACCGAAAGTCAAAACAGAAAGGAGAGATGTTCCCATGAAGAGAGGCGCCTTTAGAAAAAAATTTACCTGCATGCTGCTTTTCTGCCTGCTCGTGTCGGCCTGCAGTACCATGACACCTTCAGAGTGGCAGAAACTTCCTGACAAAAACTTTTATTTTGAAAAGTTCACCTGGAGCAAAACATATATTTCCCGTAAAAAGACCTTCGCCTTTATGAAATCAATGGATACGGAAAAAATCTTTGCCGCACTGAAAAACGCCTTTCCTGTTACGATTAACCGCGACGCCTACCAGTCATTTATTGAAAAAAAAGATATAAAGGCTATCCAGGAAAAAGGGCTCCTCGTCATCGATACCTGCTTCTGGCAGAAGAAGGCCCCCGGGGGCAACGTCATACACCTGTTCCTCGAAGAGGATGTTGACCATGGGGGGCTCCCCTTTTACTATTATGACCTGAAAATTATCTCAAACGGCAGGGTACTGGTTCGTTTTTTCGGCCAGACAGAAGAGACATGGAAAGTCATGCCACAGCTTGCTGAGGAAATCGAAAAGGCGGCAGTGCAGTAGGCAGTTTTTTTGCAGGTCATTATTCGGCCGATAAAATTATTGACAAATATCCGTGTCAATATTCACCAGTATAACAATAAAGGTGCTGCAAAGTTGATACCTCCCCGGACCGGGGCGAATACGTCACTTCCTGCCAGTTATGTAACAGGTCCAGAATTGAACCTGATTAAACCGAATTTAAACACATGAAAACATTAAAAGAAAAAATAAAATCACGACGCACACTGGCGATAATATCGCATCCAGACGCGGGTAAAACCACACTTACAGAAAAACTGCTGCTTTATGGTGGCGCGATAGAGCTCGCCGGTTCTGTAACGGCAAAGAAGAAACAGAAGGATACATCATCGGACTGGATGGAACTCGAAAAAAAGAGAGGCATTTCAATATCATCAACTGTTCTACAGTTCGATTATTCCGGTTATAGAATCAACCTTCTTGATACTCCCGGCCATAAAGATTTTTCTGAGGATACATACCGGGTTTTAATGGCAGTCGATTCAGTAATAATGGTTATTGATGCCGGCAAAGGAATCGAAAGCCAGACAATAAAACTTTTTGAAATATGCAAAAAACGCTCAATCCCGATATTCACATTCATTAACAAGCTCGACAGGCCTTCTCTGCCGCCCCTCGAACTGCTTGACCAGATTGAAAAAGTCCTTAAAATGCATGCCTTTCCTGTCTGCTGGCCCCTTGAAAGCGGGCCCTTTTTTAAAGGTATATACAACAGGCTCGACAAAACTGTTCATCTCTACGATAAAGTGCCCGGGGGATCTTACAAAGCACCGGTTTCAGTGCATGGCATAACAGACCCCGTTGTAAAAAATACACTTAATGAAACAGTCTACAAAGAAATCTGCGAAGAAATTGAACTGCTTGATATGGCACACGGCGGATTCAAACACTCTGATGTGATTGCAGGAAAAACCACACCTGTTTTTTTTGGAAGTGCCGTCAATAATTTTGGTGTTGAACTTTTTCTTAACTGGTTTATCAATAATTCGATAGAGCCCCTGAAAAGAAAAGCCAACGATTCTTTTGTTCCCCTTGAGGGCCCGGATTTTTCCGCCTTTGTGTTTAAAATCCACACTAATATGAATCCACAGCACAGGGACAGAATGGTTTTTGCCAGGGTCTGTTCAGGAAGATTTTACCGGGACATGACAGCTGTGAACACCAGGACAGGAAAGGAAGTTCGCATCTCAAATTCACACAGTGTTTTTGGCCGCGAAAGAGAAATCATCGATGAGGCTGTAGCGGGAGACATTATCGGTTTTGTGACAAATTCTGATTTTAGAATTGGAGACACGATCAGCACTGACCCTTTATTGCATTATAATGAAATACCCCGTTTCGCTCCAGAATGTTTTGGCCATGTTCAGAATATTTCTATATCCAACTATAAAACCTTTAGAAAGGGCCTTGATCATCTCCTTGCAGAGGATATTGTTCAGCCCTTTTACCAGGAAAACAGTTCCAGTAATCTTCCCCTTTTAGGCGCCATTGGACCGCTCCAGTTTGATGTTTTGCAATACAGGCTCAAGGATGAATATGGAGCGGAAACAACGATAGAAATAAAAAAATGGTCTCTCCTGCGCTGGCTCGGAAATGCAAAAGAGTTTGATTTTTCTCAACTATACATGCCTCATGATTGCAGCAGAGGAAAAGATGACAAGGGAAGACCCGTTTTCTTCTTTGCCAGTCAGTGGTTGATGGAATATTTTTTAGAAAAAAATCCAGATATACAATTATATGATACACCTGCATCGTGAAACATTAGACATGTTGCATAGCCGGAAAATCTATTATTAACAGACAGATCACGAGGTATCACTATGACCCCAGAAGAAAAAAATACTGTGAAAATTGAAATAAAAAAAAGAATTTCCGAAGCACAATCAGTTCTTGAAAACCTTAAAGAGCAGACAAAACCCGTGGAACCGAGTGTCGCGATCGGTAGACTCACCAGGATGGATGCTATACAGCAGAAAAATATGGCAGAAGCCAATTTACAAACCAATGAAAACCTGATTGCCAGCCTTCAAAAGGTATTGGCGAAAATTGATGATGAAAATTTTGGAACATGCCTTACCTGTGGTAAAGCCATTCCTCTTCAAAGAATCATTGCGGTTCCAGATGCAAAAATCTGTGTTCCCTGCGCTTCAAAAAGGAAAAGGTGATCCAAAATATAAAATTCTCTGTTGCCAGATATAACGAAGAGGGCCATTCGAATTTAAGGGTTTTTCTGGATTATCGCGAATGCCCCCCCATTCTGTCCCTCCCCCGCGTCACGTACTGGCACTTATACAACAGGTCTATTATTTTTGCAAAAAAAAGAATTTGTGGTACAAAAACAGTATGAACTCATTTCTCTCACAGAGGGTCCTTGACATCCTGGAATGGCCCCGCATTGCCGGGGAACTTTCAACCCGCTGCATGACATCACCGGGCCGGCTCGCCGTTGATACCCTTACCCCCCTTGAAAAAAAAGAGGCCGAAAACCGCCTGGCCCTCATAAGCGCCCTGAGAGAAAGCGCCGCACTGGGTAATCCCATCGACTTTCCCGGCATCAATGACCTCACCCCCCTCCTTGACCGCGTTGAAAAAGATGCGATGCTCACCCTTGAAGAACTCTTTGATGTCCGGCGCTTTGTTACCGGCAGCGCACACGTAAGGCGTTTCCTGAAAGAGGCGGCCGCTGAATACCCGGTACTCCGTCCCGAGTACGAATCCCTCCAGGGCCTGGACATTCTCCAGGAAAAACTCGTGCCCGCCCTGACTGACAACGGCGACCTCAACGAGTCCCGCTTTCCACAGCTGAAAAAACTGCGCCGCGATATCATTGCCACCCGCAGCGACATTGAAAAGACCCTGCAGAAAATCATCACCACCCCTGCAGTAGAAAAGGCCCTGCAGGAAAGGACCTATACCACCTCGAGCCAGCGCTATGTCCTTCTCGTTAAGGCGAACATGAAATCTAACCTGGCCGGTACGGTTCATGACATATCCTCCAGCGGCCAGACACTCTACTTCGAGCCTGACCAGGTAAAGGACCTGAACAACCGTTTCATCATGCTCGAACTGGAACTGCAGCAGGAAATCTACCGCATCCTGAAAAACCTGTCCGAAACTGCAGCCGGCAGCAGCAGTGAACTGCGCATCAACCTTGCCATTATCGGTTACCTCGATTTCTGCAACGCCGCGGCGCGTTTCTCTGCCGACACGGCGTCGCACCCTCCCCTTCTCAGAGACGAGGCTGTCATTGACCTTAAAAAAGTACACCACCCCCTTCTCTACCTGAAAGACGCTCCCGGCACCATTGCCAACGATGTCTCCCTCGGCATCGATTACACGGGAATTATCATATCCGGCGCCAATACCGGGGGGAAAACAGTACTGCTCAAGACCGTGGGCCTGGCGGTCCTCTTTACCATGCTGGGACTTCATGTTCCCGCCTCGCCCGACTCGTCCATGGGTATCTTCAGCTCAATCATGGGTGACATCGGTGACGACCAGAACCTTGAACAGTCTCTCTCTACTTTTTCAGGACAGATCGTTATTATCAACGACATGGTCAACCGCGCTGATGAACGCACCCTTGTCCTCATCGATGAAATCATCGTGGGAACCAATCCCCGGCAGGGTGCGGCACTGGCCCGTGCTATTCTCGAGGGTATGGCTGATACAGGGTGCCGTGTTATGGCCAGCACGCATTATGCTGAACTGAAAGAACTGGCAAGTGAAGACGACCGTTTCATCAACGCATCTGTCTCCTTTGACCTGGAGACTTTGCAGCCCACCTACAATCTTCTTGCCGGGCTCCCCGGGGTAAGCTACGCCCTGGAAATCGCCCGCAACTATGGCATGAGTGAAAATATCCTGCAGCGTTCCCGCGAACTGATGGACAGTACTGACCTTTCTGTCGAGGCATTGCTGGAAGAGACCCGCCGGTACCGGCAGGAGCTCGAAGAGGAACGGGGCCGCGTCAGCAAACTCAAAGATGACCTCTCCCGAAAGGAAGAGCAGTACCGGAAAAAAAGCCGCGCCCTTGAAACGGTCGTCTTCACTTGCCAGTTCTTTCAGTTCAGCAT
>CAZHNW010000006.1:33689-60216 GCA_964534225.1 uncultured Leptospirales bacterium | reverse complement strand
CGAACGCCTTAAGCGCGGAGAGGGCATCGAGTTCATCGATGAAATCAAAAAATACCGCGCCATGGTTGCCGAGAAAATACACACCCTGCAGGATGCCAATCTTAAAGAGGCGGGAAAAATCCAGAAAGAACTCATTAACCTTGAGAAGGATTTCACCGGGAAAATTCAAAAACAAAAAGCAAAAGAAACAGAACGCGAACACCGTCCCCTTGTCCCCGGCGAGGCTGAACCGGGCATGCGGGTGTATGTGGCCTCCCTGGACCAGCAGGGGACCATCGAAAGCATCGAGTCAGACGGCTCATCAGCCCTGGTTCTTTTCGGCGGCACCATCAGGTCACGTTTCAAAATCGAAGATCTCTTTTCAGGGGGGGGAAGTTTACCCGCCACCGGGAATAAAACACCCCGCCGGCAGGAGCGGAAAAAAAAGACGGCAAAAGAACCCCCCGCCGCGAAAAGCATACCCGGTACCATCCAGACACGTTATAACACCATCGACCTGCGCGGCATGAGGGTCGAAGAAGCCCTTACCCGCATGGGAAGTGATTTAGACGCCATGCAGCGGGACAATATCGACATCGCCATTATCATTCACGGCCACGGTACAGGGGCCCTCAAAAATGCGGTACGGGAGGCCCTGAAAATGTCCATCTATGTGTCTGACTTTCGCCCCGGCGAAACAGGAGAAGGCGGTGATGGCGTAACAGTGTTACGCCTCAGGGCCTGAACAGAAAAAAACAGGTATTTGCCCTTGACAGGAAACAGTGACCTGCTGTATCCGACTAATGTTTGAGTTGAAACCATCAGCAGGGAGGAAACGCGTGTCTGACCAGGGATATGTACAATGCTATACCGGTAACGGAAAAGGAAAAACAACAGCAGCACTGGGCCTTGCCCTCCGTGCCGCCGGCGCAGGCATGAAAAGCGCCATCATCCAGTTCATGAAGGGACAGCACTACAGTGAGCTCGATTCCCTGAAACTGCTTTCAGACCATATCATCATAGAACAGTACGGCAGCCCCCGTTTCTGTATGCCTGATGACAGCAACATGGAAGAACACCTCGACTTTGCCCGCAGGGGATATTCCCGTTCTCTTGCCGTTATTCGCGACCCGCGCTACCGGGTCATCATTCTCGATGAAATCATTACGGCCTTTTCCTTTGACCTTGTATCACTGGATGATCTTTTGAACCTGATATCCATTCGTCCACGGGAATGTGAACTTGTCCTCACCGGCCGCGGCGCCAACGCGGATATCATTGCCGCCTGTGACCTTGTCACCGAAATGAAAGAAATCAAGCACTACTACCAGAAGGGCGTGGAGGCCCGCAAAGGTATAGAAAGCTAAACCTGAGAGGCCATGCAGGCAACATGGACAAAAAACGTTATCTTCTCCCCCATGATTCACGACGCCTTTCAATCTCTGCTTTGCAAAAAACAGAGGGTGAAGAACTTGTTTTCTTCATTCACGGTCTCGGCTGCGCCAAGGAATCTTTCATGGAGGCCTTTACTTCCCCTTATCTAAAAAACTTTTCTCTCTTTGCGCCTGACCTTCCCGGCTTCGGTGAGTCATCAAAAGTCCGGGACTTTTCTTATTCGATGGAGGAACATGCCCGTATCTGCATGGAGCTGTGTAAAAACTTCCCCGAAAAAAAAATACACATTGCAGGCCACAGCATGGGGGGCGCCATCGCCCTTCTCATGACAGGCATGCTTAAAGGGCGCTTCACCTCTTTTATCAATATCGAAGGCAACCTCATCGGGGCAGACTGCTCACTGAGCAAAATGGTAAATTCATCGGACATGAAAGAATACCGCCGTCACATGATCAACCAGCTGGGGGCGGTGGCGAAACTGACAGAAGACCGGGGCGTCGCCCTCTGGCATCGCTGGCTCCAGAAGGCGGGAGCAGCCGGGCTTTACCAGAGCGCGCGTTCCCTCGTTGAATGGTCACGGGGTGACCGTCTGCTGAAAATATTCGAGAGGCTCGCCATCCCCGCCGTCTATATTCACGGTGAACGCAACGCCGGCCTCCCGGTACTGAAACAGCTGCATGAGAAAGAAAAAATTTCCATTCCCGGGGCGGGACACTTCCCCATGAACGACAACCCTGATTTTTTCTACCGGGCTGTGGGAGATTTTCTGGCTACCCGAAAAAATTAAAGAGGATCAAAAGCTCCAGGTCATCTTCTCTTTTTATCTTTTATTATAACAGTTCCGTGCTCTCTGTGTCTCAGTGGCTGTTCTTCTCTTTAGCCACTGAGGCTCTGAGGACACAGAGAAACTCCACAGGTCTTTAGGCATACAGCATAAAACATGTTGGATATGTGCCAGTTGTATCTGTACAGGCTCAAAGCCCTGTTGTCTTGAACGGTTTGTAAATATCACAGTTACTTTCAGTGTCATCAAATCTCTGTACCCCGACTCGTGACGTTTCAGGTTCACAATAGATTTGAAGATTTTTTCTTAAATTTACACCTTTTATCTTGACACTCATAAAAAATACATATATAAATGGTGTAATTTGAAGATAATTCTTTAAAAATACACTATGTATATTGAACGCAAATTAACAGGTCAGGCTCAGAGCCTGTTTAAACAATACCCGGTTGTTACCATAACCGGGCCACGTCAGTCAGGTAAAACAACCCTGGCAAAAAAGGCATTTCCAGACCTACCCCACATCAACCTTGAAGATATGGAAACCCGTTCCTTTGCACAGCAGGACCCGAAGGGCTTTTTAAGAACCTGCTCCGAAGGCGCAATACTTGATGAAATACAGAATGTACCGGATTTAACTTCGTATATTCAGGTTCATGTAGACAGTCTTCAAAAAGAAGGTCTTTTTGTTCTCACTGGCAGCCGACAATTCGAGTTAATGGAATCTATCAGTCAGTCCCTTGCGGGACGAACCGCGCTTCTCAAGCTCCTCCCCTTTTCCTTTGAAGAACTTGCCGCTCATGAAATAAAATTATCATGGGATGAGTATATATACCGTGGTTTCTACCCACGTATCTACGATAAAAAATTAAATCCTGCCCAGGCCCTTGCTGATTACTATACGACCTATGTCGAACGTGACCTGAGACAGATTATAAACGTTCACAATCTAAATCTTTTTCACAAATTTGTGAGTCTCTGCGCCGGACGCATCGGTCAAATTCTCAATATTTCATCCCTTGCCAGTGATACAGGTATTTCCCATTCTACTGCCCATGAATGGCTTTCAATACTTAAGGCAAGTTACATCATCTTTACTCTTGAACCATACTTCGCAAATATAGGGAAACGCCTTATTAAGTCACCAAAGCTGTATTTCTATGATACAGGACTGGCGGCAAATCTTCTGGGAATAGAAGAAGAGAGTCATGTAACATATCACCCTCTTCGGGGAAACCT
Source organism: uncultured Leptospirales bacterium (assembly GCA_964534225.1). GTDB lineage: Bacteria > Spirochaetota > UBA4802 > UBA4802 > UBA5550 > CAZHNW01. Next base: position 56,819 of record CAZHNW010000006.1, on the reverse strand, counting down.
GTTTGAAAACATGGCTGTGATGGAAATTTTAAAGTTCAGGTTCAACCGGGGGAAATCCAGTAATCTCTTTTTCTTTCGGGACAGTAAGGGAAACGAAATTGACTTATTCTATACTGCAGCTGATAAAATAATTCCTTTTGAAATAAAGTCAGCAGAAACCATTGCCAGCGACTTCTTTAAAGGATTTACCTATTTCGAAAAAAACATCCAGTCTAAAAACCATGGAAGGTTCATTCTGTATGGCGGCGACAGGGAAGAAGTCAGGAATGATGTGGCAGTAACCAATATGAAAACAATCTGGAAAAATCTGGAAAACCTCTGAAAATCTCTCACACATTATCAAGTTCGATAAATAAAGTATGTTGGATATGTGCCAGCCCCATAATGATTTGACATCTCGACAAGCTCGATGCGACGCAGGCTCAACAACCAGACCTTTTACTATCAATTTACTATCAATAAATTCGTTTGCCGAGCGAAGTCGAGTCACCGGATTGGCAGGGCGTTTTTTAATTTACCAGGTTACCAGGGGTTTCCCGAGTTAAAAAGGGAGCATCTTACTCATCTGGTTCATCCAGGGAGGGTGGGTCATTGAGGCTGTTGATGAACTGTACGATCTCATCGATGTCCTTCACCTGTTCTACTGCGCCAGTTTTTATGGCCTCGCGGGGCATCCCAAAAACCGTGGATGAACTTTCATCCTGGGCGATGGTAAAGGCCCCCGCTTCCCGGAGTTTGAGCATTCCCCTTGCCCCGTCGTTTCCCATTCCGGAAAGAATTATGGCCACCAGCTTGCGCGACGCCCAGGGAACTGCAGATTCATACAGTACATCAACGGAAGGACGAAAAAGATTGACCGGAGCGGACTGGTTTATTTCTACAGAAAATAATCCCTTCTCTTTTTTCAGCAGTATGTGGTGGTCTCCCGGCGAGATATAGACATGGCCATTATAAAGAAGATCCCCGTCCTGTGCCTCCCTGACATAGACCTGCGATGAATGGTTCAGGTGATCAGCGAAGGCACCGGTATAGTCCTCGGGCATATGCTGGGCAATTAAAATAGGGGGGACAAAAATATCAAGGCCTTCGATAATAGAGGTAAGTATGTGGACCCCTCCCGTGGAGGAGCCCACCAGAATTATTTTTCCCGGCTGCCGCTGATGCTTCTGAGCTTCCTTTAGCGGAGCTTCACTGGTTCGCACCTTGAATTTCACGGCACATGGCCTCTGCCCTTATTCAATATTTACAGTGCAGCTGAAACTCTTGAGGGGCTTCTCCTTTCTTTTCCAGGGACGTGAATAGTGGTATGTCATCGGGACCTTTCCTTTTTTCAGGGCCCTGTAACGAAAAATCTGGGTGTCCCATCCGCTTGTTTCCTGTTTTTCTCCTGTCAACACCTCTTTTTCGATTTCCTTAAGATATTCTTCATCAATTGACGCCTTCCAGCTGAAGCCGGTACCAAGCTGCCCCTTGAGACGAACCTCGACAATTTCTCCCGCCTTAACTTTCAACTCAGCAGTGGACTTTTTTTCAGTCACCACCAGTGACGGTTTTGCCGCACATGAAAAGAGAACAGCTCCCAATAGTATAACTGCAAAAATTCCCGTAATCTTTTTCAGCACTTCACGCCTCCTACTTGACCCGTTCTACCACCATCCAGGTGGCGCCATAACCAATATTATTGCAGCCATATTCGACCCATACATACCCCTTGTCTCCCCAGCGCGTACCCCAGGAATTTTTAACCAGCCAGGACTTTTTGTTGTCATCCCAGCCCACAATGGTAATGGCGTGATTGATATCACGGGGGCCGCTGGTGCTGGCATGCTCATCAAAAATACCGCTTCGGTAGGCCTGAAACGCCGGAGTTACCTTGACACAGGCGGCAAGGGGACCGTATTTACAAAGTGCTTCTTTCATCTGCTGGTTAGTGGGAATTCCCGCGTCGGGACGAACATATCCCCAGGCAGCGACACGGTACCGTGAACTGATCCCGCTGCGACAGACAGATGACTTGCCTCGGTAGGGAGAACGGCCTTCATCAATGGCGTTCTGCTTTGTCATCCAGTAAAAAACATGGCCATACCAGCCGCCGTTGCAGCTTCCCGCATCACGTCCACGGCGGTCATAGGCGCAGTCGAGTATCTGCTGTTCAGAAATATCAACAAGTTTATTATTGCGAATAAGGTAGTTCGCCTCAAAGACCGCCGCTGAAGTAAAAGCCCAGCATGAACCACAGGTTCCCTGATGCTTTACCGGAGAGACCTTCTTTGCCGCGACCCATGAAAAGGCGGGAAGTGACGGTGAAGGCGCATCAATATCGGTATTGAGTTTTTTCTTTTCTTCAAGACGTTTTTTCTCCTCTGCGAGTCTCCTCTTTTCTTCTGCAAGTTTTCTTTCTCTTTCCTGACGGCGACGGCGTTCCTCCTGGAGACGACGCTGCTCTTCACGTTTTTTTCTTTCTTCATCGAGGCGTTTCTCTCTCTCCGCCCTGCGGCGCTCTTCTTCAAGCTCACGCTGCCGCTCTTCCTCCAGCCTTTCTTCTTCCTCAAGGCGTTCCTCTTCTTCATCGAGACGTCGCTGTTCCTCTTCGTAGCGTCTCTCTTCTTCCCGTTCCCTTTCTCTTCTTTTCTTGAAGAGATATGAATACTTATTCCGAAAGGACCCCCACTGCCGGTTTCCCCATCCGTAACGAACCTTCGCTTCTTTTTCAAGATCCTTGGGATCTTCAGCGCCGGTAATAGTCTTGATCTTATATTTCATCTGTTCATTGAGTTCAACACGAAACTTCAGATTTCTCTTTTTAATATCATCAAGTATACCACGCATCAGTCTCTTTATTTCCTTTGGCCCGCGGCGGATTTCAGCGCGTTCTTTTTCAAATCGTTCGCGTATCTGTTGCCTTGTCAGGCCCCGGGCATAAGAAACAGAACCAATGGTTCTCTCACCGGAATTATCACTATCAGGACCGGGGAGAATAATGGCAGATATTATAAGACAGAAAAATAAAGATGATACCTTCATTTTACTACTGGTTTTCATAATATTACCTCGCTGAGAGCCGACTCAAATCGACAGTATTGTAGTACATATTGTGGTATCTGCAACAATAACTGTATTGTAATAAATATTATTGAAACGTAAACAATTTTTTCTTCTATCGATTCTCAATTGTGTGTGAAAAAACCTGTTGCCCGATACGGCCCGATTTTAACGGTACCCTGCCCCCATGTGATCTCTCTTTATGCGGTATACAGAGATCATACGGTCATGATAAACTACAGGATAATACCTGATACCCCAGAGACGGTTATTCTGATAGAACATGGGGCCTCCTCAACAGCAGAGGGCAAATGTTTTTAAGAATACTTTTTACCGGCATTATGTTCCTGAAAATACAGCACTGTCTATAAATTTATGATACAATGATTCTCCACTGCTGTTCTGCTTTTACTATAACAATAAAAAATATATGTCAACAGCTTTCCCATACCAGGGACTGTGTAAAAGGGCAAAGGAAGTGCCCTGACTTCCTGAAAAAACCTTATACTTTTTTTAAAGACTGAAGTTTCATCATATCAGTAAAAGAGGCCTTCAAACGGAGAAGCCGCTTCATGTAGGCTTCCTCTCCCGTAATGACCCCTTCTGCCATGGCCTTCATTACCCGTGAATCCATCTCGTAGGTTATTTCCGGCTTTGCTAAAGGTGTATCGAGATGCACCGGCTGCTGTGCTTCTCCTTCGATAAAGCTGATACAGAAAAAGGTGTCGACATCAGTGAAGCAGTACTGCATCTCCTTTGTCCAGTTTCTAAAGTTATGTGCTATCTTTTCGTTCCCGTACTTCTGCACTTCACCCTCAAGGATAAAAGTAAGCTCTTCAACGGTGAGGCTCTGACCCTCGAGAAAGGGATACCTTTCACCCGCCTTCGGCCGTGAAACAAAGGAACCCGCGACAGAATACACCCTTCCGGCAAGACGCCGCGCCCGGACACTGAAAGAAATGCCTCTGGCTTTGTGCCGGGCCAGTCCTGCCGCATGCATGTCACGGGCCACATATCCCAGATCAAGGTCCTCGAGGTGGGCTATCGGCTGAAGACCCGTGGGCACGTCCCAGCCCCGGAGACGGTAGAAGTCATCGCGAATCGCCAGGTAGGCGTCACGGTCAACTTTTCGGCCCACCTGTGAAGTGACGCGGCCTTTTTTACCGGGAACAATGCATTCAGGATCAGCCACATGAGTCTCCAGGGGCCTGTCGTGCCATTCGTCAGGAAGAAAATCTTCATCACGGGCCCGGTGCCCCTCACGCAGAAGTATGGCCCGCTGAAGATTAAAAACACGCTCCCCCAGGAGATAAAAATCATTTTCTGAACAGTCAACACCTGATGCGGCAGAAAGTATACGGCTTTCAAAAGCAGGATCTCCCACATGATCTTCTCCCACCGGGATGTCAATGATCGGAAAGGCCCAGTCACAGTAACCGGCACACTCCTTGGCAAGCTGCCGTTCCTGTATCCGTTTTGCCGCGAGGGCCTTTCCCTTCCATGTGGTCATGTCTCCCGCCTCTTCGCTTCCCCAGAAGCGGCGGGCAATGCCGCGCACCACGTCACTCGAAATATGCGCCTCAGGCACCCCCTTGGCATGACTTGACCACTGGGAAAGCACCAGGCCCGCTTCATGGAGCTGTTGTATCGGCTCACGGGTCTCAAAGGGAAAGAGCAAAGCATTAACCGTACAGTAACGGGGATCATAGGGGTCTGTGCGGGTGTAGACTTCTTCTGCCCCACCGCCCAGGGCCCTGCCCGCGGCCCAGGCCCCCTGTGACAAAACTTCCCCCATTCCCTTTTTGAGTGATGTCATTTCAACCAGTTCCCTGATAAACTGAAGGCTCCCCACCGTACTCACATCCGGGAGGCCTTCAGTTTCTTTCAAAATGCCCTTGCCGTGGCAGAGAAGGAGCCACTCGATGAGGGACTGAACCTCCCAGGTATCAATGCCGTAATCATCGCAGAGCCTGTTGGCAAAAAAGGGAACATCGTTCTCTTCGCTGTAATAGCCCCAGGCGTGATGCATGTAAAAAAACCGGGACTGGCACATAAACTTGCCGGTTGTGCCGTCATCAGCGGTACAGGTGACCCTGAGACAGTGGGCCATACAGCCAAAACAGGGGGACCTTTTCGTTTTCCCACCCCGGGCCATAAAGTCAAGGCCCCACACCTTAACATTACCCCTGTTATACGAACGAATATTTTTCTCGATTGCCTTCAGGGCGTCGCGGTCAGCCACCTCGACTTTTCGGCATGCGGTACCCCTCACTGCAACAGCCTTGAGATTCTTCGCCCCCATGACCGCCCCCATACCGCCGCTGCAGCTCGCCCCGCCGCTGGCAAGCACCGTTGCCGACGGCACACGGTTCTCCCCGGCAGGACCAATGGTCATGAACCGGCTCCGCTCCGGCGTTTCCCCGGCTAAAAATTTTATGGTATCACCGGTAGTCTTACCCCACAGGTGACCTGCCGGTTGAAAAAGGACCTTTTCATTTTCAATGAGAAGATAGACCGGTTCTTCAGAAATACCGGTAATGACCATGCCGTCATAGCCTGCAAAACGAAGCTCAGAGCCGAAGGTTCCCCCCAGGCTGCCGTAGCAGAAATGTTCCCTGCCATGATGGGTCACCGCGGGAAGAGGCGACTTCGCGTAAATGCCCCATCGGGACGTTCCCAGGCCGCCGGGAATCCCCGCCAGGGGACCCAGGGACACGATGAGGCAGTTTTCCGGCCCGAAGGCCCCCGCCTCAGGAGGGACCATGTCGTAGTAGAGGGCTGTAGCAGTACCCCGCCCCCCGAGAAACCTGCCGCTGTATCTCACGGTATCAATATATGAAACCTCCCTGCTGCTGAGATTGATGGTGAGTATTTTCCCCGCGTAGAGTGGTTTCATAAAACAGTCCTTATTATAAACTAACCGATTAATTACCTGTACACCCCTGAATCTTTTTGACAAGTGATTTTTGTTTTTATGTCTGACGATCAATTTTAATCCCGTGAAAAGTATACTCTCAAAGACTGAGCTGTCTTCGGCAGCATGGGGAAAATAAAAATCAATTCTCCACAGGCACACCAAAAGAGCTGCGCCGCCATTTTGATAAAGAAAAGAGAGCAAAATAAAACTCATAACCGGCATAATACATTTCCGGATATATTTTCTTTTCTTATTTTATTTATAATCTTGACAGGATTCAAAATCGAAGTGTTAATGAAAAAAAAGTCCAGTTGGACGGTATGGGCATTTTGAGGTTTTAATGGTTAAGCGCATAGCGGATGTCTTTCTTAAAGGGTACGAAGATTCCGGTTATATTCTACAACAAAAGGCGCGGGTTCTTCTGGTCCTTATCATCACCGTGCTTTTTTTGACATCAGGCATGCTGGCTGTGAATATTTTCAGAGAACATTCGACCCTGCCGGTTCAAGTCCCTACTGTTATCATGTTCTTTGCAAGCCTGTTCACACTTGCCGCACTCAGGACGGGGCGCTACCAGCTGGCGGTACAGTTTTTTCTCACTGCCCTTCTTACAAACATGTGGTTGATTCTCTTTCTGGATAAGGAGCAGCCCCTCATCAGCCGACTTGATTCGATTGTTTACATTCCCGGCCTGCTGATCATGGTTCCTCTCCTGGCGGTAAAAAACCGCTACAAAATTTTTCTTTATTTTCTGATAAATACCGGAATTTTTATTTTTTTTACAATAACTGTAAGCAGAGACTATGGCCTTTCCACTTTTATTTTCTGGGATTACATGATCGACAATATCATCGTGTTTCTCTTCATGGGCGTTGTCTCCTATAATATTTTCAGGATTGATACCGCCGCCGTTACCTTTGCCACGATTGCAGAAAAGGAAGTAAAAGATCAGTACCATAAGCTGACCCTTTCCAGTAACGCCCTTGAAGCAGCAAACAAGAATCTCCTCTCCTACCAGGATGAACTGAAACGAAGTGAAGAACAGTACCGCACCCTGGTTGAAATGGCGGAAGAAGTTATCTGGTCAGCCAACAGGGACGGTTACTGCACCTTTGTAAACACTGCCGTGGAAAATATATACGGCTATACCCCTGAAGAAATGATGGGACGCCATTTTTCCGAGTTCATGGCCCCTGAACAGGCTGAATACCAGAAATCACTCTTTGTCGACATGATGAAGAATAAAATTACTTCGATTAAATTTGAAATCACCCATCGGTCCAGGGAAGGAGAAGACATACATTTCATTGCCTCTGCCATGCTGCAAAAGGATAAAATGGGCCATATTACAGGCACAACAGGCACCTTTACCGATATAACACAGCGCAAAAAAGCTGAAAAAAAGATACAGGAGCAGAATGAAGAGCTTGCCGCCTCTAATGAAGAACTGGAAGCCATGAACGAGGAGCTGGTTGACTCGCAACAGGAGCTGATACGCAACGAGGAGGAACTCAAAAAAAATGAAGACAACATTCGCGCCCTTCTCAATGCGACATCGGATACCGTTTTCATGCTCAATCGTGACGGCATACTCCTGGTGGCAAATCATTCAACGTCACGCCGTTTCAAGGAAGACCCACAGAAATTTATTGGAACCAATTACTTTGACTACCTTGTAAAAAGCGGGCAGACAGAACGCCTCTCTCTCCTGAAGGAAGTCATCGAATCAAGGGTGCCCGCCCGTTTTGAAGACGAATACGGTGGATTCATACATGACAACAGTGTTTATCCCATTATCGATAATGCCGGCAATGTTGACAGGATCGCGGTCTTCTCCCGCGACATCACCGCGCAAAAAAATTCAGAAAGACAGATACAGGAACAAAACAAAAAACTTTCAGAAACAAGCGCCCGCTTCGAAATGATGAACGAAGAACTCGTAAAGAGACAGGTTGACATCGTAAACAGTGAGGCAAAGTACCGCCACCTCTACGAAAATTCCCTTGTAGGTATGATGACAACACGCATTTCAGACGGCATGGTGCTGAAGATAAATGAAGTCGGTTTTCGCCTCTTTGGTTTCAAATCCGAGGATGAAATCATCGGTAAAAAGGCGGTAGATGAATTTTACTGCAATCCCCGGGACAGGGAAAACCTTATCCATGAACTGGCAGGCAGGGGAGCTGTTTATAAATATGAACTTGAATTCAAACGCCAGGACGGTACATCCTTCTGGTGTGAAGTTACCGCCAGGGCCTACCCTGAGGAAGACCGGATAGAATCAGTCATCGCTGATATTACCAAGCGAAAAATTGCCGAGGAAAACGTTTACAAGCTTACTTTCTTTGACTCACTGACTGAACTACCCAACAAAAAGATGTTTCTCAGCAACCTTAAAACAGAAATCATAAAATCCCAGCGCAGGGGCAAAGAAACGATATTTGCCGTTATGTGCATTGGCATCGACAGGTTTAAGCATATAAATGACATGCACGGGACACTTGTTGGCGACCGTCTTCTTAGAAGCATCGGCGAACGCCTTACCACAACATTCAGGGGAGATGACCTGGTCAGCCGGTTCGACGGTGATAAATTCATGGTTCTCCTGGCGGAAATCGGTGACCCGGACAACATACTGGATATCGTCAGAAAAACTTCCGACACCTTTTCAAAAAAATTCACCATTGACGACACAGACTTCAATGTCACCACTGCACTGGGAGTATGCATCTATCCCAATGACGGAGAGACAGCGGAACAGCTTTTAATCAACAGCGAGACGGCAATGTACACGGCAAAGGAACAGGGCCGCAACAGCTACCATCTTTTTGACGCTGACCTTAACAAGGACCTGCTCAACAGGCTCAGGCTTGAAAAGGAACTTGCTGATGCCATCATCAAGAAAGAATTTGAAATGTACTACCAGCCCAAAGTTACCTACGACGGCACAATAATCGGCATGGAAGCCCTGATCCGCTGGCGCTCATCTACCCGTGGCTATATTTCTCCCGCTGAATTTATCGATCTTGCGGAAAAGACCGGACTCATCATTGACCTGGGCAGTCTTGTTCTGCGCCAGTCATGCCGTCAGAATCGCGCCTGGCAGAAACTCGGCCTTCCGCCGGTTAAGGTATCGGTCAACCTGTCTCCCTACCAGTTCAGGCAGAAAAACATCGTCAATACCATCAGGGCTATTCTGGATGAAACAGGCCTTGAGCCGCAATGGCTTGAACTGGAAATAACCGAAAGCGGCATCATGGAAAACGAAGAAGAAAATATAAAAAAACTGCACAGCCTTCACACTCTGGGGGTATCCATCAGCATAGACGATTTCGGTACCGGTTATTCTTCGCTCAGCAAGCTGAAGGACTACCCCATCGATACCCTGAAGATAGACAAGATCTTTGTCGATGAAATTCCGGAAAACCAGAAATCAATGATGCTTGCCACCACCATTATTGACCTGGCGCACAATCTCGGGTTCAAGGTTGTGGCAGAGGGTATCGAAAAACGCTCGCAGCTTGATTTTCTTGAATCTAAAGAATGCGATTTCTACCAGGGTTACTATTTCAGCAGACCCCTCTCCTCAAAAGATTTTTCAGAAATGCTCTCAGCAGGTATCAAGAAAAACTGAGATCCAGAATTTTCCGCCCCTTTATTGCTTTTCAACAATGAGAACGCAGGCATTGACCATTTCAATGGAGTGCCTGACCCCCAGGTACCCCTTCAGGGTCTCGATGAGATGTTCCCTTTCACGCTGCGCCTTCATGATCCTGTTGCGGGTGCGGGTAATGGCGCCACGCATGTCTTTGCCGTACCATTTCATTCGGCTTTCCTGGAGTTCAAGTTTTTCTTCGAGTTCGCGTATGGTACGACCGTATGATTCACGCACTTTTTCAAGTTCAGGGTCAACCTGAAAATCAAGGTTGTCACACATATCCATGACGCGGTCACTGATCTTTCTCTGGAGGCGTTCCCGGGCATTCGCCACCAGTTCAGGGGCACGCAGCAGCAGGGCATCAATATCATCATTGTTTAGATGGGGGGGAAGTTGACAGGCCCCCTTCTCCTCAATGGCCTCCCGTTCAAAATCTGCCAGGCTGAAGGAATCAACAACCAGATCAGGAAAAACCACAACTGTCATCAGCTCCCGCGTTTTTCTTACAGACTCAAAAGTAACAATGTAATTAAAGAGAAGTCCCGGGGGAAGTTCTCTCGTTCCTTCTCCCCTGATGACCTTCAGGCCCGTGCACCCCCCGAAATCATTTCCACGGGCGTATGAAAAGAGTGTATCCACGATAGGGTGCCCGAAGGCAAGAAACTCCAGGTTCTCACGCTCCATGGCGAGCTTGCTGTCAAAGGTCCCGTATTTCCCCTTTACCTCGTCGTCAGAATAGCGCACGGGGAAAAGATTATTACCCCTGTGACGTTTCGCCAGATGCTGCAGGGCGAAGTCATCCTCCTCCTGGAGAAGTTCGACAAATCGCTCTATGCGGCGGCTGGTAAACTCCCGCTCTTTTAACGTTATGCGATAGTATTCATCATAGTTAAAATCCATGCGGCGCGCCACGGTAAGATCTGCAAGCTTTTCATAGTGTTTTCGCGCCGCCTGGACACGTTCATCGATTTCCCTGTTTACCGCGGCACTCTTTTTTCTGCCCGCCGCCATTTCCATGAAGAGATCGTTCAGTTTCAGTTCATCTTCGATCTGTCCCAGCATGATGTCAGGGGGGCCTATGGACTCCTCGAAAAGTTTCAGTTTATGAGTAAGCACCTCGAGGACTCGTTCTGCAACGGTATCGGAGGTAGAAAAATTGAATATCATCACGTCACGGGCCTGGCCGAAACGGTGGATACGGCCAATACGCTGCTCGATCTTAAGGGGTGACCATGGAAGGTCATAGTTTACGAGGACATCGCAGAACTGCATATTGCGTCCCTCGCCGCCAGCTTCAGTGGCAATAATTATTTCGGCCCTTTCTTTAAAGTCAATTATGGCCTGTTCCTTTTCTTCGGCGCTCATGGAACCGTTAAAGACAACAACATCGTAACCTTCAAGGAGCCCCGCAAGATAATCCTGGGTGGTGCGGAACTGGGTAAAGATGATAAACTTTTTTCTTCCTTTTTTTTGCAGAGAGGTCAAAAGTTCACAGAGTTTCTCTCCCTTTTTATCACACTCGATTTTTTCCGCCAGAGATATAAGGCGGCTGATGACCTTTATTTCAGCCTTTAGCTCGGCAACGGTTTTCTCGAGGGAGAGGTCAACGAAAGAATCTACCTGCTCATCATCAATTTCATCAGGATCGAGACGACCTCTCAGGTCAGCAGTGATTAAACTTCCCCCCTCTGCACGCTCCACCATGTCTTTTAATTTCGCATGACGGTTTCTCAGGGCCCGCTCAAGAGCATGAGACGACGAATCAAGAAGTTTTTGAAAAACAGTCATAACAAAACCGACCGCCCTGTTCTCTGTCTGGAGGGCACGGTTGAACTCCTCAACAACATAGCGCGTGGTTTCGTCGTAGAGAAGCCTCTCGTCAGGATAAAGATCGAACTTAACGGTACGGGCGTGACGTTTTGTAAATCCCCCCACCTCGTTCTTTGTGCGCCTGATAACCACCTCGGAAATTTTTTCACGCAATGAGGATACGTCGGCGCCCTCGATACAGTAGTCATGACTAAAGGATTGAAAGGGACCGAGTATATTTTTATCCAGAAGTGATATAAGGAAATAGAGTTCTTCGAGTTTTCCCCTGAAGGGGGTTGCTGACAAAAGAAGGAGGGCCCTGGTTCGGGCCGCAACGATTTCTGCCATGACGAATGCCTGGGTACTGCCGGCGGCATCTCGTCTCAGGCGATGGGCCTCGTCAAAGACAACAGCATCCCAGGGTGTCTCTTTCAGGTCTTCCCTGAAGGCGTCGTTCTTGATAAAATCAAGGGAACAGATGACCCGGTCATGGACCATCCAGGGGTTCCCCTTTTCTCCCGCCTCTTTCTGGGCCCGGTTCAGAACCTTTCGGTCAATGATGGTGAACTCTTCATTGAACTTGCTCTTCATTTCGTGCTGCCACTGGTAGAGAAGAGAGGCGGGACATGCAATCAGTATTCTCTGATAGTTGTAGCGGTAGATAAACTCCTTGAGGACAAGACCCGCTTCAACGGTTTTACCCAGGCCCACCTCGTCGGCGATAAGAAAACGGTGTCGCAGGGCATTGACAATCCTGTGGGTCGATTCCACCTGGTGGGCAAGTATCCGCGTCCGTGAATTTGAAAGAGAAAGAATTTTATTGTTGGCATAGGCAAGGGGCAGAAGAAAAGCCTCGGTTTTCAGGTGAAATTTCAGCCCCTTCTCCAGGGGGAAATCCTGGAGCAGCCGCAGGATTTCTTCCTCTCCCCTGATCTCATCCTCCCCGGGAGAGGCCTCTTCGACACTGCCTTCAAGGGAAAAAAGATCCAGTTCGTTGTCAGTAAGCTCCGCTTTCATCAGGTCCATATGTTTCGGGATATAATCATCTGACAGTCACCGGCAGTACCAAGAAAATCAAAATTTTGCCGGCAAAATAATAACCCCCTCACGGGAGGGGGGATGCAAGAAAGTACATTAACTACATGCGACATAATTATATGATGAAACGTTTTTTGCAAGCATTTTTTCCCGTCACGGCAGTGCAGGCTCCTCCTCCCAGAGATCACTGAGACGTTCCCTGATGGCAGCATCTATTTTCTCCCTGAGACATTTCATCTGGTAGAGGGGCATCCCTTTTCTGCGGCTGAGGTCTCTGTAGGTGCCCCTTTTCATAATAGTCATATTCAGGTAAATATCCTTCTCAAAATCAGGGAACTCTTCAATCGTATCATAGAGGGCACCGACAACTTCCCCCTCTATGAATGCCTCTTCAAGGTCCTTTTCTGTATTTTCACAACAGAGGTACTCATGGTAGCAGGCATCAATGATCCGCTGATCTTCCACCTCTGTCCTCCGTGTCTGGTCGGTTATGATATTTCTCACCACGGTAAAAAGATAATTTCTCACCTTTTCAGGATTGCTTGTCAGAACAATGCGCTTTTCCAGTATACGCATAAAGGCCTCATGGGCCACCTCGTGACACTTCCCCCAGTCGTAAAGAAATATTTTAGCAAAGCGAACAAGTGCATCTCCATGTTCATGATAAAGTGATTCAAAGTATTCCTGGAACTGATGGTCATTATACGGCATGTTACCCCCTGCTGAACTCTTTTTATCGTGCCGCAGGAAGTCCCGGGGTTCCTTGAGGCTTTCATTAATTAATGCGTCCCCACAACAAAAAAATGACAAAATTTTTTCCTCTGTTTTAAATTTTTCTTTCATTTTTTATATGCTTTCTGAATCTAAAACATGTGGAGAAACAGACTATGCAATCAATACGACTCATGCTTTTTCAAAGCACACTGGGCATAACCCTTACCCGCAGGGAATTCGATGAAATTGAAAAATACCGGCCCCATTTCATCTGTTTTCCTGAATTTTTTTTCGTCAACCAGCGCATCGGGAACATGAACCAGACAGACCACAACCAGGCACTTCAATTGAAACGGATGTGCCTTCTTTCCCGGAAATTCGATACTGTTGTGATCGGGGGAACCATGCCTGAGAAGTCAGAGGGCCTCCTGCACAACACATCCTTTGTCTTTCACAATGGGAAAAAACTTGGTTTCTATCGCAAAAAACACCTCTTTTTTCCAGAAGTGGGTAAAATCACTCCCGGGGACACCTTTAAAACATTTTCTGCATACGGGATCACCTTTGGAGTACTTATCTGCGCGGATGTTTTTCACGATGAGAGTTTTATCTTTATGAAAGACGCCGGGGCATCCCTTGTATTCATTCCCACTTTTTCTCCCAGGAAAGAAGAAACGGTGGAGGAGAAGTTCAAACGTGACCGTGAAATTTATGTCAGGGGTGCCGGCCTTGCCGATGCAACCCTTGTCAAGGTCTGCGGTGTCCCCTCTCCCTTTAAATCATTTCTGCAGGCCCGTACCCTCATCGCTGACAAAAACGACATCCTCTACAGGGTCCTGCCTGAAGAGGAGGAAACATCCATGATTATAAAGTACTCGATTACCATTCCCTGATATGTTATAGTGAAACAGCACGTCAAAAGAAGGAAAGAAAATGATAAAAAAACTCGCGAAAACAACGCTTGCTCCCTACAGTGAGGCAGAATTCTTTACCATGCTGCGGGCCCAGACACTTTTCTATTTCAACCTTCTCCTTGCTGTTATAACCCCTTTCATGCTTATTGCCCTGAACCTGGTTGTGACACGGTCTGTCTTTTCCCTTCTCAATATCATGCTCATGGCCATTGTTGTCACCAGCTTCTTTTCACTGGCAGCCCTGAAAAAAGGCAAATATTACCTGGCGGCAAATACCATGGTACTGATCAGCCTTGCCGCCTTTGCTGCCTACGCCCTCTTCGGAGAAAAAAAAATCTACATCGGCCACTTCATTACCGGTTATCACCTGCTGGTTTTTATCGTCTTCAGCGCCCTCTTCTGTGGAAGGAACCTGACACTCTTTGTCTCCCTTATTGTTCTTGTCATATCAGGGACCTATCTCTTCATAACCCCGGGGATACCCCGCAAAGAAGCGGTAACCGCGGTCATTAACTGTTCCTTTGACATTATTATTGTATCCCTTATCTGTTACCTTCTTCTTTCCATTAACAGGAAAACGCAGAAAAAAATGAAGGAAGAGGCAGACCGGCAGGATTACTACGAGGCCATTGAAAATCTTATCACCTCGGTCCAGGATATCGCCCAGGTACTTGCCTCGTCATCATCTGAGATGTCGGGAACATCTCTTACCTTTTCCACGAACGCCCAGGACCAGGCCTCTTCTGCAGAAGAAATCACCGCCACGGTTGAAGAACTCTCGGCTGGCAATGAAAACGTGGCACGCAGCACTGAACTGCAGAAGGAAAAAATACAGTCACTTACACAGGAGATGAAGGGGCTCACCACCCTGACAGCGGACATGGGTACAAAAATCAGCGAGGCCCTTCAAACATCATCATCAATCGCAGACCAGGCACGCTCGGAAGAGCGTGAACTCCTGCAGATGAACACAATCATGCGCCAGATCAATGAACGCTCAGGAGAAATGTCAGGAATCATCAGTATCATTAACGACATCTCCGACCAGATCAACCTTCTTTCTCTGAATGCAGCCATCGAGGCGGCACGGGCGGGAGACGCGGGCCGGGGCTTTGCCGTTGTTGCCGATGAAATCTCAAAGCTGGCAGACCAGACCACCAGCAGCGTAAAGGAAATCAGCGGCCTTATTAAGGCGAGCGAATCAGAAATCGAACAGGGTATTGCCAGCGTTGAAAAAAATGTCAAAATGCTTACCAGCTTTATCGAGGGCCTTACTTCCATAAATACCATGGTAGAATCCCTTGCCAGCTTCATGGAAAAACTGAGCAGCGCCAACCAGAGCACCGATGCCATTGCCGAAGAAGTGGAAAAACATGCCGTTATTATCAGCGACGCCACGGCGGAACAGAAAACAGCCGCGGGAGAAATAGTAAAAAGCCTGGCAGTCATAAACGAACTGACCCAGGCGAATGCCACCGGGGCAGAAGAGATGGCAGGAAGTTCAGAAGAACTCTCCGGGCTGGCTGAACAGCTGAAGACCCAGGTAAACACCTTTGCCTTCAGAAAAAAAGAAAAAACTGGCGAAAACTGAAAGTTTTCTGCCGTTACCCCTCCCCTTCATCACTGACAGCCATGGCAGTCTGCCTGACAAGGTACTTAACCAGGACGTCACTGTCAATGGCGTTCATTTTCATCAGAATAATACCAAGGGGAGCAGGGCCCTTCATTTCCTGTTGAGACAGGGCCTTTTTCAACTGCTCTTCGGTTATTTCACCATCTTTGACCAGGAGTTCTCCCAGGTGAGGAACTGACTTTTCCGGGTACTCCTTCATGAGCATTTCTGTCTGAATCGCCAGGTATTTAACCAGTGTCTCCTTGGAGATATAACCAAGGCGAATCAGGATAACACCGATGAGATTTCTCTGATCACGGCGGCTGCGCTGCATGGCAAGGGCGCTTTCAAGCTGTTCATCTGTTATAATACCATCATCTACAAGCAGTTGTCCAAAAGAAGGGATACCCATTTTAACCTCCATCTAATCCATAAAACTCTCGAGAAGAGAACGGAGTTTCTTTTCAAGAACCTCGAAACTGAAAAATCTCTCTCCAAGAGTATAATTTTTTTTCACGGCTTTTTTTCTTTTACTGTCATTATAAATCATCTCCCGTACCTTTTCAACAACTTCATGACTGATGAACCCGTCCATTTTGACGCAATCAAAATCCAGGGGCTCAAGATCACTGATAAAAACGGGATAACGGTTCACCAGAAAGGGGCGCCGGTAATAGACCGCCTCGAGAAGAGCGTTGCCAAAACCCTCGTAGAGTGAAGGATACGTAATAAAGTCAGCGGCACCGTAGATATCGGCAAATGAAAAGGAAGTTTCACCTCCCCCTTTAGAGACCTCACCGGCAAGCATGACACATTCCACTCCCCGAATTTCGGCATACTCGCGCAGCATTAACCAGTAGTCGTCTCCCTCGTCGCCGGATGCATGAGAGAGAAGAAGAAGGGGGCGCTCCATATCCAGGGCGACGACGAGATCTATGGCGCGCTCGATTCCCTTGCGGGGAATGATTCGGGTGGGCTGCAAAACCAGGGGATCTTTTTCAGCTGCACCGGCGGCCTTTCTTACCGCGGCCACTTTTTCAGGTGAGGGACTGCGGGGGGGCGTGGCAAAATCATAGACATTGGGCACAATAACCGACGAAACGCCCCGCCGCAGGGCAAGTCCTTCGGCGCCTATTGAATTTATAACAGCGTGCCGCATTGAGGGCAGAACCGGGGGAAAGGCAGCGGCAAGAAAATCATCAGCGGCACTCTGGAGAAAACGTTCCCTCTCCCAGGAAAAATCATGATGATGAGCGATGACAGGAATGTTTGTTTCTGCGATAACTTCCGTCACTGCCAGTCCCAGGGGTACATGCATCGGGATGGCAAAAATATTCTCCGGAATAACCAGGTCAATGTTATAATCGGTTATAAAACTCTGCACCTCATCTTTCAGGCGTGCCCTCAGGCGATGGACCTCATCGGTGACGGCGCGGGGCCTTAAACTTCCCCCGAAAAGACTGCCCTGCAGCTCCATAACGGCTGGATGGGAGAAATGGGCCTCGGGAACAACACGGGAAACCCCCGCGGGACGGTCAGACTCGCCGGAAAAATAAAAACAGACATACCCGTTACGTGCAAGAACAGTGCTCCACTTTTCAATCTCCAGGCTTACCCCGTCGGTACCGGCAATCCTCGTGGAGATAAACCCGATACGCCTGATGGTTTTCTTCTGCATTTCTTGTCCCTGATTTTTTTCTTCCGCGGAAGCCCCGGAGCAGGTTCACGGAAATCACAGTGTAGCGGCGGCTGATACCACCCGTCAAGAAAAAGTCGACCCGGCCCCTTTCCCGTTGACTTTATATTTCCACTTTTGTGGGACAGTGTTAATACTTATAATAAAAAATTGACAATCCACCTGCATCAATAATAATTGCCAAAGAAATAAGGATAAAAATTAACGTTCCCCGGCAGATTCTGACTCTCCATACCGGGCTGCCGGGCAGAATCGCTATTACAGGCTATCGGGAAAACATTCATGAAAATCAGGAAAATCTTTTACGGACTCAGGGGAACCATTCTCAAATACATGACCATTGCATCGATCCTTCCTCTTATTGGATCAATGATAATCATTTACTTCTTCGCCCGCTCATCAACCCTCGACCAGGCAGAACAAACCATGATAAACGCACTGACAAATGTCAAAAAAATGTGCGAAACCCAGTATGAGGCTTTAGACCGCCGCCTCATGAAAGACATCAATGTCGCCTATGCAGTGGCACGAAAAGAATTTGCTCCCTACAGGCGCGTATACCTGCGCCGCGACACCCGTTCCCTGAAAATCAGGAACCAGGCGACAGGGGAGGTTTCAGAGGTCAAACTCCCTGTCATGAGTTCCGCCAGGGGGCCCTTTCTTAAAAATTATGCCACCGTTGACAGAATAGTTGAAAAAATCGGCAGGAAAGGGGCAAGTGCCACCATCTTTCAGTTTCATGAAAAGGGCATGGTTCGCATCTCAACAAATGTAAAGACAGCGGAAGGGAAAAGGGCTATCCTTACTTATATTCCCCCGGAAAGTCTTGTCTACCGTACCGTTAAAAAGGGAAAACCCTATATCGGCAGGGCAATGGTTGTGGGGAAATGGACCATTACGCACTACCAGCCCCTCAGGTCCCCTGGGGGAAAAATCATCGGCGCCCTCTACGTGGGTGTCCCCGCTCCGAAAACCGCCATATTCGACATTCTCGCCTCGACAAAAATCGGAAAAACCGGCAGCATGTACGTTGTCAATTCCCAGTACCAGCTGGTCTGGCATCCGTCACGAACAGGACAGAATATCAAAAACATGAAAGACCCCGTCACGGGAAAATACTTCAGCCGGGAAATCGTTTCGCAGCGTGAAGGTCATACATCATATTTCATTGAAAACAGCGAAGGCCACATTACCCGGCATCTTGCCTTTTTTACTCATTTCGACAGGTGGGACTGGATTATCGTAGCTAAGGCGGAATACAGCGACATCCTCAGCACCCTGGATATGATGTTCCTTGTGATTCTCCTGATCCTGATCGGAGGCATTCCCTCTCTCATCTTTTTCAGTACCTTTGTATCATCCCGCATTTCAAGGCCCCTGCGGCGTGTTATCGATGTCGCAACAGAAGTAAGCAAAGGCGACTATAGCATCTTCATCCCGCAGACACATTACCTTAAATGCAAGGATGTAAAAAACTGTCCCCATGAAAACTGCGTGGCCTGGGATAACCCGAACCGTGCCTGCTGGGCCATTGACGGGACCCTCTGTCTCGAGGGGAAAGACATTCCCGAAGGCATGGACAAGTTCGAGGCCTGTTGCAAAGACTGCCGTGTCTATAAGAAAGCCATTCGCGGTGAAACGGATGAACTCATCGAGGCCATAAACGCCCTGATCGTACGCACAAAGAACGCCATCATCTCTGTCAAGGGAATGATACGCGAACTCTACGCCAATGCTGACTCACTTGCCGAAACAAGCAAAATGCTTGAAGAAGAATCACAGAACCAGGCAGCATCGGTCGAAGAAACCACCTCTGCTAACGAAGAGCTCATGGCAAACATAGAAAACGTTGCCAGTGCCGCGGGCAAACAGGCTGAAAAGGTAAGCGCCACAAGCGCTGCCATGGAAGAGCTCAATGCCGCCACTAAAATCGTAGGCGACCACTCAGGCAATGTCAGCAATGAAACACAGAATACTGTTGATGACGCCAGGGAAACAGAAAAAATGCTTCACACAACCACGAAAAGTATCGAACGCGTTTCCAAATCATCTGAGCGCATTGTCGACATTGTCAGCATCATCAATGATATTTCAGAACAGATAAACCTTCTTTCTCTCAATGCCTCCATCGAAGCGGCCAGGGCGGGAGAACACGGCAAGGGATTTGCCATTGTTGCAGAAGAGATAAGCAAGCTTGCCGATGCCACGGCCCAGAGCACGAAAGAAATCGAAGAAGTCATTACCAACTCGAGAAGCGAAGTGGCAACAGGATCAACTCTTGTCGCCAGGACAGCAACGGCAATAACCGACATGATAAATAAAATAGAAATTGCCGCGAAACTCATCAGTGAAATTGCCCTCTCTTCTACTGAACAGATACGGGGAAGCCAGCAGGTTATGACTGACGTTGAGTCAATTAACGACATGTCCGACCAGATTGCCACAGCCACACAGGAACAGAAAATGACCAGCCAGGAAATCCTTAAAGCGATATCGAAAATCAATGAATCCGTCCAGAGTATTGCCGGCTCAGCCCAGCTCGTGGCAAAACTGGCTTCATCAATGAGAGACCAGTCTGATTCAGTGAAACATACCATTGACGAATTCATTGTCGATAAAAATGAAAAAATCACCAGAGAAAATAACGAAAAGTAAAAAGACCCTCTGGCTAAAAGTATTATTGACAAAAACAGCTTCTTTTCAATAACGTGAGAACCTGTCTTCCCCGTGGAGACAGGTTTTTTATGGGTAAAACCGGGCATAAAAAAGGGAATTTATATGAAACAGGTAAAAATCGGACTTATAGGCTACGGGACCATCGGCAGGGGGCTGCATGAACTTATTGAAAAAAACGGTACACTTATCGAAGCCCGCACAGGGGTTACCCTTACCATAGCCATGATATGCGATGTGCGCAGTGAGGCGGTCACTCACCTTGAAGGACACGTCACCCTCACCGACTCATGGCGGGACGTTACCTCATCTCCCGACATTGACTGTGTTGTTGAACTCATCGGCGGTATCGAACCGGCCAAATCAATTTTACTCGAAGCCGTTGCCCGGGGAAAACATATTGTCACGGCAAACAAAAAACTCCTTGCCGAAGAGGGAAGTGAAATCTTTGCCGCCGTAGATAAAGCGGGTCTCCACCTGGGATTCGAGGCCGCCATAGGCGGGGGCATCCCCTGTCTTTTGAGTCTCACCACGGGAATGGTGGGGAACCGGATACGTTCCATCATGGGAATACTCAACGGCACCACCAACTATATACTGTCACAGATGGATGAAATGGGGCTTCCCTTTGATACGACTCTCAAAGATGCGCAGGACAGGGGATTCGCCGAGGCGGACCCTACCTTCGACATTGAAGGATATGATGCGGGCCATAAAATAGCCCTTCTGGCAATGATGGCCTACCATGGAAAAGTCGATTTCAGCGCTATTCCCATCGAGGGGATAACCCGCATAACAGATGTTGACATCAGTTATGCCCATGACATGGGATACTGCGTCAAGCTTCTCGGCATAGCCCGCATGACAGATGAAAAACTCAACATCAGTGTCCATCCCACGATGATTCCCCTTGAACATCCCCTTGCAGCGGTACGAAACGAATTCAACGCCGTTATGTATGACGGTGACATGACCGATCCTGTAACCCTTTTTGGTAAGGGTGCAGGAAGTTTACCCACCGCCTCCGCTGTCGTCAGTGATATCATGCAGACTGCTCTTGCAGAAGGGGGCAGAACAGTACCCCTTTCGATTTCCAAAAGTCTGCAGCTGTCAACACCAGAAGAAAGAATAAGCAAGTTCTACCTGCGCATTCATTCGAAGGACGCCCCGGGAATACTTTCCCGTATTTCCGGTGTCCTGGGAAGATACAATATCTCCATTGCATCGGTCATTCAAAAAGAAACAGAAGAAGATTTTGTTCCCCTCATCATCATGGTCCATGAAGTTGATGAAGCGGCAATACTCAATGCCGCTAAAGAAATCGGAAATTTCGATTTCGTCAGGGGAGACGTGATAATACTGAGGGTCGAAGACTAAAAAACGAGGAAGTAACAATGAGTGATAATTACCGCGCCGTTTTCAGATGTATAGGGGGATGCGACGAAGAATACCAGCTTGACGAAATCGTTTACCGCTGCAAAAAATGCGGAAACCTTCTGGCAGTAAACCATGACATGCAACGACTGCGTGACCGTACCGCCGATCAATGGAAGGAGCTCTTCGCCTCCCGGGCGGGCACCAACCGGTGGCCCTATGCCAGCGGCATCTGGGGCAAAAAAGAATGGGTCATACCTGACATCGACAATGAAAACATTGTATCCATGAACGAAGGGAACACTAACCTCTTCTGGGCAAAGCGCTTCGGCGAAAGTCTCGGGATGAAAGACCTCTGGGTCAAGATGTGCGGCAACAGCCACACCGGTTCGTTCAAGGACCTGGGCATGACCGTACTGGTAAGCCAGGTTAACGAAATGATCCAGCGTGGAAAAAACATCAAGGCAGTGGCCTGCGCCTCCACGGGAGACACGTCAGCTGCCCTCTCCGCCTACGCGGCATATGCGGGCATACCATCAATAGTATTTCTTCCCAGCAACAAGATATCCACGGCACAGCTGGTACAGCCCATGGCCAACGACGCCATTGTCATGTCCCTTGACACCGACTTTGACGGGTGCATGCGGGTAGTGCAGGAAGTTACAAAGGACGAAACCATCTACCTTGCCAACTCAATGAACTCCCTCCGCATCGAGGGACAAAAGACCATCTCAATCGAAATGGTACAGCAGTTCAACTGGGAGGTCCCCGACACTGTCATTATTCCGGGAGGCAACCTGGGAAACGTCTCTGCCCTGGGCAACGGTTTCATGATGATGTACGAACTGGGCCTCATAGACCGACTGCCGCAGATCGTACTGGCCCAGGCAGAAAACGCCAACCCCCTCTACCTTTCATACCTGGAGGGCTTTGAAAACTTTCAGGCAGTGACCCCGAAAAAGACCCTTGCCTCGGCAATACAGATCGGTGACCCCGTGTCCGTAGAAAAGGCAATTACAACCCTGAAAAAATTCAACGGCATTGTTGAACAGGCCAGCGAGGAAGAGCTGGCCAATGCCGCAGCCCTTGCAGACCGCACCGGCATGTACACCTGCCCCCACACCGGCGTGGCCCTTGCGGTACTGATGAAACTTCTCGAGAAAAAGCAGATTGATCCGAAGGGACGTACCATTATCATCTCTACGGCGCACGGCCTGAAATTCTCAGAGTTCAAGGTAGGCTACCATGAAGAGAAACTTGCGGGTGTAAAAAGTAAATACGCCAACAGGCCTGTTGAACTTTCACCGGATGTTGACACAGTTAAGGAAGCCCTGGAGAGAGAATTTAGTAAAAGAAGATAAAAAAATGCGATACTGAAGGCGCGAAAACGCTTTCGCGCCTTCAGTATCGCCTGAATGTTTATGGAACGCAATAGTAAAGGGCACTGACCTTTTTCGGCCGGTAACCGTTTTCTTCGCCATAGATGGGATGGATAGCATTGATGCGGCCCTGGCCATTATTGTAGAGCCATTCACGGGTCACCATGTCGGAGAGGTACCAGACCTGCACATCGTCGATACAGAGTTCTGACTGAACGATTTCGATGTCATCGTCATCGATTTTGTTAAAAAAATTGGAATTTATCGAAGCGCCGCTGTTGGAAATTTCATCCAATCAAATCCG